>NZ_CP071612.1:2920454-3237727 GCF_017357245.1 Rhizobium bangladeshense | reverse complement strand
CAATACGACGCCGCGCGAGGTGGATCTACTCGCGAGGCGCTATTTGACGATCCAGTTGATCGCGGTCGCCTGTTTTATCGCGTTTCCGCTCGAAGCAACCTTTGTACGGCCGGCAACGAGCGGTCTGCCCGGTTTCATGTTCGCCGTCCTCGGCGGCTTCGATAAGCCGTTCAACCAGGCGCCGTCGCTGCATATCGCGCTGCTGGTGGTGATCTGGGACCATCTGCGCGGCCGGCTGCCGAAGAGGGCCCGGCTCGTCTGGCACTTCTGGTGCTTCCTTATCGGCGCCTCGGTCATGACGA
Source organism: Rhizobium bangladeshense (assembly GCF_017357245.1). NCBI lineage: Bacteria > Pseudomonadati > Pseudomonadota > Alphaproteobacteria > Hyphomicrobiales > Rhizobiaceae > Rhizobium > Rhizobium bangladeshense. Next base: position 3,237,425 of record NZ_CP071612.1, on the reverse strand, counting down.
CGTGGCAGCATCACGTCATGGACATACCGACCGGCGTGTTGCTCGGTCTGTTTGCCGCCTGGCTTTTCCCGCGCCACGCCGGTTCCCCTCTTGCGAATTTCGCGTTGAGCGGCGATCCAAAGTCGCGCCGTCTCGGGATCTACTATCTGTGCGGCGCCGCCGCGTTTCTCGGCCTTGCAGCGCTCTTCACTCCTCTATCGGCCGCAGCACTTCTGTTGCTCTGGCCGGCTGTCGCACTGGCGATCGTCGCAGCTGGATATTTCGGCGCCGGCCCGCAGATCTTCCAGAAACGCGTCGATGGGCGGATCGCGCTTGCCAGCCGCTGGCTACTGGCGCCCTACCGGCTCGGCGCTATCATCAACGTTTGGCTCTGGACCCGGAAAATGCCGGCGTCCGTGGTGATCGCCGATGGCGTCCATCTCGGTCGTTTTCCGCGTCGCCACGAGGCTGACCGTTTTGCCACGGTGATCGACATCACCGGCGAATTGCAGCGCCCGAGCGGGACCTCAACGCGCTGGTGCAGTTTTCCTACTCTTGATCTTACCGGCGTTGACGAGACCCAGACGCAAGCGGCAGCGAACCTCATCGAGGTTGCGCGCCAACAGGGGCCGGTCCTCGTCTGCTGTGCGCTCGGCTTCCAGCGGAGCGCCTGCGTCATCGTGCGTTGGCTGCTCATCAGCCGGCGTTGCGAAAATCCAGCCGAAGCGCAGCGGCTGATCGAGCGGGCGGGCTGGCGTGTTCATCTGCCCGTTGAAAGCATCCATGTCGTGACGGAGAGCTTGCAATGACGCAGTGGAATACCACGGCCTTGGCGGCTGCACGAAGTCTCGGCCGCAATTCAATCTCCTGCGGGCTGACAGCGCTGCTGCCACTGATCGTGGGCCCGATCACCTCGGGCCATCGAGGCTTCGCTCCATCGCTCGGCTGGCTGTTGTTGCTCGTTTTCTGCCTGATCGTCCTTGCGCTGGCGATCCATCTGCTCTTCGACGCGCTGTTGTTTCGCCTAGCGTCGAGCCACGAGACAGAGGCCGCCGGTCTTGCCGCCATCGACGACCTGTTGTCCCGGATGCGGCTTCGCAAGCCGGAGAAGACGTCACCCAGCCTGGAGACGCGAATTGCCGGATCGCGCCGCATCGTCCGGCAACAGCGTTTTGCGCTCGCCATCGGTCTCGTGACGTTCGCGATCCTTCTGTTCATTGCGGCGGATGGTCAGCCGCTATGCTGAATAGGACGGCAGGCGGTTGATGCAGAGATTCGCGACAGGTGTCTGGCAAGTCCTTCAGGCGGCATCACGGGCTTCCGTCAGCGCCTGGTGACTGGCTCGGGGCATCTCGAAGCCAATTTCTGAGGCGAGTCATTGCCGCCCTGATATGATCGAGGAGTCGATGTCGTTGATGTCGCGCTTGCCGCAGAGGGCCATGGTGATGTCCATCTCCTTGCGGATGATGTCGAGCGCCAGCGTGACGCCTTCCTTGCCCATGGCGCCGAGGCCGTAGAGGAAGGGGCGGCCGATATAGGTGCCTTTTGCGCCGAGCGCCACGGCTTTCAGCACATCCTGGCCGGAGCGGATGCCGCCATCGAGATGGATTTCGATGCGATCGCCGACGGCATCGACGATCTTCGGCAGCATGCTGATCGAGGAGGGGGCGCCATCAAGTTGGCGGCCACCGTGATTGGAGACGATGATCGCGTCGGCGCCGGTGTCGGCTGCGGCCTTCGCATCCTCCGGATCGAGAATGCCCTTGATGATCAACGGACCGCCCCATTGCTCCTTGATCCAGGCGACGTCCGCCCAGGAGAGCCGCGGGTCGAACTGCTCGTGTGCAAACTTGGGCACGGAGGCGACATTGGCGACGTTCTTCGCATGGCCGACGATATTGCCGAAGTATCGGCGCTTCGTCTTCAGCATATCAAGGCACCAGAGCGGCCGGGTTGCCATCTGCCAGATATGTTTCGGAGTTAGTTTCGGCGGTGCCGAGAGGCCGTTGCGCAGGTCCTTGTGGCGCTGGCCGAGGATCTGCAGGTCGGCCGTCAGCACCAGCGCCGAGCATTTCACGGCCTTGGCGCGACGGATGAGGTCGAGGACGAAATCCTTGTCCCTCATCACGTAAAGCTGGAACCAGAATGGTCGCGTGGTCACCGAGGCTACGTCCTCGATAGAGCAGATGCTCATTGTCGAAAGCGTGAAGGGGACGCCGAATTCCTCTGCAGCGCGCGCCGCCAGCATCTCGCCATCGGCGTGCTGCATACCTGTCATGCCGGTCGGCGCGAGCGCCACCGGCATCGACACTTTCTGGCCGATCATCGTCGTTTCGAGCGTGCGGTTGCTCATGTCGACCAGCACGCGCTGGCGCAGCTTGATCTCACCGAAATCGCTTTCATTCGCCGCATAGGTCGATTCCGTCCAGGCGCCTGAATCCGCATAGTCGAAAAACATCTTCGGTACACGACGCCGTGCGAGCTTCTTCAGGTCGGCAATGGTGAGCGGAGTGGCCATGAATCGAACCTTCTTCACATATGAATGCGACCACCGCCGATAACATGAATTACAGAAGGAGCGTTATCGGATGCTGGGGCCTTTCCCGCTACCTCTTTCGGGGGTAACCGATATCGTCAAAGGCGTGCTTTCAAAGCAATGCCGGCCACGTAGGTCTCGGCGATGGCTCTGTCGTCGCCCATCGTCTGAAGCAAGAAGAGTTCTTCCGGGAGCGTCTTCACGGCTTCCATCTTCAACGCCATGGCCGGGGTCGCAGCCGCATCGAGGACGACAAGATCGGCTTCGGTGCCGGGTCCCAACGTGCCGATCCGGTCGGCTAGCGAAAGCGCCTCGGCATTGCCACGCGTCATCAGGTAGTAGCTTTCCAGCGGGTTCAGCCGCTCGCCGAGCAGTTGCTGGATCTTATAGGCCTCGTCCATGGTCCGCAGCATCGAATAGCTGGAGCCGCCGCCGATATCCGTGGCGACGCCGACACGGACCGGCTTCTGGCGCCGCGCCAGCGCCTTCAACGGGAACAGACCGGAACCGAGGAAGAGGTTCGAGGTCGGGCAGTGAACGGCGACGGCGCCCGCCTCGCTCATGACGTCGGCCTCGCGTTCGGACAGGTGGATGGCGTGGCCAAACAGGCTTTTGGGTCCCAGCAGGCCGTAGCGGGCGTAAATATCGGTATAGTCGATCGCCTCCGGATAGAGCTCGCAGGTGAATTTGATCTCGTCGTGATTTTCCGAAAGATGAGTCTGGATGTGCAGATCGGGAAATTCGCGGGCAAGCGCTGATGTCGCCTCCATCTGCGCCGGCGTCGAGGTGATGGCGAAGCGCGGCGTGATGGCGACATGATTACGGCCCTTGCCGTGCCAGTCCGCTATCACCTGGCGGGTCTCGTCATAGCCCATCTCGGGCGTGTCGAGCAGGCCCTGCGGGGCGTTGCGGTCCATCATCACCTTGCCGCCGACCATGCGCATATTGCGCTTCATCGCCTCGGCGAAAAAGGCATCGGCCGAGGTCTTGTGCACGGAGCAGTAGGCGACCGCCGTCGTGGTGCCGTGGCGGATGAGCTCATCATAGAAGTGGGTGGCGATCTTTGCGGCATGGGCGCTTTCGACGAAACGGCATTCCTCGGGAAAGGTATAGGTGTTCAGCCATTCGAGCAGGTTGGCCGCATAAGAGGCGATTACCTGCATCTGCGGAAAATGCAGATGCATGTCGATGAAGCCCGGCATGATCAGATGTGGGCGGTGATCAATCTCGGTCGCGTCTTTGGCGGCTCTTGCCTTGACGTCGGCATACGGGCCCACTGCGGCGATCACCCCGTCCTCGATCAAAAGGCCGCCGTCCTCCTCATAAAGATAACTCTGGCTGTCGGAGAGACTCAGCGGTGCGCGATGAAAGGAAAGCAGGCGGCCGCGCAGAAGTGTCGTCGTCATTGTTTCTTGCCTTCGACTGCGCTTTCGAACCAGGCGATGAGCAGCCTGCGTTCGTCCGGCGTAATATCGGTTACATTGCCGGGCGGCATGGCATGGCTGCGGCCTGCCTGTATATAGATTTCGCGGGCATGGGCGGCAATCTCCGCGTCGTTTTCGAGTGCCACGCCCTTCGGCGGCCGAACGACGCCTTCATAGACGGGCTCGGCGGCGTGGCACATGGAACAGCGTGTCGAGACCAGTTGCTTGACGGCAGGAAAATGCGGATTGTCGGCGAATTGCTGAAAGGCGGGTGTTACCGCCGCCGTATCCGTCTCGCCCGTCAGCTGCTTCGGCACCGTCGAGAGCCACATGATCAGCATGAAGAGGATGACGGTGACGATCCAGGTCCAGGTTGGCCGGCCTTTCCTGGCATGGGTGGTGTTGAACCAGTGGCGGATGGTGACGCCCATCAGGAAGACCAGCGCCGCGATCACCCAGTTGAACGCCGTGCCGAAGGCCAGTGGATAATGGTTCGACAGCATGAAGAAGATAACGGGCAGCGTCAGATAGTTGTTGTGCAGCGAACGCTGCTTGGCGACCTGCCCGTATTTCGGATCGGGCGTGCGCCCGGCGATCAGATCGGCGACGACGATCTTCTGGTTCGGGATGATGATCATGAAGACGTTGGCCGACATGATCGTCGCGGTGAATGCGCCGAGATGCAGGAAGGCGGCGCGGCCGGTGAAAAGCTGCGTGTAACCCCAGGCCATGAAGACCAGCACGGCATAGAGCACCGCCATCAGCCCCCAGGTGTTGCGGCCAAGCGGCGACCTGCAGAGCAGATCGTAGACGACCCAGCCAAAGGCCAGCGACGCCAGCGAAATCAGGATTGCGACCGGGGCGCTGATATCGAGCACGTGGCGATCGATGAGAAACAGGTCGGCCCCGCCATAATAGACGATGCAGAGCATGAGGAAGCCGGAGATCCAGGTGAAATAGCTCTCATATTTAAACCAGGTCAGGTGCTCCGGCATTTGCGCGGGCGCCACCAGATATTTCTGGATATGATAAAAGCCGCCGCCATGGACCTGCCATTCCTCGCCATAGGCTCCGGGCGGCAGATGCGGGCGTTTCACCAGTCCGAGATCGAGCGCAATGAAATAGAAGGACGATCCGATCCAGGCGATCGCGGTAACGACATGGAACCAGCGCGCCGCGAAGGCGAGCCATTCCCATGCTATGGCATATTCATACATCGAGTTCCCCTATCTTCCTCCGACTCGTGACATTGCGGAAATTTTGCCGGGGAGGGAAGAGGAGATTGAGTTTTGCCGGAGCTGTCGATAGTGGCGCGGATCGCCGATCTGTTGTCCCCGTGCCTAAAAGCTGCCGAGAAGGCTGTGCAATATCTCCGGCTTATACTCGATCCGCTTATTCAACGGATCTTGAAACTAATATGCCTCGGTTACAGTTATGTTGCAGGCCGCCGGAAGGAAATAGGAACCCTTAGATCGTCGGCGGCGCATTCATCGACGGAGAAGACGCTCATGATGCGCAGTATTCTGACGTGTGTGATGATTGCGTATGCGTCGCTGGCGACGGCTCACGACGCACCCATGGGGTGGAGTTATGACCCCTATTGTTGCAATGGCAACAGTCACAATGGTGACTGCCAGATGATCCCTTCGAAAAGCGTGGCGGTGACGCCGAGCGGATATCGTGTGACACTGCTGCCGGGTGATCACCGGCTGGTCACGCATGCTCACGTCTTCTTGCTGCCGATGACGAAGGCGATGCAGTCCGGCGACAACGACTATCATCTCTGTCTGTTCCCGAACGAAGACACGCCGCGCTGCTTCTATGCGCCGGAGATGGGATATTAAATCCGACCACATGTATCGGACCCACTAGACGGGTCCGATACATGTGGCTTTACAGCGCGTCGCGATCATTCCGGTTCGATCAGGCGCTTGATGCCGTTGTCTTCGCATGCCATATCCCGACCGCTGCACTTCCGGGAGTTATGCGCTAGTTTCCTGCCGCTTCATTTCCTCGAGAATCCAGTTGCGGAACGCCTTGATCTTCGGAACGTTCCGGCGGTTTTCAGGGTAGGCGAGCCAGTAGGCCTTGCCGTCGCTGCGGGTCAGTTCGAACGGCTGATAGAGCCGGCCAAGCGCGATTTCGGCTGCGTAAAAGGCCGGATGGAGGATGGCGACGCCGTGGCCCGCGATCGCAGCGTCGGCCTCCACCGCCTGTGAGCCGAGCTGGTTACGCGGCCGCCGGTCGAGATCCGTCTCTGTGACGCCGGCTGCCTCGAACCATTGTTTCCACCAGATGTCGCCAGCATCGAAGAGATCGAATTTCAGGAGATCGCGCGGCTCCCTGATGCCCCCTGCCGATTCCGCCAGCTTCGGGCTCAGCATCGGGGTGAATTCAAGTCCCATCAACCGGTGCAGCGTCAGCCCCGGCCAGTTGCCGTCACCCCAGCGGATGCCGACATCGATCTGCTCGCGCGTGAAATCGATGATGTCAGAGCTTGCCTGAAGGCGGACTGCGATCGCCGGATGCTTCAGGTGGAAAGAGCCGAGGCGCGGCGCCAGCCATTTGGACGCGAAAGTGTGGGTCGAGCTGATGGCAAGCGTGCCCTCGACGCTGTCGCGCGCGGTCGCCATGGCGTCATGCAGCATGGCGAAGGCCTCGGTCACCTTCGGCGCCAGCCGCTCGCCGGGTTCGGTCAGGGCGATCTGGCGGGGACGGCGCAGGAAGAGCGGCTCGCCGACATTCTCCTCCAGCAACTTGATCTGATAGCTGACGGCCGTCTGCGTCATGCCGAGCTCGTCGCCAGCCTTGGTGAAACTTCCGAGCCGGGCAGCGGCCTCGAATACGCGCAGCGCATTCAACGGAAATTGTTTCGAAAGTTTCATGGATAAGTTCTCTTTATGCAGGTAGACGATCGTTCAATTGGAATTGCAGCATTTTTCCCGGCAAACTTCAACTCATACCATCAATCTGACGAGGTGACGTCATGGATTGCCATGCTATCGAAGAGAGCCGGCCGCAACAGATCAGCAGTATTTTCCTGCGCCTTGCCGGCTGGTTGTCAGGTGGCGCCAACCGCTTCTGCCGTTTGCCGCGGCTCGACCTTTCCGCCACGCCCGACCGCGTCAAGCGCGATATCGGTTTCCTGGACGGACGCGATCCCTATTATGAGGACGAGCGCATGCGGTAGGCAGCGAGTGCCGCCAGGATTTCGGCGGCGGTCATGGCGGCGATGACTTCAGGACGTTTGTCCCTGACCATGGAGCCGCCGATCGGCAGCGTCAGCCGCTTCATCCAGCTCTGCTCGCCGCCTTCGCGCAAAAGCCAGCTCGCGAAGGTGGCGCGCTTCGTCGCCGAACCGATCATGCCGGTATAGGCGAGATCCGTCCTTGCCAGTGCTTCGCGGGCGATGAGAAAGTCCAGCGCGTGGTCGTGGGTCAGGATGACAATCACGCCGCCGGCCGGAATATCCTTGACCAGCGCTTCGGGCATCGGCACGAGCCGGACCTTCGTCCGGGCGGGCAGGTTGGCGAGTTCTTCCTGCCTTGTTTCGACGACCGTCACCGAGAGTGGCAGCGGCGCAAGGGCCGAGGCCAGCGCCCGGCCGACATGGCCAGCGCCGAAGAGAAGGACCTCGGGCCGAAGCTCGATTTCGCCGGCGAGCCGAGCCTCGATTTCGTCTTTCAGCGCCAGCGTCAGGCGCCGGAACCGCAACTGTGTGCGCCCGCCGCAGCACTGACCGATCTCGGGGCCGAGCGGAATATCCATCTCCGCCACGCCGCTGATGCCTGTAAGCATGCCGCGCGCGTTGGCGATCGCCATGAACTCGAACTGCCCGCCACCGATCGTGCCCCAGAGCGCGGTTGGCGAGACGAGCATGAAGGCGCCGGCCTCGCGCGGGGTGGAGCCTTGCGTCCCGGTGATGTCGACGAGGACGCTCTCTGGGTTGGCGGCAAGGAAAGTGGGAAGATCAGTCATCGCAGATGGGCCTTGCGATGTTGGGAGCATGCCGCGAGATTTGGTTCAAGCGCATTACGCTCTCAAACTCTCCGTACGAACGATTGCAGGATAGAAGCGAAGGATATCATCTCTGCACCCGCTTCATCCGCTCCACCGCCATCAGCACCCGTTCCGGCGTCGCCGGCGCATCGAGCCTCGGGCAGACCTTGTAATCCGCGACGCTGGCGACCGCCATCGACAGGGCTTCCAGCACAGAGATCGCCAGCATGAAAGGTGGTTCGCCGACGGCCTTGGAACGGCCGATCGTCGCTTCGGCATTCTCCGACCATTCGGCGAGCCGCACGTTGAAGATTTTCGGGCGGTCGGAGGCGAGCGGGATCTTGTAGGTCGATGGCGCATGGGTGCGCAGCCGGCCCTTGTCGTCCCACCAGAGCTCCTCCGTCGTCAGCCAGCCCAAGCCCTGCACGAAAGCTCCCTCGACTTGGCCCAGGTCGATCGCCGGGTTCAAAGAGCGGCCGACGTCGTGGAGGATGTCGGTCCGGTCGATCAGATATTCGCCGGTCAGCGTGTCGATCGAGACTTCGCTGCAGGCGGCGCCATAGGCGAAATAATAGAAGGGCGTGCCGCGGCCGGCCTTGCGGTCCCAATGGATCTTCGGCGTCTTGTAGAAGCCGGCGGCCGACAGCTGGACGCGGGCGAAATAGGCCTGCTTGACGAAGTCGGGAAAGGGGATCTCAAGCTCGCCGACGCGCACCCGGTTCGGCAGGAAGACCACCTCGGAAGGCGCCACTTCCCATTTCTCGGCGGCAAAGGCCACCAGCCGTTCCTTGATCTGGCGGGCGGCATCGAAGGCTGCCATGCCGTTCAAATCCGAGCCTGAAGAGGCGGCGGTGGCCGAGGTGTTGGGTACCTTGGCCGTCGTCGTCGCGGTGATTTTCACCCTGTCCATATCGACCTGGAAGCTGTCGGCCAGCACCTGCGCCACCTTGGTATAGAGGCCCTGGCCCATTTCGGTGCCGCCATGGTTCAGGTGGATCGAGCCGTCCTGATAGACATGGACGAGGGCGCCGGCCTGGTTGAAGGCGGTCATGGTGAAGGAGATGCCGAACTTGACCGGCGTCAACGCTATGCCTTTTCTAATGTAGCGGCTGTCGCGATTGAAGGCGATGATGGCGTTGCGCCGTGCCCGATAGTCGGCTGTCTCCTCCAACTCCTCGACGATGCGGGGGATGATGTTGTCCTCGACCTCCTGATGGTAGGGGGTGAGCGTGCGCCCGGAGCCCGGCTGGCCATAGAAATTCAGCTTGCGGACATCGAGCGGATCCTTGCCGAGGGCGTAGGCGATCTCCTCGATGAAGCGCTCGGCGCCGAGCATTCCCTGCGGTCCGCCGAAACCGCGGAAGGCGGTGTTGGAGACCGTGTGCGTCTTCAAGGGCTTCGACTGCAGATGCACATGCGGGTAGAAATAGCTGGAGTCGGCATGGAAGAGAGCCCGGTCGGTCACAGGGCCCGAGAGATCCGAGGAGAAGCCGCAACGGGCCGCATACGTCGCATCGACGGCGTGGATACGGCCTTCGGCGTCAAAGCCAACCTCGTAATCGACAAGGAAATCATGGCGTTTGCCGGTGGCGCTCATATCCTCATCACGATCGGGACGGAACTTGATGGCGCGGCCGAGCTTCTTGGCGGCGATCGCCGCAAGGGCTGCGAACTGATTGCCCTGCGTTTCCTTGCCGCCGAAGCCACCGCCCATGCGGCGCACATTGACCGTGACGGCGTTGGACGGGATGTCGAGCACGTGGCCGACGATGTGCTGGATCTCGCTCGGATGCTGGGTCGAGGACCAGACGATGACCTCGTCGTCCTCGCCGGGAATGGCCAGGGCGATATGGCCTTCGAGGTAGAAATGCTCCTGACCGCCGATGCGCATCCGGCCCCTCAGGCGCATGGCGGCGTTCGGCATTTCCGTTTCCGGCTCGCCGCGCTGGAGGGTCATCGGTGTCGTGACCAGAGGGCTGCCATTGGCGAGAGCGCCGTCGATATCGCTCCAGTGCGGCAGGTCGCGATAGTCGATCTTGGCGAGCCGCGCGGCGCGCCGGGCAGCCTCGCGCGTTTCGGCGATGACGGCAAAGATCGGCTGGCCGTGGAACTGAACCAAAGTTTCGGCCAGCAGCGGCTCGTCATGGCTGCCATTGCAGCTGACGTCGTTGACGCCGGGCACGTCCTTGCCGGTGAAGACCCAGATCACGCCGGGATAGGCTGCGACCCCGGAAAGATCGATACCGATGATTTCGGCATGGGCCCGGTCGGAGAGGCCGAGGGCGCCGTGCAGCAGGCCGGCGGGTTCGGGAATATCGTCGATATAGTCGGCGGTGCCGGTGACGTGCTTATGCGCGGAATCATGACGCACGGGGCCGTGCATCGGTCCCATGATGACAACTTTGCGGTCTTCGAAGGTGGACTTGTCCATTAGCGGCGTCCTCCTGAGGGAGGGGAGGAGACCGCGGCTATTCCCATGAAGCTTTGCGTTCCGGGCGTTCCGATCAATGTGTCCATCACGCCACCTCCTCGAACCGCTTCAGCTCTGCCGGGGCGCCGACAGTCTCAAGATAGAACCGCATCAGCAGGTTCTTCGCCGTCAGCTGGCGGTATTCCGCCGTGGCGCGCCAGTCGGTGAGCGGCTGGAAGTCGGCGTCGAAGGCGGCGCGGGCGGCCTCGATCGTCGATTCCGTCCATGGCTTGCCGATCAGTTCGGCCTCGACGGTGCGGGCGCGTTTCGGCGTCGCCGCCATGCCGCCGAAGGCGATGCGGATGTCGGTGACCGTCTCGGCCTCGTCGAGCGTCAGCAGGAAGGCGCCGAGCACGGCGGTGATATCCTCGTCGCGGCGCTTGGTGACCTTGTAAGCGGCAAAGCGGCTGTTCGCGGGATAGGGCACGAAGATGCTTTCGACGAATTCGCCGGGCTTACGGTCCTGTTTGCCGTAGGCGATGAAGAAGTCCTCGAGGGGCATTTTGCGCTGGCCTTCGAGGGAGCGCAGCGTCAGCGTCGCGCCGAGCGCTATCAAGGGCGGCGGACTGTCGCCGATCGGGGAGCCGTTGGCGATGTTGCCGCCGATCGTGCCCATGTTGCGCACCTGCTCGCCGCCGATGCGGTCGATCAGCCGTCCGAGCGCCGGGATCTTCCGGGCGATCGCTTCGAAGGTCCTGGTGTAGCTGACGCCGGCGCCGATGGTGACTCCGTCCTGGCTTTCGGTGACCGATTGCAATTCGCTCAAATGGTTGATGAAAACGACCGGGCTCAGCCGTCGCATCTGCTTGGTCACCCAAAGGCCGACATCGGTCGCGCCGGCAACGACGGTCGCGTCGGGCTCCTGCGAGAGAACTTCCGCCAGCGCCTGGACCGAAGCCGGCACGATCAACCGGTCTTCGCCATTGGCAATCCGGATGGTGCCGCCCGCCTGCATTGCCCAGAGCCGCGCAATGATTTCCGAGCGCGTACGCTCCAGCGGATCGAACAGCGCGCTCGGCCGCATCAGGCTCACCTGCTCGGCGGCCTTGACGATCGGTTCGTAGCCGGTGCAGCGACAGAGATTGCCTTGCAGCGCCTTTTCAATTTCGTGGCGGCCGGGTTTTTCCCTGGTGAGCCACAGGCCGTAGAGTGACATGACGAAGCCCGGGGTGCAGAAGCCGCATTGTGAGCCGTGGCAATCGACCAGCGCCTGCTGCACCGGATGCAGCGCGCCGTCCCGGCCGGCGAGATGCTCGACCGTCACCACGTGAGTGGCGTGGAGCGAGCCCATGAAGCGGATGCAGGCATTGACGGATTCATAGGCGAGCTTGCCGTCCACGAGCCGGCCCACAAGGACGGTGCAGGCGCCGCAATCGCCTTCGGCGCATCCTTCCTTGGTGCCGGTGAGGCGCCGCTTCAACCGCAGAAAATCGAGAAGCGTCTCGGTCGGTCCGATATCGGTAAGTTCGATGTCCTCGCCATTCAGGATGAAGCGAATGCTGTCGTTCATGATATTCCCGGTTGTTTTTCCAATGGTTAAGCCGCAGTCCAGCCCCCGTCAATCGAGATATGCGTTCCGGTCACCTGGCGGGCGGCGTCGCTGGCGAGGTAGAGCGACAGCGCGCCGATCTCCTCGGCTTTGACGAATTCATGCGTCGGCTGCGCCTTGAGGATGACCTCGCTCTTGACCTGCTCCTCGGTCATGCCGCGCGCCCTAGCGGTATCGGGTATCTGCTTTTCGACGAGCGGCGTGAGCACGTAGCCGGGGCAGATGGCGTTGACCGTCACGCCGAATTCGGCAAGCTCCAGCGCTGCCGTCTTCGTGAGGCCTAATATACCATGTTTTGCCGCGACATAGGCGGATTTGAAGGGGGAGGCGACGAGCGCGTGGGCCGAAGCGATGTTGATGATGCGGCCATGCTTCTTCGCCTTCATCAGCGGGATGGCGGCGCGCATCGTATGAAAGGAGCTCGACAGATTGATCGCGATGATCTGATCCCATTTCTCGACAGGAAAATCCTCGATTTTCTCGACATGCTGGATGCCCGCATTATTGACCAGGACATCGACGCTGCCGAAGGTTTTCGCCGCCGTCCCGATCAGGTCGGCGATCTCGGCAGGTTTCGTCATGTCGGCCGGATGGTAGATCACCCGGCCCTTCGATACTGATTCAAGCCGCTCGACGATCGCCTTGATTTCATCGGTATTTCCGAACCCGTTGATGACGACGTTGTCGCCGGTTTCGGCGAAGGCGGTGGCGATCGCAAGGCCGATGCCGCTGGTGGAACCGGTGACGACGACTGATCTGCTCATGCTGTTCTCCTGACATCGCGATATTCGCAGCGAGGTTATGCCCAAAGCCGGCAGGCTGGCAATTGCGCTTTATTCGCTTTTCTCTCCCGCATGCGTGTCCTATTGAATTGTTACGATAATCATATGCTTGAGGAGGATTTCATGGGTGGATATGTTCTGGCGATCGATCAGGGGACGACCTCGACGCGGGCGATCGTCTTCGATGGCGACATGCGTGTCGCCGGCAAGGGCCAGAAGGAATTCACCCAGATCTATCCGCGCTCCGGCTGGGTGGAGCACGATCCCGAAGAGATTTGGGATTCGGTCGTTTCCACCGTCCATATGGCGCTGCGCGGCGCCGGAATCACGGCCAAGGATGTTGCCACGCTCGGCATCACCAACCAGCGCGAGACGGTCGTCGTCTGGGAACGTGAGACCGGCCGACCGATCCAGAATGCGATCGTCTGGCAGGACCGGCGCACGGCAAGCTATTGCGACAACCTGAAACGGCAGGATCTCGAGCGGCTTTTCACCAAGAAGACCGGCCTCATCCTGGATCCTTATTTTTCCGGCACAAAGCTTTCCTGGATGCTCGCCAATGTGAAGGGTGCAAGGGCGCGTGCCGCCAGAGGCGATCTCTGCTTCGGTACGATCGACACTTTTCTCATCTGGCGGCTGACGGGCGGCAAGAGTTTCGTCACCGACGCGACCAATGCTTCGCGCACGCTCATGTACAACATTGCCGACAACGCCTGGGACGAGGATCTGCTCGACATTCTGAGAGTGCCGGCCGCCATGCTGCCGGAGGTCAAGGATTGCGCCGCCGATTTCGGCACTGTCGAGGCAGATATCTTCGGCGCCGAAATCCCGATCCTCGGTGTCGCAGGCGACCAGCAGGCGGCGACCATCGGTCAGGCCTGCTTTGCGCCGGGCATGCTGAAATCGACCTACGGCACCGGCTGTTTTGCGCTGCTCAACACCGGCGCCGACATCGTGCGTTCGAAAAACCGGCTGCTGACGACCATCGCCTACCGTCTGAACGGCGAAACGACCTATGCGCTGGAAGGCTCGATCTTCATCGCGGGTGCTGCCGTGCAGTGGCTGCGCGACGGGCTCCGGATCATCGGCAGTGCCGCTGAAACCAACGCTCTTGCCGAAAGGGCCGATCCCACGCAGGAAGTTTATCTCGTACCGGCCTTCACCGGGCTTGGCGCACCGCATTGGGATGCCAAGGCGCGGGGCGCCATCTTCGGACTGACGCGCAATAGCGGACCGGCGGAACTTTCCCGCGCGGCGCTCGAAGCGGTCTGCTACCAGACCCGCGATCTCCTGGATGCCATGCAGAAGGACTGGAAGAATGCCGGCGACGATACGGTGCTGCGCGTCGATGGCGGCATGGTCGCCTCCGACTGGACAATGCAGCGCCTCGCCGACCTGCTCGATGCCCCCGTCGACCGCCCTGTTATCCTGGAGACCACCGCCCTGGGTGCGGCATGGCTGGCCGGCAGCCGAGCGGGAGTGTGGCCGGATAAGGACGGGTTTTCGGCGAGGTGGAAACGCGACTGCCGTTTCGAACCCGACATGGACGAGAAGGTGCGGGCGGCAAAGCTCAAGGGTTGGAAGAATGCGGTTAAGCGGACGCTGAGCGAGGGCTAGCCTTCGATAAGAGCCGGCGGTTCCTGCAATCGCAGCTTGAGCTGATAATTTTTTGATGCGGCCTGTCGGCTAAGCCGTTACTCCTTCGTCATTCGGAGAGAGGAGTGACCGATGCTTTACGCAATCCTTTGTTACGCCCATGAGGAAACCGTCTTCGCCTGGACCAAGGAGGAGGAGGCTGCTGTCATGGAAAAACTTTATGCTGTGCAGGAGCCGCTTGCTGTGTCCGGCAAGCTCGGCCCGGTCGGCCGGCTGATGCCGACGACGGCGGCGACGACCGTGCGCAAGGGCAAGGACGAGGCCCTGGTCATCGACGGGCCGTTCGCGGAAACGAAAGAGGCGCTTCTCGGCTTCTACGTGGTTGATTTCGATACGCTCGACGAGGCAGTCGCCTTCTCGAAACAGCTATCCGCCGTCAATCCCGGCTCCACCTCTTACGAAATTCGGCCTTTCTACGTGTTCAGGCCGGGAGATGCTGCATCATGACCGACATTGCCTGGATCGACCTCGCGCTTGCCTCCGCCCGGCCGAAGGCGCTCGGCGCTCTGCTGCGCTATTTCCGTGATCTCGATACCGCGGAGGAGGCGTTTCAGGAGGCGTGCCTGCGGGCGATCCGGACATGGCCGGAAAAAGGGCCGCCGCGCGATCCGACGGCCTGGCTCATTTTCGTCGGTCGTAACAGCGGCATCGATGCGGTGCGCAAACGGTCGAAGCTTCAGGCACTGCCGGACGAGGACGTCATTTCCGATACCGAGGATGCCGAAGGCGACATTGCCGAGCGGCTCGACGATTCCAATTATCGCGACGATATCCTGAGGCTTCTCTTTATCTGCTGCCATCCGGATCTGCCGGGGACCCAGCAGATCGCGCTGGCGCTGCGCATTGTCTCCGGTCTTTCGGTGACGCAGATCGCGCGCGCATTCCTGGTCTCGGAAAGTGCCATGGAGCAGCGCATCACGCGGGCCAAGGCGCGTGTCGCCAAGGCGGGAGTGCCTTTCGAAACGCCGAGCCCGCAGGAACGGGCCGAACGCCTCTCGATCGTCAGCACGATGATCTACCTGATCTTCAATGAGGGTTACAGCCAGGCCGACCCCAGGCATGAGGCCGCCGCCTTCAGCGACGAAGCGATCCGCCTGGGACGCCTGATGCTGCACATCTTTCCGTCAGAACCGGAGTTGATGGGGTTGCTTGCGCTGATGCTTCTGCAAATATCGCGCCGCCCGGCGCGTTTCAGCGCCGAAGGCGAGATCGTGCTGCTCGAAGATCAGGACCGCTCTCTCTGGAACCAGCTTTTCATCAATGAGGCCCTGGCGCTGCTCGACAAGGCGCTGCGCCATCGCCAACCCGGCCCCTACCAGCTTCAGGCAGCCATCGCCGCCATCCACTCCCGCGCGAAACGCGCCGAAGACACCGACTGGACGGAAATCGATCTGCTTTACCGCGCGCTGGAGCGTGTTCAGCCTTCGCCTGTGGTAACGCTTAATCGCGCGGTCGCTGTTTCGAAGCTGCGCGGGCCGCAGGAGGCGCTGGATCTCATCGATCCGCTCGGCGAGAAGCTCGGTGGCTACTTCTACTATCACGGTCTGCGGGGCGGGCTGCTGAAGCAGCTTGGCTTGACCAGCCAGGCGCGCGAAGCCTTCGACCATGCCATCGCGCTTGCCCATTCGGCGGCGGAAGCCGCCCATATCCGCCGGCAGATCGACAAGATGCAGGAAGAGGCGGCGCAGCCGATTGCAAAATAATTTCGGCGCACTGTCGGAACGGCGGAGTTTGACACGTCCTTGTAACAACCTGATAGGAAACAGGTTTCATTCAAACGGAGAGATGTTGAAATGACCGCCAGCACGCAACATGAACTCGTCCTAACCCGGGAATTCGACGCCCCGCGCGACAAGATCTTCAAGGCATGGACCGATCCGGATCTTGTGAAGCAGTGGTTCGTCCCGCGCCCGTGGAGTGTTGCAGAGGCGACGCTCGATGTCCGCCCCGGCGGCGCCAGCGTTGTCGTCATGCAGGATCCCGAGGGCAACCAATATCCGAACCACGGCGTCTATCTCGAAATCGTCGAGAACGAGAAGATCGTCTTCACCGATGCCTATACCAGCGCCTGGGTGCCTGCCGAAAAGCCTTTCTTCACCGGCGTCATCCTGCTGGAAGACCTCGGCAACGGCAGGACGAAATATACGGGCAGGGCGCTGCACTGGCGCGCCGAGGACAAGGAAGCGCACGAGAAAATGGGCTTCCATGAGGGATGGGGCAAGGCCGCGGACCAGTTGGCGGAGCTGTTGGCAAAGATGTGATTGTCAGGGGCGGCGTGGTGAAGGCCGCGCGGTCCGATGCTTCAAGCACGGTGTGAGGCAGCTTGTAAAATGATTCCGCTGAGGCTTCGAAGTCGTTGAATTCAGATTCAATTTTGGCCTGGTCGCCATGGCGACGCGGTTAGTGTGTTTCGAGGAGCATGATTTGCTCACAACGGCGATCACACGGGAGAAGACGGTCAAGAAATGGACGCGGCAGTGAAAGCTCAATCTGATCGACCGAGAGGATCCCGAGTGGGAGACATCTCCTTTCACCTTCTCGGTCTATGATGAGTTCCTCGTCGTGCGGACGCACGACTGCTGGATTCCTGTGCTTGTCACAGGAATCCAGCGGCGCCATGTCCATGGCGCAGGGACTGTTTGCCATCGTACAATGTTCGCTCTGTTAGATGTCGCTGAAGGCGTCCAACGAGTCGTGAAAACTACCGCCGCCTATCAAGATTCTCGAACAATCCGTTCCACAATTTGTGTTTGCGCTCCATCACCGCCATCCCTATCTCCGGATCGAGTTCAACAGGATGCCGACGATGGAACTGGGCCTTTACACATTCGCCGATGTCAATCCCAATCCCTCCCGCAGCAAGGGAGTGGAAGGGGCCGAACGGCTGAAGCATCTGATCGAGGAGATCGAGCTTGCCGATCAGGTGGGCCTCGACGTCTTCGGGCTCGGCGAACACCACCGGCCGGATTATGCGGTGTCGGCTCCCGCCGTGGCGCTGGCGGCTGCGGCCGTCAAGACCAAGAACATCCGGCTGACCAGCGCGGTCACCGTGCTCTCCTCCGACGATCCGGTGCGTGTGTTCCAGCAGTTTTCGACGCTTGACCTCATTTCCAACGGCCGTGCCGAGATCATGGCAGGGCGTGGTTCTTTCATCGAGTCCTTCCCGCTGTTCGGCTACAATCTCGAGGATTACGACCAGCTTTTCGAGGAAAAGCTCGACCTGCTTCTGGCGCTGACCGACAACGAGATCGTCTCTTGGAAGGGTGAGCTTCGCGCGGCGATCAACGGACGCGGCGTCTATCCGAGGCCGCTGCAGGATCCGCTGCCGCTGTGGGTCGCGGTCGGTGGCACACCGCAGTCGGTGGCGCGCGCCGGCGCGCTCGGACTGCCGGTGGCGCTCGCGATCATCGGCGGCGAGCCGCGCCGTTTCGCGCCGCTCTTCGACCTCTACCGGGAGGCCGCGCGCCGGGCAGGGCAGGATCAGGCGAAGCTGAAGACCAGCATCAATGTCCATGGCTTCATCGCCGACACCACCGAGAGAGCCGCCGACCAGTTCTACGGGCCGCAGGCCGAGGTGATGAACCGTATCGGCCGCGAGCGCGGCTGGGGACCGACGAGCCGGGCGCATTTCGATCTGTCGCGCGGGCCGAACGGCGCGCTCTTCGTCGGCGATCCTGAGGCGGTCGCGGAAAAGATCATCGCCCATCACTCGATATTCAAGAACGACCGCTTCCTGCTGCAGATGGCGATCGGCCTGATGCCGCATGATCAGATCATGCGCGGCATCGAGCTCTACGGGACGAAAGTCGCGCCGATCGTCAGAAAGGCATTGACTGAAAGGGGCGAAGGGTCGAAAGCCACGGCTTAACCAGCGCAACCCCTCAGCGCGTCCTCCCGGATGCGCGCTCTAAGACGGCCGCGGCCGTCCCGCGCAAGGCCGGAAGAGACGAATGGTAATCGCAAACGACGATGAACTGACAAAGCTCAAGGAGATCGGCCGGATCTGCGCCAACGCCATCCAGGTCATGGCGGCGGCGATGGAGCCCGGCATGACGACGCTTGAGCTCGACCGGATCGGCCGTAAGGTGCTCGAGGATTCCGGCGCGCGCTCGGCGCCGGAGTTCTGCTACCAGTTTCCCGGCGCCACCTGCATCAGCGTCAATGAAGAAATCGCCCACGGCATTCCAGGCGCGCGTGTCATCCAGGCCGGCGACCTGATCAATATCGACGTCTCGGCGGAAAAGGACGGCTTCTTTGCCGACACCGGCGCTTCCTTTGCGATGCCCCCGGTCAAGCCGAAGATCGAACGCCTCTGCCGCGACGGCAAGCGGGCGCTCTGGGTGGGGCTCAATCAGGTGAAAGCGGGCGAGCCGCTTGCGAAGATCGGCACCGCCGTCGGCGCTTTCGCGCAGAAGAACCGCTATACGCTGGTCGCCAATCTGGCGAGCCACGGCGTCGGCCGCTCGCTGCACGAGGAGCCGGCCGAGCTCTCCACCTGGCCGGACCCTTCGGAAAAGCGTGTGATGACGGATGGCCTCGTCTTCACCGTCGAGCCATTCCTTTCGCTCGGAGCGACCTGGGCCGAAGGCGGCGACGATGCGTGGACGCTCTATGCCGATCCGAAGGCGCCGACCGTGCAATTTGAGCACACGGTGGTTGCGACGCGGAATGGACCTGTGATCCTGACCTTGCCGGATGGGCGGGTGTAGGGTCGGGTTCGGCAGAGTGTTCTTTTCGCTTGAGCCCTCTTCCTTCATTCATCCATTATCGGTGCACCGCCTCGTCCTTCGAGGTCCTGCGAGCGCCTCCGGATGAGGCTCTCTTGGAGGCTGCGCGCATCGTCCTGCGTCGGGGATTACTACCGCGGCATCCTCTAAAACTCCTCAAGCTGAGGTGCGCAGCGCGTAGGGCGAAGCCTCGAAGCACTTCGCAACGCCGCTCCTTGCATTCATCGAACTCGGAGCACTCACCTACCCATCGACTTTCGCAGAATTGATCAATCGATCAGAAATAGTCGTTTGCGATGCCGGTGCTGCAGCGCGATAAGCCCTGCATGCTTTCTCGCCCACCCCATTCTTCGCCAGACCTCGTCGCTACCGCCGCTGCCGGCGCCGTCGCTATGGCGGCGGCAATGGGCTTCGGGCGCTTCTCCTACACGCCGATCCTGCCCGGCATGATGAGCGGCGTGCCGCTTTCGGCGGCGGATGCCGGCTTTATCGCGTCGGCGAATTTCGTCGGTTATCTTGTCGGCGCCGTGCTTGCGGCCTATGGCTGGGCGGCTGGGCGCGAACGGCTGGTGGCGCTGCTGGCACTGCTTGCTACCGCCATTCTTCTCGCCGCGATGGCGGTTACAGAGTCCGTCGCCGTCTTTGCGGTCATCCGGTTCCTGGCCGGCCTTGCCAGCGCCTTCGCCATGGTTTTTACCTCATCGATCGTGCTCAGCCACGGGGCTGCTGCCGGCAATGACCATGTGCAGGCCGCGCATTTCGGCGGACCGGGGGCGGGCATCGCGCTTTCCTCGGTCATGGTGCTGCTGATTGGTCTCGGCTTTCACGACGGGCCGGGCGGCTGGCGCGCCGATTGGATCGGCGGGGCGATCTATTGCGCGGTAAGCCTTGCCATCGTCTGGTGGCTCTTGCCCAAGGAGCCGGCGCAATCGGCGCGAGCGGGCAAGGAACCGGCGCTCAACTGGAACCGGCCTATGGTGCTCGTCACGCTGTCCTACGGCCTGTTCGGCTTCGGCTACGTCATCACGGCAACTTTTCTCGTAGCCATCGCGCGCCTGTCCGCAACGGGAGCCTTCGTCGAGTTTCTCTGCTGGTTCATCGCCGGGTTGACGGCGGCGGTGGCGCTGTTTGCCTGGAAGCCACTGGTCAGGCCGCTCGGGCTTGGTGGCGTCTATGTCGTGGCGCTTCTCATCGAGGCCGCTGGTGTGCTCGCCACTGTGGCACTGCCGCCTTCGGTGGCGCCACTGATCGGCGGTGCGCTGTTCGGAGCGACGTTCCTGGCGATCACGGCCTACGGGCTGCAGATCGGCCGCAAGCTCTCCCCCGAGAGCCCACGGCGGATCCTGGCGATGATGACGGCTGCCTTCGGCGTCGGCCAGATCGTCGGACCGGTCGTCGCGGGCTGGATCGCCGAACGTTCAGGCAGCTTCACCGTGCCGACAGTGGTCGCTGCCGCAGCGCTTCTTGTCTGCGCAGCGCTCGTGATGCCGGTCATCAGAAAAATCGCGTAGCGCAGTCGGCTTTTCGCAGAACCACGCCATTCTTTGTCTCTGCGCAATTGCGGGCGGAGAAAGCGCCACGCACTTTTCCTGGAATTGCTCTGGCCGGTTACATCTCCGTAACAATGGGCCTAAGCCATTGCTGCTTCCTTCGAACTGCCTTAGTTTCCGGCACAATCAGTGTTCCGCGACACTCCCGAGACTCACAGTTCAGGAAAGCAAAGCCCCCCGTGTTTCATTCGTTTTTTCCCCAGCCCAAGGCATTCTTTTCTTCGCTTGTTGTTTGGACGCTGATTTCCATTGCCGGCTGGTATCTCTTCGCCGCCGGTCTCGGCCTCTCTCTCGGTTTCACACCGGTTCCTGAGGATCAGCAGCCGATCGACCTCTCGTTTTTCCTGCTGCCCGAAAACGTCTGGTTCTACAGCTATTTCTTCTTATCCGCGGTAATCTTCTGCGGCGCGTGGCATCTGAAAGCGCTGCACCATCCCTGGAAGCTGTGGTCGATCTGGGGCTCGGCGCTGATCATCTTCGTGACTTATTTCGGCGTTCAGATCACCGTTGTGATCAACAACTGGCGCCGGCCGTTCGGCGATCTCCTGCAGAATGCGCTGTCGAAGCAGCCAGGTATTACCGTCGACAATTTCTACGACCTTATGTGGGTCTTCTGTCAGATCGCATTTCTCAGCATGTTCGTGTCGATCATGACCGACTTCTTTACCAGCCATTACATATTCCGATGGCGCACGGCGATGAACAATTTCTACATGTCGAAGTGGGAAAAGCTTCGTCATATCGAAGGGGCTTCGCAGCGCGTCCAGGAAGATACGATGCGTTTCTCGAGCACACTCGAAGGTCTCGGCATCAGCCTCATCAACTCTGTGATGACGCTCGTGGTTTTCCTTCCGATCCTTCTGGCGCTCTCGCACTATGTGACAGCATTGCCGGTGATCGGGCCTCTGGCGAATTCGCTGTTTTGGCTGGCGCTGTTCTGGTCGGCCTTCGGCACGCTGCTGCTGGCAGTAGCCGGCGTAAAGTTGCCTGGCCTGAACTTCCGCAATCAGCGCGTCGAAGCAGCCTATCGCAAGGAACTCGTCTATGGCGAAGACCACGCCGACCGAGCCCAACCGCTGACGGTCAGGGAGCTTTTCGAGAACGTTCGGCGCAACTATTTCCGAATGTACTTCCACTACATGTATTTCAACGTCGCGCGCTATTTCTACATTCAGGCGGATGCGCTTTTTGTGGTCTTCATGCTGGTGCCGACGATCGTGGCGGGTGCCATCACTTACGGGATCTTCCAGCAGATCTCGACCGCCTTCGGCCAGGTGAGCAACTCCTTCCAATATCTCGTCAATTCCTGGACGACGATCATCGAACTGCTCTCCATCCATAAGCGCCTCAAGGCCTTCGAGGCGGCCATCTATGATGAACCGTTGCCGGAGATCGACCAACGTTATCTAGAGCGGGAAGGGGGCGTTGTGCACGCTGATGGTTGATGGGTAAGCCCCTCGCTGGACCACGGCACCGCCTCTCATTCCAAAAGCTCTTCTCAGAGACCTGACACTCGCTGCAGTTTCCCGCGTGCCTCAATCATCGGAACCGCTTCGGAATAGCTTACACAGGCCACGTCAGCCCGATGGCAGACGTCGCTGACGAGGCGGTCCAGCGCGCGCCAGTAGGCGCCGCCGTTCATCTCGACGAAATGGAAGCCGAGTTGGAGAGGGATGCGGTCGCCGCTGTACTGACGGTCGAAGGCCTGGGAGAAGGCGGCGTAGGCGCGGTCCTCGAACTCCTTCGAATCCGCCCTGTCCTCCTTACCCTTGGAGTGGCGGACGAAGAGATTGTAGTCCATGCCGATGATCGGCTTTTCGTTCGGGCCTTCGGGAATCAGGGGGAGGCCGAAACGGATGATGCCGTCTTCCTCCACAGGCATGGCCGGGCCTTTGGTCACAAGGCTCGCATCATAGGTGAAACCGGCCTTCTTCTCGGCGGCGATCATGTCGGCACCCGCGGTTGCGGAGAGATAGGGAGCGCGGAAGCCCTTGATGCCATGATCGACCAGTTCCTGCCAGCCGGCCGGCTCATCGAGGCCGACGCTCTTCCAGGCATTTTTCAACGTGGCATGGAAGGTCGCGTATTCGGCCGACCAGTCGGCCTCACTCCATAGGCGGCCGTCGAAATGGCCGCAGGCATGGCTTGCCATGTCGTGGCCTTCGAGATGGGCATGCCAGATATTGCCCAGGCGTTCGCGGATCTCGTCGTCGCTTTGGGCAAAACCGATATTGGATTTTCCGCTTTTCTGGTGCGGCGCCTGATAGGCCTTCTTGGCCGCCTCGTTCATCAGGAAGGTGCAGGAAAGGAAGTAGGTGAAATGGGCGCCAGTCCTGGCAGCCATTTCGCGGCTTTTCAGCCAGAGCGCATTGTCGTGGGCGCCGTCGAAGGAGATGATGACGAGCTGCTTCGGCCGGTCGGCCGCCTCTGCCGCCGCAGGAAGAATGAGGGAGGCAACCAGACAGGAGGCGAGGAAAAGACGAGACATGAGCACCGCGACAATTTGTTCGCGGTTTCCCTCCGACAGAATTGCGGCGAAGCTGCGGTGTTACTGGCATTTTTTCGCGCAAGTCGCTAAGCCATGACAAACTGCACGGAAAGGGCGCGCAATGACATTGCTTATCGTCGGCATCATACTTTTCCTCGGCGTGCATCTGGTACGGGTGGTGTCGCCCGGCTTTCGCCGGTCGATGATCGCAAGCCTCGGCGAGAAGGGCTGGCGGGCAGCCTATTCGATCGCGAGTCTGGCGACGCTGATCCTGTTGATCTACGGATTCGGGCAGGCGCGTCAGGTGACGGGCATACTTTACAGTCCGCCGGTCTGGACGGCGCATATCGCCATCACGCTGATGCTGATCGCGATGATCTGTCTGGTCGCTTCGCTGTTGCCCGCGGGGCATATAGCAACCAGGACGAAACATCCGATGGTGCTGTCGGTGAAGGTCTGGGCGCTGGCGCATTTGCTCGCCAATGGCGAGACGTCGTCGGTTCTGCTGTTTACGGCGTTTCTTGCCTGGGGCGTGATCGTGCGCATTTCGCTCAAGCGCCGCGAGCGGGCGGGGGAAATCACGCTCCGGCCCTTCGTCTCGGCCAAATACGACCTCTATGCCGTCGTCATCGGCATCGTCGCCTGGGCGCTGATCATCTGGAAGCTGCACGAATGGCTGATCGGTGTTTCGCCGCTTGTCGTGTAACGAATCTTTCACATCCCCCTTACAACAGCGGCAAAATGGAGTAGAAGGCCGGGCAATGTGCATTTTGCGCAAAGTTATGGGTATATCCGCGGCCGGAGACGAGAATGGCATTTAACGACGACAGCTTCATCCGTGAGGTCAATGAGGAATTGCGGTCCGACCAGATGAAGGGCGTCTGGCGCCGGTTTGGCCGTTATATCATTGTCGTCGCCATCCTGATCGTCGTCGGCACCGCCGGCAAGGTGCTCTACGACTATTGGGACGACAACCGCTCCTCCGGCGCCGGCGATCAATTCCTGGCGGCGATGAAGCTTGCCGACGAGAACAAGAACGATGAGGCCTTGGCCGCGCTCGGAAAGCTGGAGAAGGAAGGGCATGGCGCCTATCCGGTGCTGGCGCGTATGCGGGCCGCGACCGTCCAGGCGCAGAAGGGCGATACTGGCGCGGCGATCGCCGCCTTCAACGAGATCGGCAAAGACAACAGCGTTCCTGCTGCGGTGCGTGATGTCGCCAAAATGCGCGCGGGCTGGCTGCTGATCGAGAACGGCTCGTATGAGCAGGTTTCGGCTGCGATCGAAGAAATGGCCGTGCCGAGTAACGCCTTCCGCCATTCGGCGCGGGAAGCACTTGGCCTGGCCGCATACAAGGCCGGCAACGTGGCGCAGGCGCGGCAATGGTTCCAGTCGGTCGTCGACGACACCGGCAGCCCGCGCCCTGTTGCCAATCGCGCTCAGATGATGCTTGATCTTATTACCGCGTCCGGCAAGGCGCCCGCCGCGCAGGGCTGAGTTTTAAGGAAAAACAATGAGTTTCACGGTCGCCATCGTCGGTCGTCCGAATGTCGGCAAGTCGACGCTTTTCAACCGCCTGGTGGGCAAGAAGCTTGCGCTGGTCGATGATACGCCCGGCGTGACACGCGACCGCCGGCCGGGTGATGCGCGGCTGATGGGCCTGACCTTTACGATCATCGACACGGCCGGTCTGGAAGAAGCTCACGAGGAAAGCCTGCAGGGCCGGATGCGCGCTCAGACGGAAGCGGCAATCGACGAGGCCGATCTTTCGCTATTCGTCGTCGACGCCAAGAACGGGCTGACGCCCGTCGATACCGCTCTTGCCGAAATGCTGCGCCGGCGCGGCAAGCCGGTGGTGCTCGTCGCCAACAAATCTGAAGCGCGTGGTTCCGACAGCGGCTTCTACGAAGCCTATACTCTGGGGCTGGGCGAGCCAACGCCGATTTCGGCCGAGCACGGGCAAGGCATGCTCGATCTGCGCGACGCGATCGTCGAGGCGATCGGTAAAGACAGGGCCTACGCCAAGGAGGATGTGGCGGTTACCGATGTCGACATCCCCCAGAGCGAAAGCACGGCCGACGGCGAGGACGAAGAGCCAGCCTATGATGAAACGAAGCCTCTGCGGGTGGCGATCGTCGGCCGGCCGAATGCGGGCAAATCGACGCTGATCAATCGCTTCCTCGGCGAGGATCGGCTTTTGACTGGTCCGGAGGCGGGCATCACGCGTGATTCCATTTCGGTGGAATGGGACTGGCGCGGCCGCACCATCAAGATGTTTGATACTGCCGGCATGCGCCGCAAAGCGCGGGTGACGGAGAAGCTGGAAAAGCTTTCGGTGGCCGACGCGCTGCGCGCCATCCGCTTCGCCGAAACCGTTGTCATCGTCTTCGATGCGACGATCCCGTTCGAGAAGCAAGACCTGCAGATCGTCGACCTCGTGCTGCGCGAGGGCCGCGCGGCCGTGCTTGCCTTCAACAAGTGGGATATGATCGAGGATCGGCAGGCGGTACTTGCGGATCTCCGCGAAAAGACCGAGCGGCTGCTGCCGCAGGCGCGCGGCATCCGCGCCGTGCCGATCTCCGGCCAGACCGGCTGGGGCCTCGACAAGTTGATGCAGTCGATCATCGATACCGACAGGGTCTGGAACAAGCGCATCTCAACGGCGAGGCTCAATCGCTGGCTGGAGACGCAGCAGATCCAGCATCCGCCACCGGCCGTTTCCGGCCGCCGCATCAAGCTGAAATATATGACGCAGGTTAAGGCTCGCCCGCCGGCTTTCATGATTTCCTGCACCCGCGCGGACGCGCTGCCGGAATCCTATACGCGATACCTGATCAACGGCTTGCGCGCCGATTTCGACATGCCCAGCGTGCCGATCCGCATCCATTTCCGCTCGCCTGACAATCCGTACGAGTCGAAGAAAAAACGGACGTAAGGTTAGAGGCGCTGGCTGGCGTCGCTATACTTGGACCCCCCTCTGTCCTGCCGGACATCTCTCCCACAAGCGGGAGATCGACTTGGAGATGGAATCTCCCCAAGCAATTGATGTTGGAATGAGTGGGTCCGCCGAGCCAATCTCCCCACCTGTGGAGGAGATGCCGGCAGGGCAGAGGGGTGGCCTCAGCGCAAGGAGCCCACAGCTTCGCCGCTGCAGGCGTCGCTGGAGCAGTTGAACGGCCTGCCGCCAGCGCTCGTTATCGTCGACGAGAGCGACGTTGTTGCGTGACGAGGGCGAGGCCTATGCCCGCAAGCTCAGCCAGGCCGGCGTCAAGGTTACGTCAATGCGTTACAACGGTACGATCCACCACTTCGTGCTGCTGAACGCCATCGCCGAAACGCCTGCCGCGCGCAGCGCCATTGCGGTCGCGGAAACGCTGCGCAATGCCTTTCACAAGCAAGGGATCAGTCTGCAGATGGGAGAGGCCCGGCGGTATCGCCAGGCTTTCTGCTTCTAGGGAGCGACTTGGCGAATTGCCATGCCTTTCTCCATTTCGGCGTGATGACCCCATTGGCAGCGCGAATATTGTTGATGAATTGCTGCGTCGCCGCTTCCCAGGAATATTGCATGGCAAGCTCTCGCGCCTTGGTGCGCGAGGCGGAGAGGGCGGCCAGGCAGGCGGCGCGCAGGTCGGCGTCGAGTGCCCCGACCTCGCTGTCCTCGCCGATGATATCGAGCGGGCCGGTGACCGGGTAGGCGGCGACCGGCACGCCCGATGCCAAGGCTTCGAGAATGGTGTTGCCAAAGGTATCGGTGAGTGAGGGAAAGACGAAGACATCGGCCTGAGCATAGATTTTGGCCAGATCCTCGCCGAATTTCACTCCGGTGAAATGTACGTTGGGGTAACGCTGCTCCAGCTCTGCGCGCGCCGGACCATCGCCGACGACGACCTTGGAGCCCGGCAGGTCGAGGTCGAGAAATGCCGGCAGGTTCTTTTCCAGCGCCACGCGCCCGACCGTCATGAAAATCGGGCGAGGCAGACCAAGCGGCTCCGGCTCAAGCGGCATCGGATGGAATTGCGTGGCGTCGATGCCGCGGGTCCAGGGCATCAGGTTCTTGATGCCTCTTGCCGACAATTCGCGGGCAAGGCTTGGCGTCGCCACCATGCAGCCGGCGCCGCCGTTGTGGAACCAACGCACGAAGGCATAGAGCCAGCTCTGCGGGATCGGCAGGCGGGCAGAAACATATTCCGGAAAGCGCGTGTGATAGCTGGTGGAGAAAGGCATGCGCTTGCGCAGGCACCAGCGGCGGGCGGTCAACCCCAGCGGACCTTCGGTGGCGATATGCACATAAGACGGATTGTGCTTTTCGATCTCGTGCGCGACGCGGCGGTAACTGGCGATCGAGAGACGTATCTCCGGATAGGTCGGGCAGGGAATGCTGTTGAAGCGCTCCGGCGTCACCATCGCAACCTCGACACCCATTTTCGCCAGTTCGCGATTGGTGTTCTCGATGGAGCGGACGACCCCGTTGACCTGCGGATGCCAGGCGTCGGTGACGATCACCAGCCTTTCCGGCAGGTTTCCGGCGGCTGCAGCATTGGCCCAGCTCTCGCCGCTATAAGTATTTGCCGGACGTTGCAGCATGTCACGATTTCCATCCGCGTCGCGATGATCTGGCAACGCTCTACCCCTTAGCGGGGTTCCGGAATGGCGATTCCCGCCTCTTTATTTTGAGGCATGAGCATGATGGAAATATTACAGCCCTGTATGAACGGTTACAGGAGCTTAACGCCGTAAAGCCGGCAATTATGTCGGGCGGGAGAAAGCCTCACAGCCTTAAAAAGAAACGGCGCCGGCGGGGAGGCCGGCGCCGCTTGGGAGGTTAAGCGGCAGCGGAAGCCGAACCGGAGAGCGGAACTTCCGAGATCGTCTTCAGAACCTGGGACGCGATCTGGTAGGGGCAGCCCTGCGAGTTCGGACGGCGATCTTCCAGATAGCCCTTGTAGTCGTTCTTGATGAAGGAGTGCGGTACGCGGATCGAAGCGCCACGGTCTGCAACGCCGTAGCTGAACTTGTTCCACGGAGCCGTCTCGTGCTTGCCCGTCAGGCGCTTGTCATTGTCCGGGCCGTAGACGTTAATGTGGTCCATCAGGTTCTTTTCGAACTGGGCCATCAGCGCCTCGAAATAAGCCTTGCCGCCGACTTCGCGCATGTACTTCGTCGAGAAGTTGCAATGCATACCCGAACCGTTCCAGTCGGTGTCGCCGAGCGGCTTGCAATGATACTCGATGTCGATGCCGTATTTTTCGGTCAGGCGCTGCAGGAGGTAGCGCGCCATCCAGATCTGGTCGGCGGCCTTCTTGGAGCCCTTGCCGAAGATCTGGAATTCCCACTGGCCCTTGGCCACTTCGGCATTGATGCCTTCATGGTTGATGCCGGCAGCGAGGCAGAGATCGAGGTGTTCCTCGACAATTTTGCGGGCGACGTCGCCGACGTTCGAATAGCCGACGCCGGTGTAGTAAGGACCCTGCGGAGCCGGATAGCCCTGCTCAGGGAAACCGAGCGGACGGCCGTTCTGGTAGAAGAAATATTCCTGTTCGAAGCCGAACCATGCATCTTCGTCGTCGAGGATGGTGGCGCGGGCGTTGCTCGGATGCGGCGTGACGCCATCGGGCATCATGACTTCGCACATGACGAGAACGCCGTTGGTGCGGGCCGGGTCAGGATAGATGGCGACGGGCTTCAGCACGCAATCGGAGCTGCGGCCTTCGGCCTGCATCGTCGACGAACCGTCGAAGCCCCAGAGCGGAAGCTGTTCCAGCGTCGGGAATGCGTCGAATTCCTTGATCTGCGTCTTGCCACGCAGGTTCGGTACCGGAGTGTACCCATCGAGCCAAATATACTCGAGCTTATATTTTGTCATCGTGACTCTCTCAATGCTACGAAGGTGAGCAAATCCGGAGGCGATTTCGACGCGTAAGCGCGTCCGGCCGCCAGGGGATGCACTCGTTGAAGCATGTAGCGTGCCAGTTTGGCAGCCGATGGAAGAAAATTACAAGCCGGTCGATAGGCGCGCATTTTCTTTTGCCGAAATCCGGCCTTCAGGAAGGCTGAACGCCTTATCATCCCGAAGGAAAGGGTTTTTTCGCTTCGGAACCGGATGAAAATATCGGCGTTACGCTGTCGTGATGAAGTGTTGAACAAATAGGCGGGAAGCTCTTGATCAGGACAGCATAGAGATCAATCACCCTTTGGTAGAGCATATATTTTGTGCAATTTGCATAAACTATGTGCACTATGCTATGGTCGCAGTCCTGATGTCGATGCGCCGAACGGAATGGAGGCGATCTCAATGCCCACCGGTTTCCATCGTGAATCCGCGACGATCTACCAGTTTCCCGTCAAGCCGACGCGCGCCGCAAACCGGTTCGAACGCGCCAGGCTGATGGAGCGCGAGGCGGCTGATGTCTGCGATGCGGCGCTCGATAGCTGCTGGTATCATGACGAGGCGGTTCGCGAGACAGATCGGCCGACGAAGTCCTGATTCTTGTGCCTTAACGGCCAAGAATACCGATAGGCGGGGAGCGCTCGCGCATGGCATACCTGCGGGGACGTCATGCGCGGGCTCAGCCACCGCTCAACCCAAGTTTTTCTCTTGGAACCAATGCCCCATGTTCGCTGACGACGCGAGCCGCAACGCCTGCGGCGAAGCGGGCGGCGGCCGGCGCGTCCTCGCTATCGAGGTATCGTGCGAGGAAGGCACCATTGAAACTGTCGCCGGCGCTGGTGGTGTCAACGACCTTCTCGACCTTTTCGGCCGGAACGAAGGTTTCCTCTCCGGCGAAATTCAAGGTGACACCGTCCGCGCCATTTTTGACCACGACGTTGAGGGCGCCTAGCGCGCGGTAGCGATGGACTGTCGCCTCAATGGAATCGTCGCCGAAATGGGCGGCCTCATCGTCAAAGCTCGGCATGACGAGCACGGAGGAGCGGGCGCCTTCACTGATCGTCGTATGCATTACGTCGTAACTCGACCAGAGGCGAGGACGGATGTTGGGGTCGAAAACCACGAGCTTGCCGACGGCCTTGGCGCGTCGGATCTCGGCGAGAAGCGTTGCGGCATCCTCCTGCGGCAGGATGGCAAGGGTGATGCCGGAGAAATAGATGACATCAGCGGCTTCCACCGCCTCGCGCAGATGGTCAGGATCGGCAGCGAGGCTACGGGCCGCGGAACTGTCGCGCCAATAGCTGAAGGAGCGTTCGCCGTTCTTCAGGTTGATCATGTAAAGGCCCGGCGTCCTGCCTTTGATGCGGCGGATGAGGCTCGTGCCGATACCCGCCTCGGCGATGAAGGCAGCCATCTCGTCCGACATGGCGTCGTCGCCAAGCGCGGTGAAATAATCGACCGACCAATCGGCGCCAAGGCAAGCGCGGGCATACCAGGCGGTGTTGAAGGTGTCGCCGGCAAAGCCCTTGCGCAGCAGGCCGTCGCCGGCCTGCGAGAGTTCCACCATGCATTCACCGATCGACAGAAACCGTCTTCCGTTCACCTTGTCCTCCCGGCATCAGAGCGCTACTGATGTAACAGGCTGCTCTATCGCTTTGAATTGACGCTTCATCCGCTGATACGCGGAGCGGGGCGGAGTGACAAGCTCGATGTTGCGCGCGCTATTCCGACAGGAACGGAAAGCCGCCTTCGCGCGCAAGCGAAGGCGGGCGCCGGCAAAGGATCTTTATTCGTGAATCGTGTAGCTTCCGAGCGCGCAAAGATCCTGCGTGTCTTCGGTGGTTTCGAGATCCGAGTCTTCGTCGAATTCGAAGCGCATGTCATATTTGCAGACGGTACGGCCATCGGCGATGGTGATGTTCGCGGTTTCGCCCGGATTGAGGACGTTCTCGCCGAACACGTCTTCCTCCCAGTTGTCGATGCCCGCCGGCGAGCTGTAGAAGCGGGTCAGCACGGAATTGGTTCCGTTGGTGAGCTGGAACTTCAGATCCTCGGCACGCGAGGGCATGGCGGAGGCCGAGACGACCGAGACCGCAAGTGCGATAGATCCCAATACTTTCGATTTCATGTATGCGTTCCCCTGGCCCATGATTAGGCGGAAACGGGATAGCATATGCTCCTATAAATCTTTCTTATCGAGGACTTTAGATTCCAAAATAGCCCTATTAAACATGGCGATGCTGGACCGCGGAAGAAAGTGAAGGCCGCGTCAGGCGGCCATCATTCCATTGATGGCCTGTCCATATGATAGCAGGCGGCCTTCTGGCCGGGGCGGACTTCCTCGATCGGCGGCATTTCCGTGCGACAGATATCGGTGGCCTTCCAACAACGGGGTGAGAAGACGCAGCCTTTCGGCGGGTTGAGCGGCGAGGGCGGATCACCCTGCAGGCGGATACGGGTACGCAGCCGCGCGAGTTTCGGGTCCGGGATCGGGGCTGCGGAAAAGAGCGCCTGCGTATAGGGATGGGCGGGATGATCGAAGACGGTGGCGCAGTCGCCCGATTCCACTACACGGCCGAGATAGAGCACCAGTACATCGTCCGAGATCAGGCGCACGACGGAAAGGTCGTGACTGATGAAGATCAGCGTCAGGCCGAATTCCTTGCGCAGCTTGCGCAGGAGCGTGATCACCTGGCCCTGGATCGAGACGTCGAGGGCCGATACCGGCTCGTCGCAGATGATGAGCTTCGGTCTGGTGATGACGGCGCGGGCAATGCCGATGCGCTGCGCCTGGCCGCCCGAGAACTCATGCGGATAGCGGTTGATCATCTCCGGCACCAGGCCGACGGCGCCCATGATCTGACGAACGCGTTCGGTGCGCTCGGCCTTCGAAAGCTTCGGCTCGAAGACGGTGAGGGGCTCGGCGATGATGTCTCCGACCGTCATGCGCGGGTCGAGCGAAGCGATCGGATCCTGAAAAATGATCTGCATGTCGCGGCGCGCCGCGCGCATTTCCTCCTCCGTGAGGTCGAGAAGATTGCGGCCCTGCCAGAGAATCCGGCCCTTCTGCGATTTCAAAAGCCGTAGGATGGAGCGGCCGAGCGTCGACTTGCCGCAACCGGATTCACCGACGACACCGAGCGTGCGGCCTTCGGCGAGATCGAAGCTGACATTGTTGACGGCGGTGAGGAAGACCGGCGGCTTGAAGAAGCCTTTTGCCGGAAGTTCGAACTGGGTCGTCAGGTTTTCGACCCTCAGCAGCGACCGATCAGCCATGGTTCAACAACTCCTCACGACGCGGGAAGGGATGGTAGCAGGCGGCGCAGTGGCGCGGCGCCAGCGTTTCGAGCGGAGGCGGACGGTCGATGCAATCGTCCTGGACCTGCGAACAGCGCGGCGAAAAATTGCAACCCTTCGGCAGGTGCTGCAGGTTGGGCGGGCGCCCGGGAATAACGACGAGGTCGTCGACATCTTGGTCGGGCCGCGGGATAGAGGCATGCAACGCCGCCGTATAGGGATGGGCCGGATTGTCGAAGAGCTCGTCGACGGGCGCCTCCTCGACGATGCGGCCGGCATACATGACGGCGACGCGGTCGGCGAGGCCGGCAACGACGCCCAGATCGTGGGTGATCATGACAAGCGCCGTGTTCATCTCCGCCGTCAGGTCGTTGAAAAGGTCGAGGATCTGCGCCTGGATGGTGACATCGAGTGCGGTCGTCGGCTCGTCGGCAATCAGGAGCTTCGGCTTGGTGAGCAGCGCCATGGCGATGACGATGCGCTGGCGCATGCCGCCTGACAGTTCGTGCGGATAAAGATGGAATCGCCGCGTCGGATCGGGGATGCCGACGCGTTTGAGCATGTCGAGGGCAGCGTCCGATGCGGCACGCGCCGTCAGGCCGCGGTGAACCTCCAGCTGTTCGGTCAGCTGTCGGGAAATTTTCAGCGATGGGTTCAAGGCGGTCATCGGGTCCTGGAAGACCATGGCCATGTCCTTGCCGCGGATCTGATCGAGCTCGCGCGGTTTCAGCGACAGCACGTCCTTGCCTTCGAGCAGCGCCTGTCCCGCCGTCCTGCCGTTCTTGGCGAGCAGGCCCATGATGCCGAGGAAGGTCTGGCTCTTGCCGGAGCCGGACTCGCCGACGATGGCGATGCGCTCGCCGCGCCGGACCGTGAGGTTCATGTTGGAGACCGCCTTCACCTCGCCGTCCGGCGTTTTGAAGGCGATGGAGTAGTCCTTGAGTTCGAGCAGGATGTCTTTTTCTTGAAGCATTCTATCGATCCTTCGGGTCGAAGGCGTCGCGCAGGCCGTCGCCGATGAAGAGCAGGCTGAGCAGCAGGGCGACGAGGAAACTTGCCGGGAAGATCAGCAGCCAAGGCATGCTTTCCATGGCGTCGGTTCCCTCGGCGATCAGCGTGCCGAGCGAGGTCAGCGGTTCCTGGACGCCGAAGCCGAGATAGGACAGGAAACTTTCGGTGGCGATGATTTCAGGCACCGTCAGCGCCGCAAAAATGACCACCGGGCCGACGAGGTTCGGGATGATGTGCTTGACGATGATCTTGAACGGCCGCTGCCCGGAAGCACGCGCCGCCTCGATGAATTCGCGATGCTTGATCGACAGCGTCTGCCCGCGGACGATGCGGGCCATGGTCAGCCACTCCAGCGCGCCAATAGCGGCAAACAGCAGATAGACGTTGCGACCGAAGATAACCATCAGCAGGATGACGAAGAGGATGTAGGGAAGGGCATACATGATATCGACGAAGCGCATCATGATCGCATCCAGCCTGCCACCGATATAGCCAGATATCGCGCCGTAGAGCACGCCGATCAAGACGGACACGACGGTTGCCGTCAGCGCCACGGCAAGCGAGACGCGGGTGCCGTAGAGGACGCGGGCAAGGAGGTCGCGGCCGTTCGGGTCGGTGCCGAAATAATGGCCGGTCTCGATCGAGGGCGGGATGCGGAAGGCCGCCCAATCCGGGTCCTCGTAGTTGAAGGGGATGAACCAGGGGCCGAGAAAGGCGGCGAGGATCAGGAGCCCCAGGACGGCAATCGACAGCACGGCGGCCTTGTTGCGTCCGAGGCGGCGCAGCGCATCCCTGGTGAGCGAACGGCCTTCGGGCGCCAGCCCTTCCGCCTGCAGAAGCTCCTCTGTGAGCAGCTCGCGTTTTGCGGGGTTGAGGATCATCGGTTTCTCACTTTCGGGTCGAGCCAGGCATAGGCGATATCGACGAGAAGGTTCAGGAACACGATCAGTACCATGTAGAAGATGACCGTCCCGAGAACCATGCCGTAATCGCGGTTCAGGGCTGCGTTGACGAAATAGCGGCCGATGCCGGGCAATCCGAAGATGCTTTCGACAACCAGCGAGCCGGTGAGAAGGTAGCTTGCCGCAGGACCCAGATAGGAAACGACCGGCATCATGGCGGGTTTCAGCGCGTGGCGCATCACCGTCAGCCGTGGACCGATGCCCTTGGCCTTGGCGGTGCGGATGAAGTTCTGGTTCATCACCTCGATCATCGAACCGCGGGTGATGCGCGAGATGCGGCCTGCATGCGGCAGGGCCAGAACGACGATCGGCAGGATCAGGAATTTGATCGATCCGTCACCCCAGCCGCCAACGGGAAACCAGGCGAGGTGAATGCCGAAGATGAGCTGCAGGATCGGCGCGATCAGGAAGTTGGGCAAGACGACGCCGACCAGGATGAGCGCACCGAGAATGTAATCGGGCGCCTTGTTCTGGTAGAGCGCCCCAAGACAGCCGACGCCTACACCGACAATGATGGCAATCAGGAAGGCAGCCGTGCCAATGGTGAAGGTATAGGGCAGGCCGATCATGATTTGCTGGGCGACGGTGAAATCCTCGCTGGCGAAGGAGGGGCCGAGATCGCCCCGCAGCAGGTCGCCGACATAGATCAGGTATTGCTGGATCAGCGGCTTGTCGAGGTTGTAGTGAGCCGCAAGGTTTTTCAGGATCACCGGCGGCAATGGCCTTTCGCCATCAAACGGGCCGCCGGGGGCAAGGCGCAAAACAAAAAGCAGGCTGTGACGGCGATCCACAGAACGGGGATCGTCGATAGCAGGCGACGGAGGGCGTATCTGATCATGGTCTTGGGCCGGCCCTTCCCGCGAGCGGCGGGAAGGACCGTTTTCCCTTACTCTTTCATCGACAGCCAGCGCGTGCGGTGGATGTCCTGGATGTTGTCGACGAAGCCTTCGATCTTCGGCGAAACGACGTTCTTCGAGACATAGTAATAGATCGGCAGGGCTGCGGACTCATCAAGCGCCAGCTGTTCAGCCTTCTTGAAGATTTCGGCGCGCTTGGTGAGATCCGTCTGAGCGTTGCCGTCCTTGATCAGCTTGTCATATTCAGGATTGGACCAGCGGCCGTAATTCATCTGCACGCCTGTCACCAGGAGGTTCAGGAAATTGTCCGGATCGTTGTAATCGGCGAGCCAGCCGGCACGGCCGATCTCCACCTGGCCACGCTGCATCTGGTCGTAATGCACCTTGGTTTCGGCGTTGACGAGCTCAACATTGACACCGAGCGGCTTCCACATGGAAGCGATCGCCACGGCGATGCGCTTGTGGTTGTCGTTGGTGTTGTAGCTTAGGACCGCTTGGAGCGGCTTGTCCGGGCCGAAGCCAGCTTCGGCGAGCAGCTTCTTGGCCTCGGCGACCTTCTCGTTATAGGGCAGGTCCTTCCAGCTGACATAGGCCGGCTCGCCATAATTCGCCGTGCCCGGTGGGACCCAGGAATAGGCCGGCAGTTCGCCAGTGCCGAGGATCTGCGGGCCGATTACTTCGCGGTTGATCGCCATGGACAGAGCCTGGCGGACGCGCTTGTCGCTGAAAGGCGGCTTCTGCGAGTTGACGACATAATAATAGAGGCCGGAGAAGGGGGCGACATGCGCCTGACCCGGCAGGTTCTTCTTCATCCACTCGTACTGGTCGGTCGGGAAGTCGGTGAGGATATCGAACTCGCCGGCGCGGTAACGTTTCAGTGCGGCTTCCTGGTCTTCGAGCACGAAGAACTTGGCGCCGTCGATCTTCAGGTCCTTGGTGCCGTACCACTGGTCGTTCTTGACCGTGGTCACATGCGAGCCCGGAACCCATTCGGTCGGCTTATAGGGGCCGTTGGTGACGATGTTGCCGATCTTGACCCAATCCTGGCCCTTCGCCTCAACGACATGCTTCGGCAGCGGATAGGCCGTGTAGTGCATCAGGGCGTTGATGAAA
This sequence comes from Rhizobium bangladeshense, assembly GCF_017357245.1. Lineage (NCBI taxonomy): Bacteria > Pseudomonadati > Pseudomonadota > Alphaproteobacteria > Hyphomicrobiales > Rhizobiaceae > Rhizobium > Rhizobium bangladeshense. The sequence continues at coordinate 3,201,141 of NZ_CP071612.1, read as the reverse complement.
TAGGGGTCGGATTTTCCAGAGTGATTTCGAGCGTCTTGTCGTCGATCGCCTTGACGCCGAGCTGGTTGAGATCGGTGATCTCGCCCTTGCTGATCTTTTCGGCGTTCTTGATGGTGAACTGCAGGTAGGCGTAGTCGGCGGCGTTCTTCGGGTCGACGAGGCGCTGGAAGGCGAAGACGAAGTCTCCTGCCGTTACCGGCTGGCCATCGGACCACTTGATGCCGTCGCGAAGCTTGAAGGTGTAGACCTTGCCATCCGGCGAAATGGTCCAGCTTTCAGCCTGGCCGGGGATCGGATTGTCCATCGCATCCTCGGTGACGAGGCCTTCGAAAATGTCGCCGGCGATACGATTCTCCCAGTCGCCAGAGAGCTTTTGCGGATCGAGCGATTGCGGATCGCCACCATTGTGGATGTTGAGCGTAGCCGCGTGCGCCGAAAATGCCAGCAATGTGCCAAACATTGCGGAGGCGAGAAATTTTTTCGTGAACTGGTTCATGTTGGGCCCACCTTTCTAGGCTTTTCGCCTTTATTAGACATTTGTTCCCAGATCTTTGACCTCTTACGTGCAGGTCAGCGCGCACCTTATCGCAAAGGCTTTGCGTTGCAACCCCAAATCCGGAGGCCGGTTTTCGGTTGTGGACAAGCCTATATACGTCTTCCTCTTGTTGCATCGCGACCAAGCGTCGCGGCGGTTTCTGTTCCATTCATACAGCCACGCGTGGTTGTCTTTTGTTTCGTCCGCTTTAGTGTGTCGAGCGCAAACGAGGCAGGAGATGTAGCCGATGGCATTGCAGGCAGGCGGGAATGCGGACTGGTGGCGCGGCGCGGTAATCTATCAGGTTTATCCGCGTTCGTTTCAGGACACCAACAGCGACGGGCTCGGCGACCTCAAGGGAATTACCCGGCGGCTGCAACATATCGCCAGCCTCGGCGTGGATGCCATCTGGCTCTCACCCTTCTTCAAGTCTCCCATGGCCGACATGGGCTACGACGTTTCCGATTATTGCGACGTCGACCCAATTTTTGGCACGCTGGCCGATTTCGACGAGATGATGGCCGAGGCGCACAGGCTCGGCATCAAAGTGATCATCGACCAAGTGATCTCGCACACTTCCGACCGCCATCCCTGGTTCATTGAAAGCCGGTCGAACCGGACCAATCCGAAGGCGGACTGGTATGTCTGGGCCGATCCGAAGCCTGATGGTACGGCGCCAAACAACTGGCTGTCGATATTCGGCGGGCCTGGCTGGGAATGGGACGGCGTGCGCCGGCAATATTACCAGCACAATTTCCTGACCTCGCAGCCCGACCTCAATTTCCACTGCAACGAAGTGCAGGACGCGGTGCTGGAAACGGTGAAGTTCTGGCTCGACCGCGGCGTCGACGGCTTCCGGTTGGACACGGTCAATTATTATTTTTGCGACAAGCAGCTCCGAAGCAATCCCCCGCATGAGCCCGATACCAGTGACGGGGGTCTCGATGCGCCCGACACCAACCCCTACGGTATGCAGAACCACCTATACGACAAGACGCAGCCGGAAAATATCGGCTTCCTCAAGCGCTTCCGCGCGCTGCTCGACCGCTATGAGGACCGCACGACCGTCGGCGAAGTCGGCGACGGCGCACGTTCGCTGAAGACGGTCGCCGCCTATACGAGCGGCGACGACAAGCTGCACATGTGCTACACCTTCGATCTGCTGGGGCCGGATTTCACCGCCGCGCATATTCGCAGTTGCGTCGAGGCCTCCCAGAAGGTGGTCACCCACGGCTGGGTCTGCTGGGCCTTCTCCAATCACGACGTCATGCGCCATGTCAGCCGGTTCGCGCTGACGGAGGAGGAGCGGCCTGTTATCGCCAAGCTCGCGATCTCAGTACTTGCGGCTCTGCGCGGTTCGATCTGCCTTTATCAAGGCGAGGAGCTTGGATTGCCGGAAGCGGAGCTTGCCTTCGAGGATCTGCGGGATCCCTACGGCATCCGGTTCTGGCCGGCCTTCAAGGGCCGCGACGGATGCCGCACCCCGATGCCCTGGGAAGCCGGCAAGGCGCATGCGGGCTTCACCTCGGGCGAAAAGAGCTGGCTGCCGGTTCCCTACGAGCAGGCAGCACTCTCCGTCGACACGCAGGAGGACAGCGACAGCTCTGTCCTGCATCACTATCGCCGGACGCTCGCATTCCGGAAGAGCCGCCCGGCGCTCATCGACGGCGAGATGACCTTCGTCGGCACCAACCAGGACCTGCTCGCCTTTACCCGCGAAAAGGGCGGAGAGAAACTGCTGTTCGTTTTCAACCTGACGCGCAAACCGGCGGAATTCCGTCTGCCCGACGGCATGGCGCTCGGGGAGCCGCTCGCTATGCCGGGGTTTGAGGCGGTTGCAGGAGCAGGGCCGGTGAGGCTTGCGGCGCTGGATGGGTTCTGTGCGCGGGTTTCGGCAGGCGGCGCGAGCGGGATTGTTCTATCGAAGCTGCTCGACAAGGTATCCGATGCGGAGCCGGTCGAAGGCGACGAAGGTTGGCGATAGATCGAGGCTCGTTGACCTGCCGCGTCCACGAGGCTTGTCACTCGATCAGCGCGAACCTGTCCACGTCGACCATGCCGCGGTCGGAAATCTTCAGGTGCGGGATGACGGGCAGCGGCAGAAAGGCAAGCTGGAGGAATGGCTCTTCCAGTGTGGCGCCGAGCGCGAAGGCGGCCTTGCGCAGATGGTGCAGCGTGTCGCGCACGGTTTCGTACGGCTCGATGCTCATCAGGCCGGCGACGGGAAGGGCGATTTCGCCGGTGATGTTGCCGTCCTCGACGACGACGAAACCGCCCTTGATCTCGCCGAGGCGGTTTGCGGCGCGCGCCATGTCGTCCTCATTGACCCCGATGACGCAGATATTGTGGCTGTCGTGGCCGACCGTGGAGGCGATCGCACCCTTCTTCAGCCCGAAGCCCTGGACGAAGCCGTTGGCATGATTGCCGTTCTTGCCGTGACGCTCGATGACCGCGACCTTGATGATGTCGTTGGCAAGATCAACCGTTGTCTCGTTACCTCTGGCCGGCAGGCGGTAGCGGCGATGCTCAGTGATGATCTTGCCCGGCAGGACGCCAATGACCGATGTTTCACCCTCGGCGACGGGGACTCCGAAATGGGCGGCGTTGACCGTTCGGGCCTTGACGCTGTCGAGGCCGATCGGGGCGACCGGTTTGCGCGTGGCAAAGAGCGTGTCAGTGACATGGCGGCCGGCGGAAAAGACCATCTCGGCGCGGCAGCTCTGCAGGCTGTCGAGAATGACGAGGTCGGCGCGCCAGCCTGGCGCAACCAGACCGCGGTCCCTGAGGCCGAAGGCGCGGGCGGCCGAGATCGAGGCGGCGCGGTAGATGGCCAGGGGCTCGACGCCCTTGGCGATCGCCGTGCGGATCATATGATCGAGATGGCCCTGTTCGGCAATATCGAGCGGGTTGCGGTCGTCGGTGCAGAGCGCGAGGTAAGGCGAAAGCCGCTCGGTGATGATGGGGATCAGCGCGGCGAGGTCCTTGGAGACCGAGCCCTCGCGTACCAGGATGTGCATGCCCTTGCGGATCTTTTCCAGCGCCTCGGCGGCGCTCGTGCACTCATGCTCAGTGCGTATGCCGGCCGCGAGATAGCCGTTGAGGTCGTTGCCGGAAAGAAGCGGCGCGTGGCCATCGATATGGACGCCCTGGAAGGCGTCAAGTTTGGCCATGCAAACGGGATCCTTATGGATCACCCCGGGGAAATTCATGAACTCGGCAAGGCCGATCACCTTCGGGTGATCGCGGAAGGGCAGGAGGCGCTCGATCGGCAGGTCGGCGCCCGCAGTTTCGAGATGCGTTGCCGGCACGCAGGAGGAGAGCTGGACACGGATGTCCATGATTGTCTCCAGCGCGGATTCAAGGAAGAATTCGATGCCCTCGGTGCCGAGAACATTTGCGATCTCATGCGGATCGCAGATGGCGGTGGTGACGCCGTAGGGCAGGACGCAGCGGTCGAATTCATGCGGGGTCACGAGCGAGGACTCGATGTGCAGATGTGTGTCGATGAAGCCCGGAACGACAGTTCTGCCTGATATGTCGATTTCGACTTCGCCCTCATAATTGCCTGAAGTACCGACGATGCGGTCGGCGCCGATGGCGATGTCGGAGTGGACGATTTCGCCGGTAACGAGATCGAAGAAGCTACCGCCCTTCAGCACGATGTCGGCGGGCACGCGGCCCACACCCTGGTCGATAAGACGTTCGAGCTTGGTGGTCATGAACTGGCACCCCTTCGCTGATTTCTGCCGCTGCTGTGAGAAGCGCGGAAAAATTCTTTGGTATTTCCGGCCGCTTCCGACTTGACCATGGCAATGCTAGTGAAGCCAGAATACAGATGCTAATTCCCAACTCAAGGTCATGATATGAAAGCAATTATTTCGGCTGCCTGTGCGGCTGTTCTTTTGTTGAGCGGTTGCGAAACAACGAAGACCACGCAAAATTCGGTTACCTTCAAGACTGACAAATACAGAAGGGTCACCAGCGTCATCCTCGCAAAGCCGTCTGGAAGCGAGGTTATGGATGCGAGCCTCAAGCGTGCTGTCCTTACCCGTTTCCATACGATTGTTCCAAGACCTCTACCCAACAGAACCTATACCCAGCCATTGGTTCTCGTTACACCCACCACGCTGGAGGATTACACGCGCGGTGATCTGAAGAAGACAAACTGACACCCAATACAAATCGGGCGCCGAAAGGCGCCCGATCCTGTTTCACGAGGTTCGTGAACTACTCGGCAGCGACGATTTTGCCGCCTTCCCACTTGTAAAGCGAGAAGCTCTGCGAGGTCAGGTCGCCGGTCTCGCCGTAGGTGAGCTTGCCGATGGCGGTCGGAACCTCCATGCCGCCCTTCAGAGCGGCCGCGACGGCTTCGGCATCCTCGGCGCTGCCGGCCTTTTCGATGCCGGCTTTCAAAACTTCAACAGCGGCGTAGGCGTTGAGCGTAAAGGCCTCGGCCGGAATGTTCTTGGCGGCAAGCGCTTCTGCGGCAGCCTTGGAGTCCGGGTTCTTGGTGGCATCGGAAGCATTGGTGAACAGCGTTCCTGCCGCTGCATCCGTACCGATCGCCCAGAACTCGGTGTTCGAGAGACCATCGCCGCCGATGATCATCGCGTTGGCGGAAAGATCGTGCAGCTGGCGGGCGAGCAGGCCGCCCTCGGGGTGGTAGCCGCCGAAGTAGACGATGTCGACCTTTTCGGACTTGATGCGGGTGGTGAGCGCGCCGAAATCCTTGTCGCCGGGGGTGATGGCGTCATTGACGACTTCGGTGACGCCGCCGGCATTGAGCGTCGCCTTGAAGGCATCGGCAAGACCCTTGCCGTAGGCGCCCTTGTCGTTGACGATAGCGATGCGCTTGTCCTTGAAATTCTTCAGCACGTGTTTGGCGGCGACTTCGGCCTGCTGGTCGTCGCGGCCGCAAGTGCGCAGCACGTTGGTGAGGCCGCGCTTGGTGAGGTCGGGGGCCGTGGCGGTCGGGGTGACCATCAGCACACCATTTTCAGCCAGAACGTCCGAAACCGGGATCGCAACGCCCGATGTTACTGGTCCGACGACGAAGCGGATGCCGTCGCCGACAACCTTGTTGGCGGCGGAAACGCCCTGCTTCGGTTCGCCGGCATCGTCGGCCAGTTCGAGGACGACTTTCTCGCCGAGGATTCCGCCCTTCTTGTTGATCTCGTCGACGGCGGTCTGAGCGCCGTTCTTCACCTGATCGCCATAGGCGGCGACGGGACCGGTCAGCGGCGCGATGAGGCCGATGGTGATATCGGCATGGGCAAGGGGCGCAAAGGCGAGTGACGCGACGAGGGTCGCCGTCAATGTCTTGAGGGTCATTGTCTGTCTCCTTGGATGGGGTCGTCGACCCGCGATGATGTGCCGCGCCGGCTTTCCCGATCATTCAACAGCCCTCAGGGGCCGTGCCAAGGACGATCGGTAACGGTGCGATCAGCGAGCCCGCCGGCCATGTTTGACTCGGGAAGGGCTCATGGCAAGATTTCTAGAAATTTTGATGAGATTGCGCAAGTTCATAACAAAACGCAGGGAAAATTCGGCCGATCCGGCCGAAAGCTCGCCAAGGGCGGATCATTTTTCGACATTTCTCCGGGATTTCCTGATGCGAGCTGGCGGACGGCTTTCCGCCAGATAAATCGCATCCATAAGGTTGTCTTTAGCTTTCCAATTAACCGTTGGTTTGGCCAGTGGCAGTAACATCCCGCGATATCAAACTGCCGCAGCATTGAAAAAGAGAACTATACAACAAATACATAGACCTATCGGGAAACAGAGATCTGGATGCTGAAGCGTATCGACGCCGGTCAGGTGCGTATCGGAATGTTTGTGGAGGCTATCGAGGGCCTGTGGCAGGATCCGTTGTTATCGAGGCGCAGGTTTTCCCTGCGGCGTGAGGTCGATGCCGCAAAAATTCGCAAATGCGGCACCGCCAGCGTCGTCATCAATACCAGCAAGGGGCTCGATACCAACGGCCTCCCGGGCCGTGACATCGAGATCGACATCCAGGCCGCGTGCGAGGCCGTTCAGAAATCCGTACGGTTATTGGAAGAGGCTTTCGCGAGGCTGCGGAACGGCGAGGGCTTCAGCATCGATCACGTGGCGCCTGTGATCTCGTTCGTCTCCAAGTCGATGGATGAGAACCCCGCAGTTTTCCTGAGCGTCACGCGTCTGAAATCAAAAGATGAAGTGACCTTCCTGCATTCCATTTCGGTGAGCGCGCTGATGATCCTTTTCAGCCGCCATCTCGCACTCGACGAGCATACGATTCAGACGCTCGGCACGGCTGGTTTGCTGCACGATGTGGGCAAGCTCGAAGTTCCGCTTGAGGTGCTGAACAAGACGGGGCCCCTGGAACAGGACGAGATCGGCTTGCTTCGGGGCCATCCGGAGAAGGGGCACGCGATGCTGTCGCTGCAGGAGGGCATGCCGGAGATCGTTCTCGACGTTTGCCTCAATCATCACGAGCGCATTGACGGTAAAGGCTATCCGCGCCGGTTGTCCGGCAGCGAAGTGAGCCTTCACACGCGGATGGCGACTATCTGCGATGTCTATGACGCCATCACTTCCGTGCGGCCATATAAGGCGCCGTGGAGTGCCAGCCAGGCACTGAAATGGATGTTCAGCGCCGAGGGGCATTTTGATCGCCAACTCCTGAAAAAATTCGCCCTCTGCCTTTCCGTCGCCTCTGTGAGCTGAGGTTTTTGCATCTTTAGTCAAGACGAAAAAACCCGCGAGACCATTGGTCACCGCGGGTCTGAGCGGAAATCCCGAGAGCGTCTTCAGATATTATTCTGCAGGATGGTTCGCAGCTTGCCGAAGAGCTCGTCAATGTGCTGCTTTTCGATGATCAGCGGCGGGGAGAGCGCGATGATGTCGCCGGTGGTGCGGATCAGAAGCCCGCTCTCATAGGCCTTCAGGAAAGCGGTGAAGGCGCGCTTCGTCGGCTCGCCGGCGATCGGATTGAGTTCAATTGCGCCGATCAGGCCGGTGTTCCTGATGTCGATGACGTTGGGGCAGTCCCTGAGCGAATGCAGCGCGTCGGCCCAATAGTCGGAAAGCTCGGCGGCGCGGGTGAGCAGACCTTCTTCCTTGTAGGTGTCGAGCGTGGCGAGGGCTGCGGCGGAAGCGATCGGGTTCCCCGAATAGGTATAGCCGTGGAAGAACTCGATCATGTGCTCCGGGCCGTTCATGAAGGCGTCATGGATCTCTGAGGTAACGAATACGGCGCCCATCGGGATGACGCCGTTGGTCAGCCCCTTTGCGGTCGTGATCATGTCGGGCTTGACGTCGTAATATTGCGCGGCGAAGGGGGCGCCGAGACGGCCGAAGCCGGTGATGACTTCGTCGAAGATCAGAAGGATGCCGTGTTTGGTGCAGATTTCGCGCAGCTTCTGCAGGTAGCCCTTCGGTGGAATCAGGACGCCCGTGGAGCCCGCCACCGGCTCGATAATGACGGCTGCGATGGTGGAGGCGTCATGCAGCGTGACGATGCGCTCGAGTTCGGTGGCGATGTCGCCGCCATGCTCAGGCTCGCCGCGGGTGAAGTTGTTCTTGCCGGGCTGGTGGGTGTGCGGCATGTGATCGACGCCGGTCAGAAGCGTGCCGAACATCTTGCGGTTGGCGACGATGCCGCCGACGGAGATGCCGCCGAAATTGACGCCATGATAGCCGCGCTCGCGACCGATCAGGCGGAAGCGAGAACCGTTGCCCTTCACTCGGTGATAGGCGAGCGCCACCTTGAGCGCGGTCTCGACGGATTCGGAGCCGGAATTGGTGTAGAGGACGTGGTTCATGCCTTCCGGAGCGATATCGACCAGGCGGTTCGCCAGTTCGAAGGCCTTGGGATGGCCAAGCTGGAAGGCCGGCGCGTAATCGAGTTCACCCGCCTGTTCCCGGATCGCCTCGGTGATCTTCGGACGGCAGTGGCCGGCGTTGACGCACCACAGGCCCGCCGTGCCGTCCAACACCTGACGGCCGTCATGGGTGGTATAATACATGTCCTTGGCGCCAACGAACAACCGCGGCTCCTTCTTGAACTGGCGATTTGCCGTAAAGGGCATCCAGAAGGCACGAAGATCGTTCGGCGCATTGAGGCGGTTGGACATGCTGTTCTCCTGGCCGTTGACGGCCCGTTCCCGGGGGCTTATCGCCCGAATTTTTACTGCCCGGTCAAATTATCAGGGCTTCTCAACGCGTCAACGAGAAAAGTCCGAAGACGCTTCGTTCGGTTCAGCATCCGGAGTTGCGTCGCCGGCAAAGTAGGAGGTCGGGGCTGGCGGCGGTATCCGGTCATAATGAACTCACGCAAAGGCACGACCGGCAAATCGCGAGATTTGCCGGTCGTTTGGCTTCGAGGTTCAGGTGCCGAAAAAGGTTGCCGATGCTTCCGGGACATTCCCCGCCTCGGCACCGCCCAACTTTATGTCAGCGCTATCATCAGGCTGCGGATCTACTTCTGCTCGGAACGAGGTAGATGTCTTCGAGCGTCGCCAGAATCTTCATGACCGGCTCGGATGTGCTCGAATAGTAGATGGTTTGGGCGTCGCGGCGGGTCTTGACCAGCTTCTGCGCACGCAGCTTCGAAAGGTGCTGTGAAAGAGCCGACTGACTGAGGCCAACTTGTGTGGCAAGCACGCCGACGGCGACTTCGCCCTTCACCAGGCTGCACAGGATCAGCAATCTCTTGGGGTTGGCCATGGCTGACAATAGTGCTGCCGCCACATTCGTGTGGTCAGCCAAATCCGGGGTTTCCATAATGTTATCTTCCTAATGCGAAACGTACATCATCTATTTGGCAAAAGCCGTCTGCCGGAGCCGGCGGCCGAAACTAGCAACTGGGCTCGAAGATTGTATATACCTAAATTTAAGGTATCGAGTATGCTATTTTAGATATGTTTGAACAAATGTGATCGGAATCCACAGCCAGAGTTTCGAATTCGTGTCGCACCAAAAAGTCGCCCGAAGTGATCTCGAAACCCGCTGGATCGATGCCGCAGATGCGCCAAGGGGCGGATTCCGGGGCTTTTAGGCGCACTGCGAGGACTTCCGCCACGTCGGGATGGCGTCCTATTAAATCTCGCACTGTTTCGGCCGCTTTGGCGGCGACCTCCTCGTTTGCGGGCGACTGGATGATGAGATCCCTTCCGTCGAGATAGTAGGCGCGGCCGAAGCCGCCGTTTAGGCTCGCCTGCTCCGGTTTGAGACGGAAGAAGAGGAAATCGGGGAAATCGATATAGAGTTTTGCCTTGGGATGGCGATCGAGAAAACGCGTGCGAATGCGCTCGTGGAACTGATGACCATGCTCAACTGGTTGCGCCGTGCATTGGGCCGTCAGCCGACTATGGGCCAGCGGATCGCCCTTGCCTGGCTCGCCGGTCAGCAGCGAGGCACGCGGGTCTCTTATGAGCGCCTTCGTGTGCGCCGAAAGCTTCGAAACGAGAATGACGGGGGCGCCGTCGATATCGGTGGCGAGGAGGACGCGGCTGGCGAAGGGAAAACCGGTCCCGGGATCGAGAACCGCAATCGCCGCGTGCCGTGCCGAGCGCAACAGCACGCGGGCGAGTTTGCGGGCCTCATCATCGGTTTCGCGTACAGGCGAGGGCTGATCTTTCATATCCGCTTTGTGACAAAGCGGATTGAAAACATCAAGCATCCTCCTTGCGGCGATGGCGAGTAAGGCCGGCGACGATATCCTGGGCGGTGATGGTGCCGATGACCGCGCCGTTTTCCACGATGCCGATGCTGCCCGGCTGGCGGGCGAGGACGTCGAGGACATCGACGAGCGGGGTCGCGGCGCGGGCCGTGGCGCTGACGCTCATGCCGGCGGCCGTCTGGCCGAGGCCGGGCTGCATGACGTCGGCGGCAGTCAGCATGTTGATCGGATTGAGGTTCTGCACGAAGTCGGCGACATATTGGTCGGCAGGATTCTTCACGATGTCGTGCGGCGTTCCACACTGTATGATCCGGCCGCCCTCCATGATGGCGATGCGGTTGCCGATGCGGAAGGCCTCGTCGAGATCGTGGCTGACAAAGAGAATGGTCTTCTTCAGCCGCCGCTGGAACTCCAGGAGCTCGTCCTGCAGCCGGGTGCGGATCAAAGGATCGAGCGCCGAGAAAGGCTCGTCCATCAGCAGGATCGGTGCGCCAGTGGCAAAGGCGCGGGCAAGACCGACACGCTGCTGCATGCCGCCTGACAGTTCGTTGACCTTGCGGTCGGCCCATTTCGTCAGGTTGACGAGCTCGAGCTGCTCGCCGACGCGGACCTTTCGTTCGGCCTCCGGCATGCCGGCAAGCTCGAGGCCGAAGCCGACATTCTCGGCGACGGTGCGCCAGGGCAGCAGCGCGAACTGCTGGAACACCATGGAAACGGTGTGGGTGCGCAGGTCGCGGAGGGCTTTGGCATTGCATCTATAGGGGTTGACGGGACCAGCGGATGTCGACACCGAGACGTCGCCGCGCACTACGGGGGCGAGCCCGTTGACGGCGCGCAGCAGCGTCGACTTACCGGAACCGGAAAGGCCCATCAGCACGAGGATCTCGCCTTCCTCGATCGTCAGCGAGGCATTGGCGACGCCGAGCACCAAGCCGGTCGCGGCGCCGATCTCGTCACGCGTTTTGCCCTGGTCGGCCATGGCAAGCGCGGTTTCCGGCCGGTCGCCGAAGATGATGCTGACATTTTTGAAGCTAACCGCGGTCATGCGCCATCTCCTTCATCCGCCGTGCGGAACATGCGGTCGAGAATGATCGCCAGGATGACGATGCAGAGACCGGCTTCGAAGCCTTTGGCGACGTTGACGGTATTCAGTGCGCGCACGACAGGCACGCCAAGACCATCGGCGCCGACGAGGGCGGCGATGACCACCATAGACAGCGACAGCATGATGGTCTGGGTGAGGCCCGCCATGATCTGCGGCGCGGCGAAGGGAAGCTCGACTTTGCGCAGCACCTGCATTGGCCTGGCGCCGAAGGCAACCGCGGCTTCGACGAGGGATGGCGGGGTCGAAATGATGCCGAGGCGCGTCAGCCGGATGGGGGCTGGGATGGCGAAAATGACGGTCGCGATCAGGCCCGGCACCATGCCGAGGCCGAAGAGGATTAGCGCCGGAATCAGATAGACGAATGTCGGAATGGTTTGCATCAGATCGAGCGCCGGGCGCATCGCGGCATAGACCCAGGCGCGGCGGGCCGCTGCAATGCCGAGCGGAATGCCGATCACCATACTGACGAAAGTGGAGGCGAGCACGAGAGCGAGCGTCTCCGTCGTTTCCTTCCAGTAGCCCTGATTCATGATGAGCAGCAGGCCAAGGCAGGTAAAGAGGGTGACCGCGATCGACCGGCGCAGCCAGAAGGCGATGGCGGCGATGGCGGCGATGACGATCAGCGGGTGAGGCTTCTGCAGCACGAAGAGCAGGCCGTCGATGACGTGCGACAGCAGGGAGGCGAGCTGGTCGAAGAACCAGGCGCCGTTCGAGGTGAGCCAATCCACGAAGGACTTGGCCCCGGGGCCAATGGGAATCTTAAAGTCGGTGATCCAATTCAAGGGGCGCGCCTATCCGAAAAAATCAACTATGGACAAAATGAAAAGGGGCGGCGAGCCGCCCCGTTCACATTATCAAAGGCCAAGGCTGGTCTTGGCAGCGGCCAGCGCGTCGCCCTTGCCGTCGCGGGTCTTGACGCCCGCAAGCCAAGGCTCGAGGGCGGAAGGATTCGCCTTCAGCCATTCGGTCGCCGCGGCCTCGGGCTCCTTGCCGTCGTTGAGGATCTTGCCCATGATCTGGTTCTCCATGTCGAGGGAGAACGTCAGGTTTTTCAGCATCGCGCCGACATTCGGGCATTCGTCGAGATAGCCGGCGCGAACATTCGTGTAGACCTTGGCGCCGCCAAAATCGGGACCGAAGACGTCGTCGCCGCCTGTCAGATAGGTCAGCTTGAAGTTGGTGTTCATCGGATGGGGTTCCCAACCGAGGAAGACCACGGGCTTGCCGGCTTTTTCGGCGCGAGCGACCTGCGCGAGCATGCCCTGTTCCGAGGATTCGACGACTTCCATATCCTTCATGCCGAAGGTGTTCTTTTCGATCAAGTCCATGACGAGGCGGTTGCCGTCATTGCCGGGCTCAATGCCATAGATCTTGCCGTCGAGATCGTCCTTATGGGCGGCGATGTCCTTGAAGTCCTTGATGCCGAGTTCGGCGCCCTTGGCATTGGTGGCAAGCGTGTACTTGGCGCCGACGAGGTTGGGGCCGAAGGATTCTACGGACTTGTCGTCGATATAAGGGCGAACGTCCTTTTCCTGTGTCGGCATCCAATTGCCGAGGAAGACGTCGATGTCCTTGTTCTTCAGCGACGTATAGGTGACCGGCACCGAAAGAACCTTGACGTCGGTCTGATAGCCGATGCTCTTCAGGACGACAGATGCGGTGGCGGTGGTGGCGGTGATGTCGGTCCAACCGACATCGGAGAAGCGGACGGTGGAGCAGCTGTCGGGATCCGCGGCGAAGGCGGCGGTCGCAATGGAAAGCGCAGCGACGGCAGTTGCGGTGACGAGTTTGAATGTGCTTGTTGTTTTCATTTTAGACTCCCAGTCTTTAGGTCCCCAAGCCAATCACCAATAACCCAGTTTGACAAGCGACCTCAGTGCGTTTGCGTCGTATCGGAGGGTGCGATTGCGACGTTTGCGGTTTTTCCGAGGCACCCAGTTTTCGACGCTTTCGACGGATTCCAGACGGTGATTTCTGTGATTATTGCTACTACGGGGGTTTTCTTTGCCGATCCGAGCTTTCAATAACCGATCAAGGAGACTCGGATGGCAAAGCTCTATTTCAACTACTCGACGATGAATGCCGGCAAATCGACGATGCTGCTGCAGGCCTCCTATAATTACCAGGAGCGCGGCATGCGCACGGTCCAGTTGATCGCCGCGTTCGACGAGCGGGCCGGCCGGGGTGTCATCGGTTCCCGGATTGGGCTGGAGGCAAGCGCCATTCCCTTCGAACCGGACGAGGATCTGTTCCGGCTGATCATGACGCTGGGCAGCGAAGGGGCGCCGATCTCCTGCGTCTTCGTGGACGAAGCGCATTTCATGACGCCTCTCCATGTCTGGCAGCTTGCCCGCGTCGTCGACCGACTCGGCGTTCCCGTCATGGTCTACGGGCTGCGGACCGATTTTCAGGGCAAGCTTTTTCCGGCGTCTCAGGAACTTCTGGCAATCGCCGATGAAATGCGAGAGGTGCGCACGATCTGCCATTGCGGCCGTAAGGCGACAATGGTGGTGCGGCTGGACGCGCAGGGAAAGGTGCTGCACGAAGGCGCGCAGATCGATGTCGGCGGCAATGAGAAATATGTTTCTCTCTGCCGCAGGCACTGGGACGACGAAATGAACGGGCCCTGGATCGCCGAGCCGGGAGGCCGGTGACGCGGCCGGTTTTCTTCGGCGCCGCAAGCGGCTAGCTTGGGCAGAAGATTCTCCGGAGGGATCAGGTGCGCAAAGCCCCGCCATTCGACAACCAGTACGAAGCCGCAGGCGGTCTTGCCGAGAAGATCGAGGCCGAGGGGGCTTATTGCGCGGGCTGCATCCGCAGCTATGACAGCGATGAAAAACATTCGGCCGACGAGATGTTCCTCGAGCAGAATACCCGCTTCCAGGCCCATATCGCCGATGGCGCGGCTCTCGATGCGTTGCTCGCAGAGTTGGTCTTCACATTGGACCGGATGACGGCGGAGGTTTCGGGGGATCTCGATAGTTTCCGCGGATTGACGCTTCGCGAGAAAATGGCCGGTTGGACGTCGCGCCAGCGGATGTGGCGCATGTATACCGAACGCGTGCGCGAGGCGCCTGTCATCGAGCGGCTGCTCGACCTCCTGGCGAAATCGGACGCGCTCGCCAGGCTGATCGCTAGCCAGCGCAGTTCAATCGTCGAACGCCACAAGATAGCCGAACGCGGTCTCGTGGACATCGTCGAGCAACGGCGCCGGCTGGTCGATTCCATCGATATCGCCCGTCTGAAGATGAAGGAGCTCAACGCCAAGGCGCTGACGACGCAGGGTCGTATCGGCGTCTATGGCAACAGGGCGCATTGGGAGCAGATGGAGGCAGAGCGGCGGGCGCTGAAGGCGGAGGCCGAACGCATTTCCGCGGAGGAGCACGAGATGCGGGACGACAGCCAGCGGCGCGAGCGCTTCATCGGCCTGTTTCAGGCCTTCGTCGATTCGCTGAATGGCCGCATCGGTTCCTGCAACGTGTTGCTGCGCAAGCTGATGATCGATGTCGAGGAGCGGCTGATCATCTATCAGGCGCAGGTCGATACCGACCGGCCGGGCATGAAGGTCAGGATTAAGCCGGAACTCTTCCCCGATATCGCCGCACCGATCAGGCTGTTCGAGAAGGGCATGCTGGTCGCCCAGGATCTGGAGCGGCGCAAGAGCCGAGCCGACCTCGACGTCGCCGCGAAGTTTCCGGCTTATGCCGAGCTGGCGCCGGAAACGTCGGGAGCGCCGCTCATCGACACGGCGCGCAGATCCTTCCGCTTCAGGCTGCCATTCCTGCGTTCCTAATCCGCGACGGGAGCGCTCCGCGCTGGTTTCATTCGTAAAAATCGAGGGCTCGTGTTGTGCTCGGCCTACCGAGCGCATATGTGGATGCAGCGGGGCGGCGATGTCCTCCTGCATAATTCCTCAGATCGGAATCGATTTAAGGAATTATGCAGCAACTCAAAGTGCTGCAGCGTCTTTAGCGCGTCTTAAAAACGCGCGGCGCTGCAGTGTTCGCCTCACCTGACAGGAGACGACGATGCTTGACCGGATAGCCGGTTTTTTCAGGCTGATCGGCCAGACGATCGGCCGTTGGGCCCGCCTGTTTTCCGCCTGGGCCTTCTGGCCGTTTCTAGCCGCTCATGGCTGGTACCAGCGCCGGAGCTGGATGATCCGGCTGCCGATCATCGCATTCGTGGCGCTCTTCGTCGTGCTTTACGGCTATTTCTTCTGGCAGACGCAGGTCTGGTCGAATTTCAACACCGCCTTCGTCGATCAATACAGGCTTTCGGAACGCAAGGTTCCCGCCGGGCAGGAACTGCCGGTCACCGAGGGGGCGAGTGCTGGGACTGCCAAGACCTGCCAGCGCTCGGCCATCGTCGATGTCGCCGCTGACCTGACCGATTTCAACGTCGACCAGAATGCATGGATCTCCTCCATGCTGCTCTACAAGATGGGCTTCTTCGGCATCGACTGGGATCACACGCCTTTCCTGGACAACAAGGCTTCGTTCCAGCGTGGCATCAACCAGGTGGTTCGCCGGACTTCCGCGGAGCTTGTCGATACGCTCGGGCGCGTGCGTGGCACGTCGGGTATCAACAATGATCTGCAGAGCGCACGCGGCAACCTGCAGTTCGATGAATATAGCTGGTATTTCGGGCTCGATCCCTTCGGACTGAAGACGCCGACGCCTTCCTTCTACCGCACGGCCATAAGAGACCTGCGCAAATTCAACACAGATCTCGCTGCTTGCAATGCTATTTTCGACGGCCGCGCCGATAATCTAATGCAGTTCATCGACCGCATCGCCAACGATCTCGGCAGCACCTCCGATATGCTTGCCGAGCGTTCCGAGCATCACAATCGCGGCTGGTTCGATACGCGCGCCGACGACCGCTTCTGGTTCGCCTATGGCCAGCTCTACGCCTATTACGCCATCCTTACCGCTGCGCAGACGGATTTCTCGCAGGTCGTGCGGGAGCGTAATCTCGGCGCGATCTGGGGCGGGACCACCCGGCAGTTCCAGGCGGCATTGCGCATCCAGCCCGCGATCATCTCGAACGGCCGAGAGGATGGCTGGATCATGCCGAGCCACCTAGCCACTATGGGCTTCTATATTCTGAGGGTGCGCTCCAACCTCGTCGAAATCAGGTCGGTGCTCGATCGTTAAGAGCTGCGCGTCAGCGGGTGGTCAGCGGCGTGCCGTATGATCCTCGAAGCCGACCACGCGCAGCTTCTCGACGAATTCATAGGTGACGCCGACGATGCCGCCACCGCTCGCATCGTCACGGAAGCGGCCGATGCTGCGCACCAGTTTGTAGCCGCCAAGCCGATTGTCGACGCGGTAGACGAAATGGAAGCCGACTCCCTGGAGGCTTGCCTCCTCGAAGGTCTGGGCGATCAGGCCGCGATCTTCCGCGTGAATGCGCGACATCAGCTCGGTCAGATTGACCGGTCCGTCGCTATAGGGAAGGTCGAAGATCGCGTGCACATCCTCGCTTGCAAAGAAATGTCCAGTTTCGATGTCGATGCGCCAGAAGCCGAAAAGGCGATAGGCTGCAACCATCTGGACGATTTCCGCATCGGTGATACCGATATGGGCGCGAGACTGTTCTATCTTGTCGACGACGGGCTGTTCGAAGCGAAGAGACACGATTCCCCCAAGTCACGGGACGACGTGCTGACCCTCTTCTGATTCTTCAGCTGATCAGCTTCAATCGAATTGCTTTTGCTACCAACTGGGTGCGATTGACGCAATCGAGTTTTTTGATCGCGTTGGTCATATAGGCGTTCACCGTGTGATCGGAGAGCGTCAGGATCTGGCCGATCTCGATCGAGGTCTTGCCCTGTGCCGTCCAGCGCACGACTTCAAGTTCGCGAGCCGACAGCGCATTGTGCGCGTTTTCCTCGTTGCGTCTGACCAAATTGTATGCGTCGAGGGCGTGCAGGATGATGATGGCCAGCTCGTTTACCTCGCTCTGGCCGAGAGCGGCGCGCTCGCCACAGAACCAGAAGATCAGGCGCCGGCCATCGACTGCAATTGTCGGCATGGCGACACCCGCAGGTATCCCATAGCGCAGCATCAGGGCGCGCAGTTCGCCCGGAAAGGCCTGTCCATTGACGACATCGTTGAGGTGCCAGGCCTGCGGCACGGCGGACTCCCGCAGCCGTACGCCGAAAGGGCAACCCCGCATCATGTTGGCGCGATCGAAATCCCTGACATAGGCGGCGGGAAGCGAGCTTTCGATCAGTAGCGGTTTCAGGAGGAGGTCCTCCGGCGACGGAGCGTGCATCAGCGTCGCATAGGACAGCCCGAAGGCGGCAGAGACTCTTGCGAGTGCTTGTGCAAACAGACCGCGCGTTCCTGCGACAGCAAGTTCCGCCGAAAGCAACGACTGTCTTTCAGAGGTGGTCATGTAAGACATTTGTACGCCTCCGGCAGCCTGAATGTTAACGCTATCAAATACACAAACACCGCTGGATGCTAGTCCCAATCGGCTTATCTCAGGCCAATTGGTTCAAATCGTGTAGAAATAGTCACGACTGCTCGCGCATCGGTTGAGCTGCAGCCTATGCAAGTAACGTTGTGGTATCTTTGACTTCTCCTGCCGCAGGATAGTTTTGGATTCATCGTGCCATGGTCCGGGAAAGAATCATGCCGGAAAAGCCCGGGCGGCGGGAGGCGTCGAAATCTGGCTTGCTGCGGCGCAATGCAATTGATAAGCGTATTGTAATGTATAACTGAGGCGATTTAATCGTGCGTCCTGCATTCAGCCTGCATCTGAAGCATCTGTTTTCTCTCATCTTACTTGTTTTTCTTCTGTTGGGTTTGCCGATCGGTGCAGTGGCCTCGCAGGCTGCCGGGGAGAAGAGGCCGGCAGGGCAGCCGCCGATGCGCTTCATCCTCGTCCACCATCTCCTCTGCATGGAAGAGTGTCCGGGATGGATATCGGCAGAGGGACGCATAACCTCAGACACGCCCGCGCAGCTGCGAAAAATCCTCAAGAAGATCGGTAACCGAAAGCCGCCGATCGTCTTCCGTTCCGAGGGCGGTGATGTCGATGCCGCCTATGCGATGGGCCGGATGATCCGCAAAGCGGGTCTGGAAACGGCGGTAGGAGGCACAAGACTGAAGGATTGCCCGGCTGACGATCTGCGCTGCGATGCCGCCATCGCAAAGGACGGGACCGCACTGGGTAACACCTATTCGGACGGCGCATATTGTTTTTCCGCCTGCCCGCTGGCCTTCGCGGGCGGTACGTCGCGTGTCGCGTCGCAATGGGCTTTCATCGGGGTTCACCAGATCACGACGATCTATAACAAGGTGCGCGTCTCCTACCGTATCGAATACAAGATCGTGAACGGCAAGAAGAAGGAGATCTCCCGCAAAGAAGTCGCGCGCAAGTCGGCGGGGCAGAGCAGTTCCACCAAGCTCGGCAAGAAGGCGACCGTGGCGCTCACGAGCTACTTGAAGGAGATGGGGGTCGAAAAGGATCTGCTGGATCACATGATGAGCGCCACGCCTGACAGCATCAAGATCGTGCCGCCCGCCGAGGCAACTCGAATAGGCCTTATGACCGACATGCTGTCTTACAGTGAATGGCCAGGCATGCCGCGTTGTGCACCGGATGCAGCCGCCGAGGCGGTCTGCCACAGTCGGAGCGTGAAGACGCCTGTGGCTGAGGCGCCGGTATCGCAGGCATCCGCGCAGAATGCGTCCGGAGGCGCAAGCGAGAGCCTGCCGAAAACTCGGCCCATGGATTTTCTCCTGATGTCCAATGGCAATTGCCTGGAAGAGTGCAGACAATGGATTTCCGCGGACGGAGACATCACGCCGGATACGCCAGCTCAGCTGGAAGCGGTCCTGAAGACGCTCGGCGAAAGGAAGCTGCCGATCGTTCTTCAGTCCAATGGCGGGGATATGGATGCGGCCTTCGCCATGGGGCGCATAATCCGCGCTGCAGGTCTGGAGACTTCGATCGGTAGAACGCAGTTGCCGAATTGTCCAAAACTGGACCCGCGTTGCAAAGCCAGTATCGCCAAAAGCGGATCGACAGAGAGCGAAGTTTTCGCTGGCCGTGCGTATTGTCTTTCGACCTGTACTCTCGTCTTGATGAGCGGAACGCCGCGGATTGTCGGGTATTCAGATATCGGCCTCGTAAGGCCAACAACGAGTCAATATACGAAATTCTTCGCCTATTTTGACGAGATGGGCGTCAGTGCAGAGACATACGAGACGATGATGCTTGCGACATCGATCGAGCGAGAGAAGTTACTTCCCTCTCATGCGTTCAAGCTTGGCGTCATCAATGGTATCATTCCTTATGATGAAGAGCCCGGCTTGCACGTCTGTGGACCGGAGGCGAAGGAAAGTCTCCGATGCCCCAGAAATCAGAAGCCTGAAATCACCCCTGCGGCTTTGGCAAACTGATATCGGCTGCGGAAGGGCACTCTCGGTCGCCGATCTGAATGTGTCTTCCCGCCTCGTCAATCCTTGTCCTTCAGATCATTTTCGATGTGACGCTCATCAGCTTCTCTGGGAAGCCCAGTATCACGGCGCCGAAGGCCAGGTGAATGGGCGTCGGCCACATGATCTTGCTGTCGTCATATTGGTCGGCATTGAGGAAGACCTGCCGCAAATGGATGGAGGAGATGGCGACGATCGGGGAGGCGACCTTGATCTTCAGGGAGCGTGGCGCCTGCGGGGCGAGCGCTATTCACAGCTTGCCGATATTTCGATATCCCAATGCGAGGACAACGCCTTCGCGCCCGCGCAGGCCGGGACGGGGTAGATCCATGCCATCAATCAAATCCGATATCGAAATCGCGCGCGCCGCGGCCAAGAAGCCGATCTTCGAGATCGGGGCGACGCTCGGCATCGCGGCCGAGCAGCTTGTTCCCTATGGTCACGATAAGGCAAAGGTCAGCGCCGAGTTCATCGCGGCGCAAGCGGAAAAGAAGGATGGCAAGCTGATCCTCGTTACCGCGATCAATCCGACGCCGGCGGGCGAGGGCAAGACGACGACGACCGTCGGCCTCGGCGACGGTCTGAACCGGATCGGAAAAAGGGCGATCGTCTGCATACGCGAGGCGTCGCTCGGCCCCTGCTTCGGGGTTAAGGGCGGGGCGGCCGGCGGCGGTTATGCGCAGGTCGTGCCGATGGAAGACATCAACCTGCATTTTACCGGCGATTTCCATGCGATCACCTCGGCACACAATCTGCTGGCGGCGATGATCGACAACCACATCTACTGGGGCAACGAAGAGAATATCGACATCCGCCGCATCACCTGGCGGCGGGTGATGGACATGAACGACCGGGCTCTGCGAAGCATGGTCTCCTCGCTTGGCGGCGTCGCCAACGGCTTTCCGCGCCAAGGCGGTTTCGATATTACCGTTGCTTCCGAAGTGATGGCGATCCTTTGCCTCGCCACTGACCTCAAGGATCTGGAGCGGCGGCTCGGCGACATCATCATCGGCTATCGCTTCGACAGGACGCCGGTCCATGCGCGTGACCTGAAAGCCGACGGCGCGATGGCCGTGCTGCTCAAGGATGCGATGCAGCCGAACCTCGTGCAGACGCTGGAAAACAATCCGGCCTTCGTGCACGGCGGCCCCTTCGCCAACATCGCCCATGGCTGCAATTCGGTGACAGCGACGAAGACGGCGTTGAAGCTCTCCGATTACGTGGTGACGGAAGCGGGCTTCGGGGCGGACCTAGGCGCCGAGAAGTTCTTCAATATCAAATGCCGCAAGGCCGGGTTGAAGCCGGATGCAGCCGTCATCGTCGCCACCGTCAGAGCGCTGAAGATGAACGGCGGCGTGAAGAAGGAGGATCTCGGCACGGAGGATGTCGCGGCGCTGAAGAAGGGCTGCGCCAATCTCGGCCGGCACGTCGCCAATGTGCGCCGCTTCGGCGTACCCGTCGTCGTAGCGATCAATCATTTCGTCACAGATACCGATGCCGAGATCGCGGCGGTGAAGGAGTTCGTATCGCGGCTCGGCGCCGAAGCGATCCTCTGCCAGCACTGGGCGAAAGGTTCGGCCGGAATCGAGGAACTCGCACACAAGGTGGTGGAGTTGGCCGAATCCGGGCAGGCGAAATTCCAGCCGCTCTATGGCGACGATATTTCTCTGTTCGAGAAGATCGAAATCGTCGCGTCGAAGATCTACCATGCCGGCGAGGTGACGGCCGACAAGGCGGTGCGCGACCAGCTACAGACATGGGAGGAGCAGGGCTACGGCAAGCTCCCGGTCTGCATGGCGAAGACGCAATATTCCTTCTCCACCGATCCGAACCTGCGCGGTGCGCCGGAAGGCCATATCGTCTCGGTGCGGGAGGTGCGGCTTTCGGCCGGCGCGGGCTTCGTCGTCGCAATTACGGGCGAGATCATGACGATGCCCGGCCTGCCGAAATCGCCGTCGGCGGAGCGGATTTTCCTCAACGACCAAGGCTATATCGAAGGATTGTTCTGATCGAAGGATGGAAAGGGCCCGCGCTGAAGCCATCAATGGCAATAGCGGTAGCCACCCTTTCTTTCGATCACGTCGAGATGGAAATGGGTTTCATGGGCGGCGTCGCTTTCGGGGTCGAGGACGGTGGTGAAATAGAGGCAGCCGGCGGCGCTGACGGTGCGCTGGAAGGCGCCGGTTAGCGTCGGGTCCTCGCGGCGGGAGCGGACGGCGACATCCTCGCCCTTTTCGAAGTGGAAGCTCACAATATCGATGGCGTTGCCGCGGGCATGCTCGGAGATCTTGCCTGTTTCGGAGCCGTTGCGCAGGCGGCACATATAGGCCGTAGCCTGGTTGACAGCGGTAATGCGGCCCTGCTCCGGTAGGGCGGCGGAAGCGGCGGGGATGACGCTCTCCTTGATCCAGCGGGCAAGGGCGAGTGCGGCGGGGCACCGGATCGTCGCTTCCGGTTTCAGCGTGATACCGGGCAGGGCTTCGGAGACGATGATCGGCTTGTCGATGCCGCAGCCGTTGCCGTCGTCGATACGCGGCGCTTGCCGGAAGACGACACCCAGGGCCTTGAGTGCGGTGGTGCATTCGGCGTGCGCGGCATCGCTCTCCGGTTCAATCGTCAGATTCTGCTCTTCAAGCGTCTGCTCAGCGGGCGGCTTGCCCTCCTCCGCGGGCGTAGGTGGACTTTGGTGCATGTCCGGCGGCAGCGGTGGGCCCTGCATTGGTTCTGATGGCTCGGGTTTTGCCGGTGCGGTCTGAGGCGTTGGTATCTGGCCTGATGCCGGCGCCTCAGGCTCCTTGATATCCGGTTTCGGCTGAGGAGCGGGGACCTCTTCAGGCGTGGGCGGTTCCGCCTTTTCCGAAGACGGGGCGGTGGGGCTGGTCACGGGGGCGGCATCGGGCCTAGGCTGGGGCAATGGACCTTGTGGTGGCAGGCGGGCGCCGACAAGAAAGACAGTAGCGGCGAGAAGGATCGCCAATGTCGAAAATTTTCTCAACGCATCCGCTTCCTAGTGTCCGTGGCTAGAAACAACGCTTGAGAACGTTTTTCGTTGCAATTGTGCAACGTCCTTGAAGAAGGCTAAAACTTGATCGCAATATTCAACATAGTGCGGCAGCTTATGTTGACAATCGTCCTCATGTTTTTTATGCGGCGAAAAGAAGGCGGAATTCTGCTTCGTCTTTATCCGTAAAAGCCCAGCCAGCCCATCGAGCGTTCGACCGCCACGACCAGCCAGCCCGGTAATCATCATTAGAGGGTAGGTTATGATCATCCGGCATTGGCGCTCGGTTCTATTGGTCTGCACGGCAGCCGTTCTTCCTGTTTCGCAGTCGTTCGCGCAAAGCGCCTCGGCACCGACGCCACAAGCGACGGCCGATGACAGCACTGTCCTGCAGAAGATTGTCGTCAAGGGCAAGCGCGTGGCTCCGGGCAGCGTCGCCGACACGCCGCTCGCCACGGAAATCACCAAGAAACAGCTGGAAGAGAAACAGGTTACCAATTTCGACGATATCGGCCGCAGCGTCGATGCAGGCGTCAACTATTCGCGCGCCGATGCGGGCTTTAATCTGCGCGGCTTTTCCGGCGCTCGCATCTTGACCACCATAGACGGCATTCCGATACCTTATATTTCAAACAGCTCGCGCCAGGGCGCTTTTGCGCCTGCCAACGCAAATGGCGGCGGCGATACGTTCGATTTCGATTCGCTGTCCTCGCTCGATATCGTGCGCGGCGCGGATTCGAGCAAGGGCGGTTCGGGCATGCTCGGCGGCGCCATCGTTCTCAATACGCTGGAGCCGGAAGATCTCATTCCGGAAGGCCGAGATTGGGGCGCGATCGTGAAATCGACCTATGACAGCGAAGACCGCAGCCTTTCCGGCTCGGCCGCCGCCGCCAAGAAGATCGGCGGCACCTCGATCCTGTTCCAGGGCGGCTACCGCAAAGGCCATGAGCGGGCGAACTTGGGCAACAATGACGTTTACGGCGCTCGTCGGACCGAGGCGAATCCTGCCGATTTCGACCAGAACAACCTGCTCTTCAAACTGCGTCAGGAGCTGGAAGGCGGTCATCGCATCGGCTTGACGGCGGAACGCTTCCGCCGCGACCTAGAAACCGACCTGCGCCATCTTCAGGGAGGAACCAGCCCCCGCAACTTCATGATGGACAATTATGACGGTCGCGAACAGCGTGACCGCGATCGCGTATCGCTCGACTACGATTATGAAGCGCAGTCTTCCGACGCGTTCTTCAGCAGTGCGCGCGCCACACTTTATTGGCAGGATTTGAAGAAGGAGGCCGGCAGCGGGGGCCGTACGACCGCCGATGTTGCCTATGGCCGCAATAACGAGGTCGAAAACGAAACCTGGGGCTTCAGCGGCACCGCGACGAAGGATTTCGAATATTCCGGTCTCAGCCACTCCGTTCGCGTCGGCCTTGACGTCGGCGTCTCCAGCTGGAGCCAATATAGCTGGGCTCTGTGCCCCACGTCGACGACTTGCCCGTCGCTGAACAACCAGGCGGAAGTGCCGAATGTGGACAGCCAGAACCTTGGGCTAGTTGTCGAAGACAAGATCGAGATCGGCAATACCGGCTTCACGCTGACGCCCGGCTTCCGCTTCGACTGGTTCAACTACGATCCCTCGACCGGCGGCGGTTTTGCCAACAATACCGGCCTTACCCGTTTCGGCGATCTTCGCGAGCGAACGGAAGCTGCCATGTCGCCGAAGATCCTTGCGACATACGACCTGACGCCTGATGTAGAGCTCTATATGCAACTGGCCGTCGGCTTCCGCGCACCGACGGTGGATGAGCTTTACAGCCGCTTCTACAACCCTACAGGTCGCTACGCCCAACTCGGCAATCCTGATCTGGAACCGGAAATCGGCCGCGGCATCGAAATCGGCACCAATTTCGACACGGGCGATTTTACCGGAAGGGTCGCGGCTTTCCATACCCGTTATCAGAACTTTATTGAAACGGTAACGAGCGTCGACGCGACAGGCTTTACTGAGTTCAATTACACGAACGTGGCAGCGGCGACGATCTCGGGTATTGAAGCAAGCGCCGCCAAGACCTTTGACAACGGCATCAATCTGCATGCCTCGCTTGCCTATGCCTATGGCAGGAATGAAGAGACCACCCAGCGCCTGCGCTCGGTGGCGCCGTTCAAGGCGATCATTGGCGGCGGCTGGAGCAATGAGACCTTCGGCTTCGACCTTTCCTCGACGCTTTCGGCCGGCATGCTGACCGACCACCTCAATACCGTCGGCACGACCCCCGATACGACCTTCGATGCGCCTGGTTATGCCATCGTGGATTTGACCGGCTGGTGGACGCCGGAACAGCTGCCGGGCCTGCGCGTTCAAGCTGGTGTCTACAACATCTTCGACCAGGAGCACTACAACGCGCTCGCCGTGCGCGACGTTAATCTCAACTCGGCGACGGCGTCGCAGCCGCGGGAGTGGTATTCCGAGCCGGGCCGCACATACAAGGTGTCGCTCACCAAGACCTTCTGATTGCCATCAATACTTTCGAGGCTGGGGGAGGGGCGGCTTTTGGGCCGCTCTTTTTTCGTTACGCAATCGCCTCTTGCGCGGCGGCTGATCTCAGGCTAACAATTTTTTCATGATCAAGTCTTTGAACATCGCTGTTTGGTGGTGGGCTCGCTGAGGCGGCCTCGACCAATCGTGTCCAAAGACGACGACGAGTGAGCCGCCCGAAACTTCGAGGCGGCTTTTTTGTTTATCGCCGCCTGTCGTCCGGGCCCCGATAACGGAGTGGAACTATGGTAACGATCCTTCGGGATGATGGTGCGGAAATCTACGAGACCAAGGGCGGCATCACTGTCACCCGGCAGCGGCGGGCGATCCCCTATGCCGACGCGGTCTCTTCCTATGTCGACAAGCTCGACGAGCGCCGCGGCGCGGTCTTCTCGTCGAACTACGAATATCCGGGCCGTTATACGCGCTGGGATACCGCCGTCGTCGATCCGCCGCTCGGCATCTCCTCCTTCGGGCGCGACGTCTGGATCGAGGCCTATAACGAGCGCGGCGAGGTGCTCCTCGGCTTCGTGACCGAGCGGCTGAAGACGGTGCCCGAGCTCGTGCTCGGCGCCTCCTCCGCCCGTCGCCTCGACCTCTCCGTCAAGACGCCGGATCGGGTATTCACCGAGGAAGAGCGCTCGAAGATGCCGACCGTCTTCACGGTACTGCGTGCCGTCACCGACCTGTTCTATTCGCAGGCGGATGCGAGCCTTGGACTCTACGGCGCCTTCGGCTACGACATCGCCTTCCAGTTCGATGCGATCGATCTGAAACTGACGCGGCCTTCCGATCAGCGCGATATGGTGCTCTATCTGCCGGACGAGATCCTCGTCGTCGACAACTATGCCGCCAAGGCCTGGATCGACCGCTATGATTTCGAGAGGGACGGTGTAACGACCGAAGGCAAGGCCGAGGATATCGCGCCGGAGCCCTTCAAGCACACGGATGCCATTCCGCCGAAGAGCGACCATCGGCCGGGCGAGTATGCCGAGCTCGTCACTAAGGCGAAGGAAAGTTTCCGCAAAGGCGATCTCTTCGAGGTTGTGCCTGGGCAGAAATTCATGGAGCGCTGCGAAAGCAAGCCTTCCGATATTTCCAAACGGCTGAAGGCGATCAATCCCTCGCCCTATTCCTTCTTCATCAATCTCGGCAATCAGGAATATCTGGTTGGCGCCTCGCCCGAGATGTTCGTGCGTGTCTCCGGCCGCCGCATCGAGACCTGCCCGATCTCGGGCACGATCAAGCGCGGCGACGATCCGATCGCCGACAGCGAGCAGATCCTGAAGCTCCTGAATTCGAAGAAGGACGAATCCGAGCTGACCATGTGCTCGGACGTCGACCGCAACGACAAGAGCCGCGTGTGCGAGCCCGGTTCGGTCAAGGTGATCGGCCGCCGGCAGATCGAGATGTATTCGCGCCTCATCCACACGGTCGACCATATCGAGGGGCGGCTGCGTGACGACATGGATGCCTTCGATGGCTTCCTGAGCCACGCCTGGGCGGTCACCGTGACCGGGGCCCCGAAGCTCTGGGCTATGCGCTTCATCGAGAGCCATGAAAAGAGCCCGCGCGCATGGTATGGTGGGGCGATTGGCATGGTCGGCTTCAATGGCGACATGAACACCGGCCTGACGCTGCGCACCGTGCGCATCAAGGACGGCATCGCCGAAGTGCGCGCCGGCGCGACGCTGCTTAACGATTCCATTCCTGAGGAAGAAGAAGCCGAAACCGAATTGAAGGCCTCTGCCATGCTTTCCGCCATACGAGACGCCAAGACCGGCAATTCCGGCAAGATCCAGCGCGACGTCGCGAGCGTCGGCAAGGGCGTCAGCATCCTGCTCATCGACCATGAGGATAGCTTCGTCCACACGCTCGCCAATTATTTCCGCCAGACGGGGGCGACGGTTTCAACCGTCCGCACACCGGTGCCGGAAGAGATCTTCGATCGGCTGAACCCCGATCTCGTCGTGCTGTCGCCAGGGCCTGGAACGCCCAGGGATTTCGACTGCAAGGCGACGATCAAAAAAGCGCGAGCGCGTAACCTGCCGATCTTCGGCGTCTGCCTCGGCCTGCAGGCGCTCGCCGAGGCGTATGGCGGGGAACTGCGCCATCTGGCGCTTCCGATGCATGGCAAGCCGTCGCGAATCCGTGTGCTGGAGCCGGGCATCGTCTTCTCCGGTCTTTCAAAGGAGGTGACGGTCGGCCGCTACCACTCGATCTTCGCCGACCCTTCGACCCTGCCGCGTGAATTCATCATCACGGCGGAGAGCGACGACGGCACGATCATGGGCATAGAGCATGCCAAGGAGCCTGTCGCCGCGGTGCAGTTCCATCCGGAATCGATCATGACACTCGGCGGCGATGCCGGAATGCGGATGATCGAGAACGTCGTGGCGCATCTGGCGCGCAAGGTGAAGACAAAGGCTGCTTGACGGCGATTGCGCCGCTCTTCCTGCTTGCGGGAAGGGCGGCGCGGGCATTCCTACGTGGATTCAGTGGTCGGTGCGGGACAGTATTGCGGAGCCCGGTTGACTTTATCGGACAAATCGGAACATTTCAGGAACGATCAATCGGAGCCAGTTGCCGTGGCCAATGCTGAAAAGTTCATCATCCTCCCTTACCGCAAGAACCGCGGCAATCTCGTGCCCGGCGAAATGCGCCAGGCATCCAATTCCATCAGCGCGGAAAAGATCGCTTTGGCGATGGCCGAGCGCTTCGTCGGCGTTGCGGCCTATGCGGTCATCGTCGACGAAGAAACAGGCGACATGACCTCGCCGCGCCTGCTTGCGCGATACGGCGAGATTGCCGATCTCAACGCCGCCTGAGGCATTTTTTCGATGGAGACGTCGCTCTACCTGCCGGTCAAAGCTTTTCTCGAGGCGGCCGGTTACGTCGTGAAGGGTGAGGTCGGCGGATGCGATCTCGTCGGCTTGAGCGAAGGTGAGCCGCCGGTCGTAGTCGTCTGCGAACTCAAGCTCTCCTTCAACCTCGAACTGCTTCTCCAGGCAGTCGACCGGGCGTCGATGAGCGATGAGGTCTGGATCGCGGCGCGCGTTTCGGTCAAGGGGCGCGGGCGGGAGACCGACAAACGCTATCGCGACCTCTGCCGGCGGCTCGGCATCGGCATGCTAGGCATTTCCGACGGCGGCGAAGTCAGCGTCGTCGTCAGCTCCATCTCTCCTATGCCGCGCACCAATCCAAAGCGGCGTTCACGCCTCGTCAGCGAGCACCAACGCCGACGCGGCGATCCCGTTGTTGGCGGCGGTTCGCGGGCGCCGATCATGACGGCTTACCGCCAGCAGGCGCTGCTCTGCGCGGCAGCACTTGAGCAGGGACTCAAGCGACCGCGGGAGATGAAACTGATCGCACCCAAGGCGGGGCCAATCCTGCGTGACAACGTATACGGATGGTTCGAGCGTACGGAAAAGGGGGTTTATGCTTTGACGTCAGCCGGCCAAGCCGCTCTTGTGCGCTGGCCGCAGCCCGTGCTTTCGGAGCTGGCGCCCTTGAGCGGTGCAGTGCCCGGCAACGAGAGTGCGGCAATCTGATTTCGCTTGGGCGGAGCCACCGCTGGAAAGCGCGCGCCATTTGCTTTGACAAATCCTCCAGCATCGCCCATACCACCCTCAACTGGACCGCCTGCGCGACATTCGCGTGGGCGGTTTTGCATTTCAATGGCCTGGATCCTGCTATTCACTCGCAACCGCAGGAGGACGATATGAGCGACAACGGCGATCTTACGGTTCGGAAGCTGGCGATGTGGGGCATCCCGCTGTCGCTCGGCGTCATGGGGCTGAAGATGGTGGCCTGGTGGGTGACCGGCTCGGTGGCACTGCTATCGGACGGGCTCGAATCGATGGTCAACGTCGTTGCCGCCTTCATCGCCTTCTTTGTCATCCGTTATGCGCAGAAGCCGGCCGATCATGACCATCCCTTCGGCCATCACAAGGCGGAATACCTATCCGCCGTCACCGAAGGTGTGCTGATCGTCGTCGCCGCGCTGCTGATCGTCAAGGAGGCTATCGGCTATCTCGCCGAGCCGCGCATGCTCGATGCACCGGCGCTTGGCCTTGCGGTTAATTTTGCCGCAGGCCTCATTAATGCGGTCTGGGCGCGCCTGTTGATCCGGACCGGACGCAAGCATCGATCGGCGGCGCTGACGGCGGACGGCCAGCATATCATGTCGGATGTGGTGACGTCGGTCGGCGTACTCGTCGGTCTGCTCCTGGCGCTGGCGACAGGCTATGCGATCTTCGATCCGGTGCTTGCCATCCTTGTTGCCTGCAATATCCTCTATCAGGGCTGGAAGGTGATCTCGCAATCGATCGGCGGGCTGATGGACCAGGCTGTTAAGCCGGAGGAGGAGGAGGCGATCAAGCAGGCGATCGCCACCCATGCAGAGGGCTCGATCGGCGTGCATGACCTAAAAACAAGGCGGGCGGGCACCGTCACCTTCATCGATTTTCATATGGTGGTGCCGGGCTCTATGTCCGTGAGGCAGGCGCATGATATATGCGATCGCCTTGAGGATGCCATCAGAGCCGTGCATGAGGGCGCCAAAATAGCCATTCATGTGGAGCCGGAGGGCGAAAAAGCCCATGGCATCCGCGTCAAAGTCGTCAAGGAGGCATGATGCCGAATACAGATGTTTCCAGCCTGTCTATGCTGGGCCACCAGACCGAAACTGCGAATTCGCCGGAGGAGGCGGTGCTGGAAAAAGTACCGTCCAATCATGCCGGCACAGATTACGTGGTGCGTTTCACCGCGCCGGAGTTCACCTCGCTCTGCCCGATGACCGGGCAGCCGGATTTCGCCCATATCGTCATCGACTATATTCCGGGTGAATGGTTGGTGGAATCGAAGTCGCTGAAGCTCTTCCTGCATTCCTTCCGCAATCACGGCGCCTTCCACGAGGATTGCTCGATCTACATCGCCAAGCGCATCGTCGAACTGCTCGATCCCAAGTGGCTGCGGATCGGCGCCTACTGGTATCCGCGCGGCGGCATTCCGATCGACGTGTTCTGGCAGACGGGCAAGCCGCCGGAAGGCGTGTGGCTGCCTGAGCAGGGCGTCGCCACCTATCGTGGACGTGGGTGAGCCGCGGTGTCGCCTAAGGCGGCAGCAATCGATCCCGTGCATCGATTGCAGCGGCGAACGCCCTAAGCCATAGTGAAGGGCCGGTCAACGGTGCGGCAACCGCTGCCCGTCTTCACCCGCTAAACCTCAAACATCCGTAACGTCGGCGGACGAGTCGTCGCTGTAATCGTCGCCGTCGTCGTAATCCGCCTGCTGGACATTGTCGTCATTGTCATTGCCGGCATTATCCGATGCCTGGCGGGTGTCGTCGTTGCCAAAAAAATTGTTGATAACGGTTTCCTCGTTGGGGGCGCTGGCATTGCCGAAGGGGTTGGCGCCAAAGGGCGAGCCCCAGCCAAGCGAGGACATGTGGTTGCTGAAGATGCCGCTCAGCGAATTGGCAAGCAGCATGCCGCCGGCGACACCGGCCGCCGTGCCGAGCGCGCCGCGCAGGAAGCTGCCGCCGGCAGACGGCGCGGAGGCCTGCTGGCTCCACGGGCCGCTCGGCTGCTGCGGCATCTGGCGAGCGTTGCTGTCGTAGCCGCGAGATTCGTCATAGGAACGCGACGGCTGACCCCAGGGGCCGGGGTTGGAGGGGACGGGCGCGGGCTGCTGCGTCTGGGTGTTGCCGAAGATCGAGCTCAGGAAACCGCCGCCCTGTTCGGCCTGGTGGTGCTCGCTGGCGCCGGCTTCGAGCTGTCGGACACGCTCCTCGAGCTCCTTGATGTGGTTTGCGGCAGCTTCCAGGCCCTTTTCCTGCACGATAACGGCCTGGGCAAGATAATAAGTGGCCGACGGCTGCTCGCGCGTTGCCTGCTCGATCAGGGCTTCGGCCTCGCGGTCACGCGGCTGGGCTTGCGCCGTGCGCACGCGGTCGAAGAGGGCTGTCAACAATTGGCGTTCTTCCGGTGACATATCCTGTCTCCTGTTGATCTCGGATGGCGGTGCCATGTGAGGGGTGAGGTAGGAACCGATTCAGGCTTTTCAAAGCCTTCTACCGTTACATTTCAGTAAGGCTTGCGGAACGGCGCGCGGCTTCTTAAGGATATCTCCACCGCTTCCGTGCCTTGTGTTTTTCCCGCATTGTTTTAGGCATTGAGTCGCACTATGTGCGAGGAACCCGAATTCATCTCCGAGAGGTTCGAATGAACGACGAAGAACAGGACGACAAGACGAAGGAACTGCCGCTCGGCAAGGAAACGGAGGCGAATCTTTTCAAGTCGCGTTCGATCTTCATCTATGGACCGATCAACCAGGAACTGGCGCAGAAGGTCTGCTCGCAGCTCGTGGCGCTTGCCGCGGCCAGTGACGATGACATCCGCATCTATGTCAATTCGCCCGGCGGCCACGTCGAATCCGGCGATTCCATCCATGACATGGTCAAGTTCATCAAGCCGAAGGTCTGGATGATCGGCACGGGCTGGGTCGCTTCCGCAGGTGCGCTGATCTATGTGGCGGCTCCGAGGGAGCGGCGTCTGTGCCTGCCAAACACGCGCTTCCTGCTGCATCAACCGTCGGGCGGCACGCGCGGCATGGCATCCGACATCGAGATCCAGGCACGCGAGATCATCAAGATGAACGAACGCCTGAACAAGATCATGGCGGAGGCAACCGGCCAGCCGCTCGACAAGATAGCCAAGGATACGGATCGCGACTATTGGCTGTCGGCGGAAGAGGCGAAGGACTATGGCCTCGTCTCGCGGATCGTCACATCGCAGGCCGATATCTGAGCTTTCCAGCCTAAACAGTTGAACCGCCCTTGCCTGCCGATCGCAGGCAAGGGCGGTTTGTTTTTGGATGATGCTTATGCTTGCCCATACCGCTGGACAGAAAGAGTTGAATCCGGACTTGCGCGCGCGACAACTGTCGTGCTCCATGCGCCATTCCCGCAGCCCGAGTTCCGCCATGCTCAAAGATTTTTCCGTCCAGGCCCTGTTCATGGGGCTGTTGACTGCTTTCGTCGGTTCCGCCAGCTCTTTTGCCGTCGTGCTGCACGGCCTGCGGGCGGTCGGCGCGACAGAGGCACAGGCAGCTTCGGGGCTGATGGCATTGTCGATCTCCATGGGGATCTGCGCGATCGTGCTCAGCGCCTTGACCCGATTGCCGATCAGCATCGCCTGGTCGACGCCGGGCGCGGCATTGCTTGCAAGCACCGGGGTGGTCGAGGGTGGCTTCAATGCGGCAGTCGGGGCGTTTCTCATCTGCGCGGCGCTGATCGTCGTTGCCGGACTGTTCAAGCCGCTCGGCCGCGCGGTTGCCGCCATCCCCGCGCCGCTCGCCAATGCGATGCTCGCCGGCGTGCTGATCGGTCTCTGCTTCGCGCCTGTAAAGGCGATAGGTTTCAATCCGCTGCTCGGTCTGCCGATCGTTATTTCCTGGATCGTTGTCGGCGCCTTCAAGCGGCTCTGGGCGGTGCCGGCAGCACTCGCAGCCTTCGTGCTGGTGCTCGCCTTCGGCGTCGATATCCCTGAAGGCGCTTTCGCCTCGCTTGAACGATCGCTGGTGCCGACGGCGGAAATCGTCGCGCCTGTATTCAATCTCGCCGCCCTTATTTCGATCGCGCTGCCGCTCTTCATCGTCACCATGGCATCGCAGAATATTCCCGGCATCGCGGTACTGAAGGTCAATCTCTACGATCCAAAACCCGGCCCGCTCTTTGCCGTCACCGGTTTCTTCTCACTGCTGTCGGCGCCTTTCGGCGGCCACGCCATTAATCTGGCGGCGATCACTGCGGCCATGTGCGCCGGGCAGGATGCCCATGCCGATCCGAAACGGCGCTATTGGGCATCGCTGATCGCCGGCATCGGTTACGTCATTCTCGGGCTGCTTGCGGGCGCGGTGACGGCTTTCGTGGCGCTCGCGCCTCCCATTCTGATCGAGGCAGTGGCGGGGCTGGCGTTGGTCGGCGCTTTTTCGTCCTCGGCGATGTCGGCGTTCCAGGCGCCGGAATCGCGCGAGGCGGCCGCGATCACCTTTCTCGTCACCGCATCCGGCGTTTCCTTCGGCGGCATTTCAGGCGCCTTCTGGGGATTGATCGCCGGCGGGTTGATGCTGGCGCTGTCGCGGCTTGTGAAGAGGTCCAAAGACCGCGCTCAGCAGGCGTGAGGGAAGCCGGCGGGCCGCGAGGGCTTGCCAGTTCTGCTGCCCGAGGTTATAAGCGCGGCCATGAAGACCTCTGGCGCCAAGATTTCCGACATGATTGCACGCGGCCGCATCGCCGCGCGTGACGTCTCGTGCGCCCTGACCTCGCTTCTTCTCCTCGGCCTTACGCGCGGTTGCCGGGTCCTTTGAGGAGCGCTCGGCGGCCGAAAGCCCGCCCGGCCATCGCTCCTCGCGACTCACTTTCAAAATGACCCAACGAACCGATGAAGGTCCGTATTTGTTTATCGCCAAACCCGATGTGATCGGCTAAGAGGCGGGGCAAATGCCGGACGAGGAGACAAGACAATGGACACCACCACCAGCCGATCCTCAGCAAAAGGCATGCCCGATGCCGGCGTGAAATACCGGCCCTATCCGCAGGTGAACATTCCGGACCGCACCTGGCCGACAAAGATCATCACCAAGGCGCCCGTCTGGTGCTCGGTTGACCTGCGCGACGGCAACCAGGCGCTGGTCGATCCGATGGGTCACGACCGCAAGGCCCGTATGTTCCATCTGTTGCTGGATATGGGTTTCAAGGAAATCGAGATCGGTTTCCCATCGGCGTCGCAGACGGATTTCGATTTCGCCCGCTGGTGCGTGGAGGAGGGCAACGTGCCCGCTGACGTTTCCCTGCAGGTGCTGGTGCAGTGCCGGCCGGAGCTCATCACCCGCACCTTCGAGGCGTTGGAAGGGGCAAATCGGCCGATCGTGCATTTCTACAATTCGACCAGCGAGCTGCAGCGCCGCGTCGTCTTCGCCAAGGATGTGCAGGGTATTAAGCAGATCGCCGTCGATGCCGCCAAGATGATCACCGACATGGCCGCCAAGGCCGGCGGCGGCTATCGTTTCGAATATTCGCCCGAAAGCTTCACCGGCACCGAGCTGGAAGTGGCTCTGGAGATTTGCAATGCCGTCATCGAGGTGGTGAAGCCGACGCCCGACAACAAGCTGATCATCAACCTGCCGTCGACCGTCGAGATGGCGACGCCGAACGTCTATGCCGATCAGATCGAATGGATGTGCCGCAACCTCGACAATCGCGAGAACCTGATCGTGTCGCTGCACCCGCATAACGACCGCGGTACCGGAATCGCCGCCGCCGAACTGGCCTTGCTTGCGGGCGCCGACCGCGTCGAAGGCACGCTGTTCGGCAATGGCGAGCGCACCGGCAATGTCGACGTCGTCACCATGGCATTGAACATGTTCACGCAAGGGGTCGACCCCGGGATCGACTGCTCGAACATCGAGCGCATCAAGGAAGTGTTCGAGTATTCGAACCAGATGGCGATCAGCGAGCGTCACCCCTATGTCGGCGAACTGGTCTACACGGCTTTCTCCGGTTCGCATCAGGATGCGATCAACAAGGGGATGAAGGCGGCGCAGGTCGCCAACCATCCGGTCTGGGAAGTGCCTTACCTGCCGATCGACCCGCGCGATGTCGGTCGCTCTTACGAAGCGATCATCCGCATCAACTCGCAGTCCGGCAAAGGCGGCATCGCCTATATCCTGCAGCAGGATTACGGGCTGAATCTGCCGCGCAACCTTCAGGTCGAGTTCCGCGAAGACATCCAGCGCATCACCGATGTCGAGGGCAAGGAGCTTCCTTCGAAGCGCATCTACGACCGCTTCATCGAGCGCTACGTAACGCAGCCGGACGCGCGCCTGAAATTCGTCGACCACCACACGTATCCGGACACGGAGCGCAAGGGCCAGCGGATCGTCGCGGCCGAGATCACCGACAACGGTGAGATCAAACGCATCGAAGGGCGCGGCAACGGTCCGATCGACGGCTTCATCAACGCGCTGTCGCATTATCTCGGCATCGAGATGTCGGTCGAGGACTATTCGGAGCATTCGCTGCAGCACGGCTCGAACGCCGCCGCGATTTCCTATGTCGAGACCTCCTATCCCGGCGGCAAGCTCTTTGGCGCCGGCATCAATACCAACATCGTCGCGGCATCGCTCGAAGCAATCGTCTCGGCGGCCAATCGGGTGCTCGAGGTGAAGGCCGGCAAGGCCTGATCGAACAGAGTCAGGCCGCGGCGGAGTCGGTGTGGCCTGATGATGCGCTCTGCCCCTCGCTTACACCCGATGGGAGCAACTGCCCGCCGCTCTTTTCCACCGCAAACGTTTGTGGGGAGCAATGCGGTGCAACGAGTTCCTTCTCCCCAGCGGGGAGAAGATGCCGGCAGGCAGATGAGCGGGTGAGCGACGATAGGAGCGAAGCACTGAGCGCAAGCGAAGGGCAATAATAAATGCTCTGCCGTGTGGGCCCTTACCGACCCACGGGCCAACTTCTCCCCACTGGGGAGAAGAGGGAGCAGGCCTTACCGTCTCACCAATAATCAAATCGCCGTGGCGATCTTCGTGGCGAGCTGGCCGAGGGCGGCTTCGGCGGAGGGACCAGCGAGAACGTAGGATGTGCCGGCATTGTGCCAAGTCACGAGGCCGATCTCGTCCCGGATCGTTTCCTTGAAGTCTTCGGTCTCGGGCGGCTGCGCATCCTTGCGGAAGCAGATGGAGATGATGTCGCCGTCGGCGTTGGAATAGACGAGCTGCCCGACGGGGCGGCTGTCGCCGAGAATCACGCGGGCGCCCTGGAACGTCCAGGATTCGGCGCTGAGATCGGGAACGCGGAAGGGCACGCCGATCGCAGTTGTGAGCCAGCTGGAGATTTCCTCCGCCTGCGAGGCCGGCACTTCGACGAGGTGACGCGGCTGGCGGATCAGCAGACGTTGATAGGCTGTGACGTCACTCAGCCAGTCGCTGGTATTGGCCGGCGCCGTGGCGGAGGTCGTCGTGGCGATTTCATCTGCATCCGGGGTGGAGCCGGCAAAGTAGCCGATGCCGCAACCGACGACGAAGAGGATAAGCGCGGCTGCCAGCGCTTGTGGGCCGCTGGGGGCCAGTTTCACCTGCGGGCGCGTGGCGCGCTGGGCGATCGGCGTCTTTGGCGGCTGCGTGCTCTTGATAGAGCGGACGAGGGCGAGCGGGACCGGCTCCTTCAGGACATCGTCGAGGCGGCGTCGTCCGAAATCGGCGCCATGGCGCAGCTTTTCATGCAGGCGGCGCGCATTCTCATCGGTCGCCAGACGCTGTTCCAGCTCGTGCCGTTGTTCGGGCGAGACCTTGCCGTCGAGAAGGGCGGTGAGCTGGGCTTCGAGCGGCAATTTCCTGAGATCGAGCAATTCAGTACCTGTGGATGGGGTGGGTGCCGGCAAGTCCAGCGAAATGCAGCCTTGCTGTGGCGAGTTGGGAGACGACGCTTGCCGCCGAAATGCCCATGATGTCGGCCGCCTGCTGATAGCTGTGGCCTTCGACATCGACGAGCAGAAAGATCGCAGAAACACCCTCCGGCATTTCGGCGATCATGCGATGGATGGCGTCGGGATCGACCGAAGCCGAGCGTTCGCGCGCAGCTTCTCTGATATCGGTGACGTTGCCGCGCGCCGACGCCTTCGTCTTGCGCTTGCGGCTGTCCTCAGTCCATTGCTGGCGGGCAAGCGTATAGATCCAGCTTTCCAGCCGGCCTTCGCCGCTCCACTGATGCCCCTTGGCAATGGCACGCAGACAGACCGCTTGGACAAGTTCATCAGCCACACCCGCTTCGCCCGCGAGCGTGATCGCGAAGCGACGAAGATGGGGCAGAAGGCCGACGAGATCACGCCGGAGGTCGATGGTCGTTGCGGGCTGACGCATTGTCTATCCAAGAAGCATTCACAATGGTTTCGCGGACGAAAGCTTCGCCATCGGACGCGAAACCGGCTTTATCGTCACCGGAGATGCAGGTGCTTTATGAAACAAGTCTACTGCACTCCGCAAGCATTCGGTCATCTTATCCCCCTTTCGCTAGGGGTTTTCATAATCTAGCCCGCAAAGCTTGCGTCAATATGTCCTGTAGCCGTTCAAGCTTTGCAGCAGAGCGCGATAGGCCCAGGTGTCTTCGCCGCCGCGGTCGCGAATTTCGACGAGCTGGACGCGCGCCCCCTGGATATCTCCCTGTTCCACCAGCGCCATACCCATGTAGGAGCGGGCGAGAATATAATTCTCATCCGCCTGCAACGCCTTGCGGTAATAGGACATGCCGAGCTCGATGCGGCCTGCCTTGCGGTTGGCATAGCCAAGATAGTTCAGGATCCGTGGGTCGTTCTGATCGCGGGCGAGATTGAGCACGGTGATGGCGTTCTCATACTGGCCGGCATAGGCGAATTCGCGGGCGAACTTATAGAGATCATCATCGTTGAAGCTGTTCTTCTTCGGTGTGACGCATTCCTTCTTGTCCTTGTCCCAGACCTTGCCGCCGGTGCAGCTCTTGGTCGTCTCGGTCTTCGGCGGAGGATTGGTGTTGTCGTTGCTGTCGCCGGCCGCGAAGGCGGCGCTCGCCATGCCGAAGAAAAAGCCGGCGGCAAGTGTGGTTCTGCACAGGCGATGGAAGGGGGAAGTCATTGGCGGCTCCGTTCTGGGGCGATGCAGTTGATCGGATTGTACGCTTACCGGTAAAAATACCAAGAGGGTAAGCGGCCTCCATGACAAATGTTGCGGCGGCGGCGAAGCGCTTGGCAAGACCGCTTCAAGTGCTGCATGAATTGAGTCGGAAGTCAGCGCTAACCTGCGAAAATATCGACGCTTTCCGGCATCATTGCGTCGCCTGTCCTGTTCAGGCTGAAGCGCTCGCCGGTGAGTTCCCAGGCCCCTGGAGAGCCATCGATGGAGAAGAGGTTGTAGGCGGCCGGCGGCTTGATGCTGCCGGGGGCCTGCGAGGCCGACGCGACGCCGACGACGGGCACCGGCTGCACTTGGCCGCGCAGCCAGTGCAGCGTGTTCAGATGCGTGTGGCCGTGCAGCACGAGCTCGGCGCCGCCGGTCGAAATGACGGCTGCGAAGCGGCGGATACCGATCATGCGCTTGTAGAAGGTGGTGGCGCCACGGATCGGCGGATGGTGGATCATGACAACACGAAAGAGACCGGCCTCGCCGGCGGCGCGAAGCATGTTCACCGTATCGCGGGCCTGGCGAGCGCTGAAAAAGCCGGAGGCGGCGAAGGGCGGCGTGGCGACTGCCGTGGAACAGCCGACGATCGCGACTTTGTCACGGACGCGCAGATAGGGGAAAATATGGCGGTCTTCCTGCCATTGCGGCGAGGCGAGGTCGCCGCGGACATAGTCGTACCAGGCGCGCATCGACTTCTCATAGGCGCCCGGCACATAGGCGTCGTGATTGCCGGGAACGACCGAGGTGTCGGCAGGATCGCCGAGCGCGCGCAACCAGGCGGCGGCGGCACGGATCTCGATGCCGCTGGCCAGGTTGACGAGGTCGCCGGTGACGGCCAAATGATCGGCCTGATGAGCGCGGATGTCGTCGAGCAACAGATCCAGCGTGCTGCCGAAAAGGTGCTTGCGTCGATTTCGATGCCAGTTCACAAAGCCGGTGATGCGTTTTGAAAACAGCTCTTGAACAGAAAGACGGGGCAGCGGTCCGAGGTGGACGTCGGAAATATGCGCGAGCTTGAACATGCTACGAGACATAGACCAGCTTATTGACAAATCAAACACATCCGGCGCGATGAAAAGCCGAAACGGAACGATGGTGGATAAAGAGAAGCGCCCCCCTCACATCAGGCTGGCCCTGCGCCTCCTGCATGTCTATTTCTCCTTTGCCCGCGGCATGACGATGGGTGTCCGGGCGGCCTGCTTCGACAAGGACGGCCGTATTTTCCTCGTGCGCCACAGCTATATCGGCGGCTGGCATATGCCCGGAGGCGGGCTGGAGCGCAACGAGACGGCCGAAGAAGCGCTGGTGAAGGAACTGCGCGAGGAGGGCAATCTCAGGATCATCGGGAAACCACAACTGGTCCAGGTCTATTTCAACACCACGACCACCCGGCGCGACCATGTCGTGTTCTACCGCGTGACGGTCGAGCAGACGGCGCCGAGGCCGCCGGATTGGGAGATATCCGACAGCGGGTTCTTTTCGCTCGAAAGCCTGCCCGAAGGCACGACCGAGGCGACGCATCGCCGCCTCGCCGAACTTCGTGGCGAGCAGGAACCCGACCACCGCTGGTAAAAAGTTTCAGGCTGCATTCAGCTTGTCGCGCCCATGCGGGCTGCCGAGATCGAGTGTCGGGCCGACCGGAACGATGCCGCTCGGGTTTATCGTCTTGTGGCTGCGGTAATAATGCTGCTTGATGTGCTTCAGGTTTACCGTCTCGGCAACGCCTGCGGTCTGATAGAGGTCCCTGAGATAGCCGGGCAGGTTGCGGTAATCCGCGATGCGGCGGATATTGCACTTGAAGTGGCCGACATAAACAGGGTCGAAGCGCACCAGCGTGGTGAGGAGGCGCCAGTCCGCCTCGGTCAATATGTCGCCGAAGAGGTAGCGGCCCCTGCCCAGGCGATCGTCGAGAACATCGAGGGTTTCGAACAGTTTGCCGACATTTTCCTCGTATGCTTCTTGAGTTGTGGCAAAGCCTGCCTTGTAGACGCCGTTGTTG
Organism: Rhizobium bangladeshense; assembly: GCF_017357245.1. NCBI lineage: Bacteria > Pseudomonadati > Pseudomonadota > Alphaproteobacteria > Hyphomicrobiales > Rhizobiaceae > Rhizobium > Rhizobium bangladeshense. The sequence goes on along the minus strand of NZ_CP071612.1, from coordinate 3,161,134 downwards.
ACGGTGTCGTAGACGGTAGCGTTCAGCGCGTCGATTTCGGCACGCAGATTCTCCGGATAAAAATCAGCCTTCGAGCCCGTCAGTGCATCGAAGGCGCCGTTGAACATGCGGATGATTTCGGCCGATTCATTGCTGACGATCGTGCCGGTCTTCTTGTCCCAGAGGACGGGAACGGTGACACGGCCGGAATAATGGGGGTCGGCCTTGACGTAGATCTGCCAGAGGGTGGCGGCGCCGAAGAGGTGATCGCCGGTGGCGCCGTCACCGACCTTGAACTCCCAGCCATTCTCGAGCATCAGCGGATCCACGACAGAAACCGAAATCAGCTCCTCCAGCTTCTTCAGCTTGCGGAAGATCAGCGTGCGGTGCGCCCAGGGACAGGCAAGCGAGACGTAGAGATGATAACGCCCGGCCTCGGCCTTGAAGCCGCCGTTTCCGGAAGGCCCAGCCTCGCCGTCCGCAGTCACCCAATTGCGGAACTGCGAGGGCTGCCGCTTGAAATGGCCTTTGCTCTCCTTCGTGTCGTACCAGACGTCATGCCAGACGCCGTCCACCAGCATTCCCATGATGTTCGTTCCCTTAAATGGCAGAGGTCCTGATTGGTGTCCGGACCGGTAATTGCGTTCGGATCGAAGATAGGTGAGATAGCGGGGCGTTGCAGGCGGTAAAGATTGAACAGTGCGTCACGTCATTCGTGTGGCAGTTCGTCCTTTGCGCTTCTGAAAAGACGCGAGGCGCTGTCGTGCGCATTTTGCGTTGGACGGCCGAAATTTTTCCTGCTATCGGCCTTCTCACGATTTAGGACCCTGCTTGATGTTCATTTTCAGAAACCCGCGACGACGCTGATGTTCCCGAACGCCGAAGGCGTGTTCGCGACCCATCAATCTGTCCATCCGGTTTCTGTCATCATGTACAAGCACGATCTCGTCTACCTCACTGAAGACGCGTCCCACGACGCCGCCATCGAACACATCAATGAAGAAGCCTTCGGTCCGGGCCGCTTCGCGCGGGCGGCGGCGCGAATCCGCGAACAAGGGCCGCATGACCTGTCGCTCTCCTTCATCTGCGCCGATGATGGCGAGACGATCGCCTCCGTGCGCATGACGCCGGTGCTGGCCGGCAAGGTGAAGGGGCATCTGCTCGGTCCGCTTGCCGTCCGTCCCTCGCACAAAAATATGGGCATCGGCCGGGAGTTGGTACGGATCGCAGTGGAAGCTGCGCGTCGCAAGGGTTCGGAAGCCGTCATCCTCGTCGGCGATCCTCCCTATTACGGCCCGCTCGGCTTCGAGAAGGTTGCCTACAATGCGCTTACCTTTCCTGGCCCCGTGGATCCAGGTCGGGTGCTCGTCGTTCCGATCGCCGAAGGTGTGCACGAACGGCTGAAAGGCCCCATTGCCTGGCGCGATACGTCTTATTAGAGCTTTGCAGAGGAAGCTGCTCGTGTCGTACCTTGGCCTCTTCGTCCGCTTTTGTGAGCATCCTCGCGTAAGACCGGCGCCGCTTAGCGTATCCGGAATAGGCCGCGGTCACCTAGCCGTCGCTATCGATGCGATTACCTTCCTTCGCGCCACCACATGGCGCCGAAGGCGAGCAGCAGGATGCCTACGCCGGCGAAGCCGGCAAAGAGCGGCAGCGTGTTGATACCCTTCAGAACGGTCTCGTTGGTCATGCGGATCATCATCCGATCGTGATCGGAGACGCGGACCTGGCCACGCACCGGCAGGATCGGCGGAACGCTGACCGCGCCACTTTCACTGACGACGCGGGCGACGAGTCCCTTGCTTCGGTCGGTAACCGGCCTCAACACATCCGTCGTCGAGATCATTGCCTTGAATTCCGGGGCATCGACGGCACCGATATGGACGAGCGTCGAAAGCGGGCCGTTGCGGATTTCGAAGAGGCCGATCTCGTCCATCCTCTTCTCGGCCTTGTAGAGCCCGGGCTCAGTCTGAGTGAGCGGCAGGGTTTCGGTCTTGCCGGAGGGATAGCGCACCGTGGCGTTGCCCGGATTGTCGCCGATTGTCTGGCGGGTTACTTCAAGGGTGCGGCCAGAGGCGCGCGCCGTCAGGGCTTCTTCCTCCAGCGCCGGTTCCTTCATCAGCCAGTGGGCGACACGGCGATAGAGCGAGACATTGGGGCCGCCGCCTTCGAAGCCGCGCGCCCAAAGCCAGCCCTGATCGGAAAGCAGCATGGCGACGCGGCCCTGGCCGGAGCGGTTCAGCACGAGAAGCGGGTGGTTGTCGGCGCCAAGCATGATCGTCTCGCCTTCAGGCTTCTCGACGTCGACGCTGCGGAACCAGCGGCCCCAATGCGGCGGATCCTCGCTGGAACCGTCCAGGCCGCGCGTGACGGGGTGCTTGCGACCTTCCTCGGAGAGTCGGGGATAGAAGGCTTTCTCGATCATCTGCCCGGTGGGCATTGCCGGCAGCACCGCGGAAAGCGGCGTCACCGCGATGGAATCGGGGCCGGCATGTTCGGGACCGGCGGCGACCAGCAGCGCGCCACCGTTTTCGACATATTGCGCGATGTTGTCGTAATAGAGCAGCGGCAGCACGCCACGATGCTGGTAGCGGTCGAAGATGATCAGGTCGAAATCCTTGATCTTGTCGACGAAGAGCTCGCGCGTCGGAAAGGCGATCAGGGAGAGCTCGTTGATCGGCGTGCCGTCCTGCTTCTCCGGCGGACGCAGAATGGTGAAGTGGACGAGATCGACCGAGGCGTCGGATTTCAACAGGTTGCGCCAGGCGCGCTCGCCGGCATGCGGCTCGCCGGACACGAGCAGGACGCGCAGATTCTGCCGGATGCCGTCGATGACGTGGACGGCCCGGTTGTTGGCGGCGGTGACTTCGCCGGGAAGCTCTGCGACGGAGAATTCGAGGACGTTGCTGCCGCCGCCCGGAACCTTGAAGGAGAAAGGTGTGTCCTGGCCGGGTGTCGCTCGCAGGGTCGCGATCTCGTTGCCGTTCAGCTTCACCGTGACATCGGCGGTGCCGCCGGGGCTCGGGCCGTCATCGAAGACGCGCAGAATGACCTGCTGCTCCTCATTGACGATGCCGAAACGCGGTCCCTTGATCACTTCGATGCGGCGATCGAACTCGTTTGCCTTGCCGGTCACAAGGCCGTGGATCGGCGCGTCGAAAGCGAGTGCCTGATTGGCGGCAGGAACGTCATGGATTTCCCCGTCAGTCAGCATGATGGCGCCGCCGACGCGGGCGGGCGGGACATCGGCGATGTTGGCCGACAGCGCGTCGAACAGACGGGTGGCGGGCACGTCGGAGTTGACGTCGCCTTCGACATCGACGAAGCGGGGTTCTATCTGGGGAAAGCGGGCGAGTTGTCCCTTCAAGGCGGCAAGTGCCTCGTCGGTCATCTTGACGCGATCGGGTGTCTGCTGGCTTTGGCTGCGGTCGACGATGACGGGGACGATCGTCGAAAGTTGATCGCGGTCTTCCTGCAGCAGCACGGGATTGGTCAGCGCGGTCAGCAGCGCCGCCGCTGCCAGCGTCCTGATCCAGGCGCCGCGGACACCGCGCCAGATCGCAAACGCGGCGATGAGAGCGCTGACGGCGGCCAGTGCGGCCAGAATCGGCCAAGGCAGGAAAGGCGAAAAATCGAAGGTCATCTCACTGTCCTAACCGTTCGAGGAGGTCGGGAACATGAACCTGGTCGGTTTTGTAATTGCCGGTCAGCATGTACATCATGATGTTGACGCCGGCGCGGTAGGCATATTCACGCTGCGCTTCATCCGAGGGCACTGTCGGCAGGATCGGGACCCCGTTGGCATCGACGGCCCAGGCGCCGGCAAAATCATTACCGGTGATGAGGATCGGCGAAACGCCATCGGCCGTCGCTGCCGATTTTTCGCTCGGCTCGCGACCGCCCTGACGTGCCTCGATCCATAGGGCGCTGCCGGCATAACGACCGGGAAAGCTCGACAGAAGATAGAAGGATTTCGTCAGCACATGATCTGATGGCACCGGCTCGAGCGGCGGGATGTCGAGATTGGCAAGGATTGCCTGCAGCCTCTCGCCATTGGCACTGACATTCCCGCCATTGTCCAGGGCGCTGATCTGGTCACGCGTGTCGAAAAGCACCGTGCCGCCATTGCGCATATAGGCGTCGATACGGCTGATCGCCGCCGATGACGGCATCGGCGCCGTTGCCGACACCGGCCAATAGATGATCGGATAGAAGGAGAGCTCGTCCTTGGTGAGATCGAGACCCACAGGCGGCGCCGGTTCCAGCGTCGTGCGGAAGGTCAGGAACTGGGTCAGTCCCTCAAGGCCGCGCTCGGATATATTGTCGACCTCCTGCTCGCCGGTGACGACGTAGGCAAGATGCGTATTGTCAAGCCGCTGCAGGATGAGATCGTCGCCAGGCCGGGAGTCGTCGGCGTGAAGCGTGCCGGGCTGGGCAAGAAAGCCTGCCGCGACTGCGATCGCGATCATCGTTGCCATACGGCCGGCGGGGCGCGATCGCGAGAAGGCGCCGTTCATGAAAAGCACAATCAGGCTATCGGCTAGAAGCAGCAGAAAGGCCGCGAGAAAAAGCGCAGGTTTTGCCGACCAGCTTTCGCCGCCGATCAGGCCTTCGCGCACCGCATTTATCCCCGTCGCGTCAAGCGGTTTCAATTCAGCGTTATCCGGCAGCACGTTCAAGGAGGTGAAACCGTCCTCGGAGCCGTAGAGCCCGGGCGGGTTGTCGAAATTCGCCGTCGGCTCAACTCCGGCTTTCGGAATGAGCGGCCGCGCCGAACCCGTCTCGGAGACGAGCGTGCCCTTTGCCGTCAGCATGCGGAATGGCGGCAGGCTTTCCGAGACACGCGCATTGCCGCGCGTCTCCGACGTCACGCCGCCCGAGCGCGATATCTGAAGGAGGTGGCGCAGCATATCGACGAAAGTGCCCGAGATCGGCAGATCGGACCAGGTCGCTTCCGCGGTGACGTGGAAGAGGACGATCTGGCCGGATGCGAGCTGCTTCATCGTGACCAGCGGCGTGCCGTCGGCAAGGCTTGCCCAGGTGCGTTCAGCAAGGTCGGGTGTCGGCTCGGCGAGCACCTGCCGTTTGACGACGACATCGACAGGACGCGGTATGCCCGCGAATGGCCCTATGCTTGGAAATTCGGCAAGCGACTGCGGTTCGCTCCAGGACAGGGTGCCGCCCAGCGCACGTTCTCCCTGGCGCAGGATGACCGGAATGAGCGGATCGTCGGCGGGGGCCGCCGCCATGCGCGGGCCGGCGAAACGCAGGAGCATGCCGCCGTTCGATATCCAGCGTGTCAGAGGCTCGTAGGTCTCCTCCGGCAGGCGGCCGATATCGGCCATGATGATGATTGAGGGGTTGCTGACGAGAAGTTTCGGTATCGCGACGGCCAGATCGGAATCCGTGGGCTGGATGAGATCAGCATAGGGCTGCAGCGCCCGCTGGATGTAGTAGAGCGGCGAGAGCAGCGGTTGGAATTCATCGGCTCCGGTGCCGGACAACAGCACGACACGTCGGCGCTTGAATGCGTCGTCGAGAAGGTGGACCGCGCCGGCCGTCGCGCCGCTGTCGACGCTGATCCGCGCGAAATCGTTACGCATCTCGAAGGGAGCCGTGATCGAACTTGTGGCGACGCTCTGACCGGGGCGGAAATCTGCCCTGCCGTTGGCGATCGAGCGGCCCTGGGCATCGACGGCGTTCAACGCCACGGATGCGGGGCGCGAACTGTCGAGCCGTGTGACCTTGACGGTCATGGCGTCGGCCGCATTGTTAGCCGCGGTGACGGCAACCGTCTTCGTGGCATCACCTTCGATCAGGCGCAGATCGGCGGGCTGGAGCTCGGCTAGCCTGCGCACCGTCGCGTCATCGGTCTTTGCGGCGGCACCGTCGGTCAAGAAGGCGAGAGTGCCCGGCTTGACGCCGTTCAGGGCCGCCCGCAGCGCCTGAAAGGCGCGCTCGCGGTCCGGGACCAGCGGCCGCGGTTCGGTCGCGCGCAACTTGTCGCGGGCGTTCGCTGCCGTGCCCGGTACGGCGTCGTTGGTAGGGTCGGCGGTGAAAGTGATCGACACCGGCATGCCGGCGGATTCAGCATCGTCCACCAGCGCGTCGGCGGTTTGGATGCGACGCTCCCAATCGGGCGCCGCCGCCCAGCTGTTGTCGACGAAGAGGACGAGCGGGCCGCTCGATGCGAGCGAATTGGTGCGCGGATTGAAGACCGGATCGGCAATCGCAAGGATGATGATGGCGGCGAGCAGCATGCGCAGCAGCGTCAGCCACCAGGGGCTCTGCGCCGGCGTTTCCTCTCGCTTCAAAACCGAGGCAAGGATCTTCAGCGGCGGAAAGACTTCCGTTTTGGGACGTGGCGGCGTCAGCCGCAACAGCCACCAGATGACCGGCAAAGCGATGAGGGCGCCGAGAATGGCGGGGTAGGCGAAGGCGAAGGGAAGGGCGCTCATAGCAGCCCTCCATGCGTTGCCTTGGCCGGCATGCCGGACAGGTACATGTGGACCGCGACCAGGGCTTCCGAGGCAAGATGATCGGTGCGGTGGGTCGTAAAGGTCCAGCCGAGATGACGCAGCGACTGGCCTAGGCTCTCCCTGCGGGCGAGGTAGGCGTTGCGATAGGCCTCGCGGATGTGTTCGGCGCGGCCGGAGATGAGCTTGGTCCCGGTCTCCGGATCGGTGAATTCGGTGCGGCCGCTGTAGGGAAATATCTCTTCGGCGGGGTCTGATATCTCGACTACGTGGCCGTGCAGGCCGCGGCGGGCAAGCGGGCCGAGCCGCTCCATGATTGCCGGCGCGTCGTCGAGGAAATCGCCGATGAGCACGAGATCGCTCCAGCCGCGGATCATTCCCGTTTCCGGCAGTCCACCGGTCAGCGGCGCGTGCACGAGCGCGGCTGCGAGGCGTTCGGCGGCATTGCGGGTGGAGGCGGGCTCCATGATGCCAGGGCAGCCGATGCGCTCGCCGGAGCGGGCGAGGATTTCGGCAAGCGCCAGCATGACGACCAGCGCCCGGCTTTCCTTGGAGACGCTGCCGTAGCTCGATTTGTACATCATCGAAGGCGACATGTCGCACCATAGCCAGATGGTGTGCGCTGCCTCCCATTCGCGCTCGCGCACATAGGTATGGTCGTCGCGGGCTGAGCGGCGCCAATCGATTCGCAACAGGCTCTCGCCCTCGGCATAGGGTCGGAACTGCCAGAAATTCTCGCCGATGCCGCGCTTGCGGCGTCCGTGCCAGCCAGCGATCACCGTGTTGGCGATGCGCTTGGCTTCCACCAGACAATCCGGCATCAAGGCGGCCCGCTGCCTGGCGCGGGAAAGGGCATCGCTGCCTGACGTCGGGTTGACGGTCTGTCCGATAGATGCCACGCGTCCGGCTTCCTTATCCCTTTGCCTGCTTGACCAGTCCGGCGACGACGTCGCGGACCGACATGCCTTCGGCGCGAGCGGCGAAAGTCAGAGCCATGCGGTGCTGGAGAATGGGTTCGGCAAGCGCGAAGACATCGTCGAGAGACGGCGCGAGGCGGCCTTCATAGAGCGAGCGGGCGCGCGCGCAAAGCATCATTGCCTGGCCGGCGCGCGGGCCTGGACCCCAGGCGACGTTCTTGTCGGTCGAGGCATTGCCGTGGCCTGGGCGGGCGGAGCGCACCAGGGAAAGGATGGCGTCGACGACCGTCTCGCTTACCGGCATCTGGCGCACCAGGGTCTGGATCTCGATCAGCCGCTGTGCATCGATGATGGCTTTCGGCCGCGTTTCCCCCAGGCCGGTCGTCTCGAGAAGGATCTGGCGCTCGGCGGCGAGCTCGGGATAGTTGACGTCGACTTGCAGCAGGAAGCGGTCGAGCTGGGCCTCGGGCAGGGGGTAGGTGCCTTCCTGCTCCAGCGGGTTCTGGGTGGCGAGCACATGGAAGGGAGCCGGCAGGTCATAGCGCTGGCCGGCGATGGTGATGTGATATTCCTGCATCGCCTGCAGAAGCGCCGACTGAGTGCGCGGCGAGGCGCGGTTGATTTCGTCGGCCATCAAGAGCTGGGCGAAAACCGGTCCTTTGACGAAACGGAAGGAACGGCGGCCGCTGTCGTCCTGGTCCATAACCTCCGAACCCAGAATATCGGAAGGCATCAGGTCCGGCGTGAATTGGATGCGGTTGGCGGCAAGGCCGAGCACTTCACCGAGCGTCGTCACCAGCCTGGTCTTGGCAAGGCCGGGGACGCCGACGAGCAGGGCGTGGCCGCCGGAGAGCACGGCGAGAATGGTGTTCTCGACCACGCTTTCCTGACCGAAGATCACCTTCGAGACTTCCCCGCGGATGGCGGCGATATCGGAGAGCGCCTTCTCGGCGGCGGCGACGATCGCCTTTTCATCGAGGCTGGCTTCGGTCTTCATCATACCCATGGGCATCTCCAACGGCTGAAATCATTCGGCAGCGAATCGGCGGGCTTATACATCTGCCTCATACTCGATAGAGTTATGGAGATGCGACGGGCTGACAAGTTCGCTATAAATGACTATCTCGTGACTTCACTTCGTTAAGGACAAACCGGGACGGAAGAATGGCAGCCGAGGAAATCAGCAGACAGGCGGATGCGGCGGGGCTTGCCGCGCTGATTTCGCGCGCGTCTGCCGAAAACAACGGAAAAAAACGCGGCCTGCCGCCCGTCGAGCAATGGAATCCGCCGTTCTGCGGCGATATTGACATGGAGATCAGGGCCGACGGCACCTGGTTCTACATGGGTACGCCGATCGGCCGGCCGGCACTGGTGCGGCTGTTTTCGACCGTCTTGCGGAGGGATGAGGATCAAAAGACCTATCTCGTGACTCCTGTGGAAAAGGTCGGGATAAGGGTCGTCGACGCGCCGTTCATCGCCGTCGAGATGAGCGTAACGGTGCGCAAGGGTCGCCAGGTGCTGACATTCCGCACCAATGTCGGCGATGTCGTGGAGGCGGGAGGAGAGCACCGGCTGCGCTTTGCGACTGCGGGCGATAATGCCGAACTGAAACCCTATCTGCATGTGCGCGGGCGGCTGGAGGCGCTGGTGTCGCGCGCGGTGATGTATGAACTGGTCGCGCTCGGCGAGATCCTCGACGTGGAGGGGCAGGCGACGTTTGCGATCCGCTCCGCCGGCGAGGTCTTCCCCGTCATGCCGGCCGATGAATTGGATGCGCTCAGCCAATGAACGACGCGATCACCCAACGTTATCCGCTGTTCTCAGCAGCCGAATTCCGCCGCCGTGCGCTCAACCAAAATGGCGGACCGGTGGACCATGCCTGGCGCGATCATGGCGACCATGTCCTCAATCCGGACATCGTGGCTGAGGTGGCGACCTTCAAGCTGCGGGATGCCGCGGTGCTCGTGCCTGTCGTCGACGACGGCGAGGAAGCGCGTGTAATCTTCACCAAGCGCACGACGACGCTGCGCAAGCATTCCGGCCAGATCGCCTTTCCCGGCGGTTCGATTGATCCGGCCGATATCTCGCCCGAAATGGCGGCGATCCGCGAGACGGAGGAGGAGATCGGCCTTTCCGGCTCCTTCGTGGAAACCGTCGGGCGGCTGCCGAACTACCTCGCCTCGACCGGTTTCCGCATCACGCCCGTGCTCGGTGTCGTCAAGCGTGGTTTCGCGCTGACGCTGAATCCGGCCGAGGTCGACGACGTTTTCGAGGTGCCGCTTTCCTTCCTGATGAACCCGATCAATCATGGCCGCGACAGGCGGGTCATCGACGGCATCGATCGGCATTTCTATCGCATGCCCTATGAAACCAGGATGATCTGGGGCATCACCGCAGGCATCGTCCGTACACTCTACGAAAGGCTTTATGCATGACCGGCATTGCCGACCAAGCATGGTTCCGCGACCCGGCGCTCGGCCGGATCCTCGCGCTTCTCAATGACGACGGCGGGGAAGGGCGTGTGGTCGGCGGCGCGGTGCGCAACAGTCTGATGGGCCTACCGGTCAGCGATATCGACATTGCCACGACGCTGACACCGGAGATCGTGATGGAGCGGGCGGCAGCGGCCGGCGTCAAGGCGGTTCCGACCGGCCTGCAGCATGGCACGGTGACGCTCGTCGTCGATGGCAAGCCTTTCGAGGTGACGACGCTGCGTACGGACGTCGAGACCGACGGGCGCCGCGCCAAGGTCGCCTTCAGCACCGATTGGAAGGCCGATGCCGAACGGCGGGACCTGACAATCAACGCGCTTTATGCCGACGCCAACGGCGAGGTGGTGGATCTCGTCGGCGGACTTGCCGATATCGAAACGCGCAACATCCGCTTCATCGGCGATGCCGCCAGGCGAATTGCCGAGGACCACCTGCGCATTCTTCGCTTCTTCCGCTTTTTTGCCTATTACGGCTCCGGGCGGCCGGACGCCCAGGGTCTGAAGGCCTGTGCGGCGGCGCGTGCGAAACTGAAGACACTGTCGGCCGAACGCGTCTGGTCGGAGCTCAGAAAACTGCTCGGCGCCGCCGATCCAGGCCGGGCGCTTCTCTGGATGCGGCAAGTGGCGGTGTTGACGGAAATTCTGCCGGAATCGGAACGTTGGGGGATCGATGCCATCCCTTCTCTGGTCGCTACTGAAAAGGCGCTCGGCTGGGGGCCCGACCCGCTGCTGCGCCTTGCGGCAATCGTGCCGCCCGATGCGGTTCGGCTGGAGGCGCTTGCGGCCCGGCTGAAACTCTCCAATGCGGAAGCGGCCGCTCTCAAGGCCTGGGCAATAGAGGCGCCGGTCAACGACGAACTCTCGCCGGCCGCCTTCGAACGGCTGCTTTACCGCAACGGTCCCGACGGCATCGTGACGCGGCTGAAGCTGGCGCTTGGCGTTTCGCGCGGCAAGGCTGAGGTCGATCTTGGCGAAATGGCACGCTCGGCGCGACTCGGCAAGCTCCTGGATAAGGCCACGACCTGGAAGAAACCGCAGTTTCCGGTGAATGGCGGCGATGTGATTGCGGCGGGCATCGCATCCGGTCCTCGCGTTGGCGAGTTGCTAGCGGTGCTGGAAAATCAGTGGGTGGAGGAAAACTTCGCCTCCGACCGGGCGACGCTGCTCGCCCGGCTGCAGGAACATACGCGATAGCGATACCGCGTCGCATCGGTGATGCAGCGCTGCTGTAGTCCGTCGGCATCAGGACCCAGGCACCGGCCCTCAGGCGGCGGTGGCTTCGTCGCGGATGCGAGCCTTGATGTTATCAACCATGTTCTCGCGTATGGTCGTTTCGCCGTGAGCAGTCCTCAGGTGCTCCACGGCGCGGCGAACCACTTCTGCGTCATTATCCGCCCGGGTGTGCCAGGCGCAGCCGGGAACGAGGGTGCCGCATTCGAAAAGTCGCATGGTTTTCTCCTCTGTCTGAAACGCAACGGCCATCGCGCTTTCACGGATTGATGAAATGTACGTGCGAAGAGAAGGTTCCGGCCGGCAGGAGGTGGCGACCGGAGAGGGTGGTTCAATCGGGCATCGCCCAGGCTTTGTAGGTTTCCGAGAGGTGGCCGGGCAGGTTGTTGTTGGCCGCCTCATTCTGCAGATCCTCCGGCGTCTTTCCGCCGGCCAGCTGCAGCTTGACCTGCTCGATGAAGCAGCACAGGGGCAGATCGGAGCCACTCTTGGCCCGCAGTTTCTCGGCAATACGGATTAGGAACTCCGGTGTGTCGACCGCACGGAGCGTTTCCTGGACATCCGTGGACGCAGGCGAGCCGCTTTGTGTCGTCATGACAATCCTCCTCCGATTGTTACGCACGTACACATAAAGTTAGGACTCACTGAATTTTTATGAAGGTCCCTCAGTCGAATTATCGATGAGATTTTACAGTCTCACGGCCAGCGAACGACCGGAGGCAGCGATGAGAGAATGGATTCGACATTGCCGCCCGTCTTCAGGCCGAAGATCGTGCCGCGATCATACAGCAGATTGAATTCGACATAGCGGCCTCGGCGGATCAATTGTTCGTCGCGATCGGCTTCGGTCCACTGCTTGTTGAAGTTGGAACGGACGATCTTCGGATAGACCATGGCGAAAGCCCTGCCGACATCGCGCGTGAAGGCGAAATCCGCGTCCCAGCCGCCGGCGTCCTCGCTCGAATGCAGCCAATCATAGAAGATGCCGCCGATGCCGCGGGGCTCATTGCGGTGCTTCAGGAAGAAATATTCGTCGCACCAGGCCTTGTAGGCGTCGTAGTCGGCGACGGCGTGATTGCGGCAGGCGATCTCCATGGCCTTGTGAAAGAGCTGGCTGTCCTCGTCATCCTGCGTGCGGCGGCGCGACAGCACCGGCGTCAGGTCGGCGCCGCCGCCAAACCAGCGGCTAGTCGTGACTACCATGCGGGTGTTCATATGCACGGCCGGAACGTTTGGGTTCACTGGATGGGCGATCAGCGAGATGCCCGACGCCCAGAAACGCGGATCGTCCTTGGCGCCAGGTATCTGAGCGCGAAAGTCATGAGAGAATTCGCCGTGGACGGTGGAGGTGTGGACCCCGACCTTCTCGAAGACGCGGCCCTCCATCATCGACATGCGGCCACCGCCGCCGGCGTCGTTTTCACGCGACCAATCCTTGGCTACGAAGCGGCCGGGCTCCTGATCTGAAAGCGGACCTTGCAACTCGTCTTCGAGGGCTTCGAAGGAGGCGCAGATCGTATCGCGCAGCCCCTCGAACCACCTGCGGGCGGCCGCCTTCTTTTCCTCGATGTCGTCAGGCAAGCCGATCGGCAGTTCCGGTCTTTCCATGTCACGCCTCCGCGGCCGGCATCCTGTAAGGACACGACTCGCTCATTCCTCGTTGCTCGCCACATCTAGCAGGTGGCGGCGGCCCTCGCCAAGCCGAGGTGAGCCCGGCCAGCGCATTCAAGATTCGACTCGCAAATCAAGTATTTCGGTACTACCTTTTCCGAAGAGGTAGGTTTGATGGCAAAAATTCCAGGACCTCCGTCCTTCGACGGCCTGAAGCGCAGAATGGCGAAACACCGGGCAGAAAATCCTACCCGCAGGAAAGACCATTTTGTACGCGAGACATATTGTCTCGGCCTCATCGACGCACGCGCAAAGGCACGCGAATGGTTCGACGAGTACCCAAAAGCAGCCTATTGGACCGAAGTGGAGAGCTGGCGCCAGCTCGACGGCGACCGGATCGAATTCACCATGCGCCGCCTGCCTTCGGCCGACTGACCGTCATTCCGCGGCAGTCCGCACGCGGCTTTCAATCAGCAATCCGCTTTCATCCATGATCGGGTGCGCAACCGAGACGATGTGGGCGTTGATGCGCTTCAAATCGCGCAGCATGTCGAGATGCAGCGAGCTTGTCTGAAGGCTGTCGGCACGTCCGTCACGCAGACGTTCGAGATGGTGTTCGGCCGACTGCTTCTCCATGCGGCGGACCTCGACTTTCGTTTCCATCATTTGGCGCGCGAGATTGAAATCGCGGGTGACGAAAATTGTCTGGGCGACCCGCAAGTTATCGATTGTCAGATCGAACAGCTTGCGCAGTTCCTGGTGGCCGTCTTCGGAAAATCTCAGTCCGAGCGAAATCTTCTTTGTCACTTGTTCCGCCAGACCCTTCTCGATGATGTCGCCCATATGTTCGAGATTGATGGCATAGTCGATAACGACAATGGTGCGGCGGCCGTTTTCGTCGCTGAGGCCTTCGCGGCCGAGCTTCGAGAGGTAGACCTTCACCGCCTGCTGCAGCCGGTCGACACGCTCTTCGAGGGCTGCAATCTCGGCAAGCTTGGATGCGTCGTTCCGTTCGAAGGCGTCGGAAACCCGCATCAGCATGCGCTCGATGAGATCTCCTATGCCGAGCACTTCCCGAGTGGCGCTGGCAAGGGCAATGACCGGCGTCGAAAGTTCCTGCGCGTCAAGATATTTCGGAGCGTCCTCAGGCTCCGGCTGATCTGGCACTAGCCGAGCCATCAATACGGCGATCGATCGTGAGAAGGGCCAGGCGAGCGCGGCAAGCAGAAGATTGAAAGCCAGATGAGCGTCAACCGGCAGCTTCGCCGGACCGAAAGGCAGCATCCGGATAAGTTCGGCACCATAGCCCACCAGCGGCAGGACGATGAAACAGCCGAGCGTGCGAACGGCGAGATTGCCGAGGGTGACGCGTCGTGCCGAGACCGGCCCGGACAATGTCGCAACAACAGGCGGTATTGCGCCGCCGAGATTGGCGCCAAGTACCAACACAATAACGAGTTCTGCGGAGATGAGCCCGGTCGACGCGATCGATAGGATGAGTACTACGACCGCGAGGCTTGACGAAGAGACGAACGCGAGCGCTGCCGAGAAGAGGAGCGCCACGGGCAGGGCGCCGCCCAGCAGGCTGATGAAGGCAGCTAGGGCGGGAGAGTCACGCATCGGCTCCGTCGCAAGGCTAAGAAGATGCAGCGAGAGCAGCATCAGCCCGACCCCGACAAGCGCTATCCCGCCGCCCTTGCTGGTGTTGGAAGGGCCGCGGCAAAGCACGATACCAGCGAGGATAAGTAAAGGTGAGAGCCATTCGATGCCGGTGGCGACGATCCAGGCGGTGATCGCAGTGCCGACATTGGCGCCGAGCAGGACAATCTGCGCCATGCGCGGCTTGATGAGATCACGTTCGACAAAGGAGGCGGTCATCAGCGCCGTTGCGGTCGAGCTCTGCAACGCGACGGTCGCCACGAGACCCGACAAGAATGAACGAGCGCTGCCCCGTGTGCCGGTCGCCAACCCCGTTCTCAGCCGGGCGCCGAAGGCTCTGGACACCCCGTCCTTCACTTGCGCGAGGCCGAACAGCAGCAGTGCCACGGCTCCGAACAGGTTGATCATGATGATCGTGGAATCCATTTCTTGTTTTATTCTGCTTTCTTTTAGCCTAGAGCTGCGGTGGCCTGAGGCGGTTCTCCACAAGCCATTGAATTTCCGAGGATCGCGCGAGACTTTTGGTTTCCCGGCTAATTAAATATACGCCGGATTGACCGATTGGCAATGTCGATTTCCGACACTCGCCGGTTAATCGGCAATCGCTTGTAGGCGGGGCCAATCAAGCCCACAGGGTCTGGCGCATCGCCTCACCGACGATCATGGCTGACGCGACCGCGACGTTGAGTGAGCGCTGGCCATCGACCATCGGGATCAAGATCCTGGCGTCGGCTCTCTCATGAACGTGGTCCGGCACGCCGGCGCTTTCGCGCCCGAAAAGCAGGATGTCATCAGAATGGAAGGCGAAGTCGGTATAGCGATCCGCAGCCTTGGTGGAGGCGAGGATCAGGCGGCGGCCGGCCGTGGCGCGCCACGCCTCGAAGCGGTCCCAGCTGACATGGCGGGTCAGCGCGGCGGCGGCGATATAATCCATTCCCGATCGTTTCAGGTTGCGGTCGGAGACGTCGAAGCCGGCGGGCTCGATCAAATCGACGGCAAAACCGAGGCACGCGGCAAGGCGCAGGATCGTGCCGGTATTGCCGGGAATGTCCGGCTGGTAGAGTGCCAGTCTGAGATCTGTCATTGAGGCGCCGCCTATTCTTTTCGACGCGGGAGGCCTAATACAACTGTGATTTCGGCGCAACGGGGCGCGGTTTGGCCCGAAAACGTTCGATGTATATCCGTAAAGGCCTAGAAATTTCGCGGTTTTCGCGTTATGCATGCACCTCTTCCAACGCCAGCAGGGAGGGCCACATGAATATTTTGCTCAATATGCGCTTTCCCGCCGTGATGCCGGTCAAGGTGACATGGCGCCGCTAGAGCGGGCTTCTTTCTAAAACTTCCCTTTTGATCCATCGCGCGGCTGTTTCAGCCTCGCCCCTTGAACGTCCGGTTCCCATATGTGCTTGCATGGCGCTGAGATGGCGCAAAGCCGGGAGCCGGAACGCTGGTGTTTCGGAGCAATTTCATGTTTGGCTGGTTCGAACAGCGACTCAATCCCTTTCCGAGCGAGGAGCCCGCGGCTCCTCCGAAAGGCCTCTTTGCCTTCTGCTGGCATTACAGCAAGCCGGCGGCGCCCTGGCTCGGCCTGATGGCGGTGCTGACTTCGCTGATCGCCATCGGCGAAGTGGCGCTCTTCCAGTTCCTGGGCGATATTGTCGACTGGCTGACTAATGCCGATCGTTCAACCTTCCTGCAGACGGAAGGCTACAAGCTGTTTTGGATGGGGGCGCTGGTGCTTGTGGGCTTGCCGCTGGCGGCCGGGCTCGATTCCCTCATCATGCACCAGATGCTGCTCGGCAATTATCCGATGATGGCGCGCTGGCAGATGCACCGCTTCCTGCTGCGCCACAGCATGTCGTTCTTCGCCAACGAGTTTGCCGGGCGCGTCGCTACCAAGGTGATGCAGACGTCGCTTGCCGTGCGCGAAACTGTGATGAAGATCCTCGACGTCTTCGTCTACGTCGTCAGTTATTTCCTGACGATGATCATCGTGATCGCGGCGGCCGATTGGCGACTGATGATCCCGATCCTCGTCTGGCTCGCCGTCTATGTCAGCATTGTCTCTTATTTCGTGCCGCGGCTTCGCAAGATCGCGGCCCAGCAGGCGGATGCGCGCTCGATGATGACGGGCCGCGTGGTCGACAGCTATACGAACATCGCGACCGTCAAGCTGTTCTCGCACGCGGGACGCGAGGAGATCTATGCCAAGCAGGGCATGGACGAGTTCCTGCAGACCGTGCACACGCAGATGCGCAAGGTAACGCTGTTTCATATAAGCGTTTATGTGAACAACTGCCTCGCGCTTTTCGTCGTCTCGGGCATGTCGATCTGGTTTTGGCTGAACGGGGCGATCTCCGTCGGCGCGATCGCCATCGCCATCGGTCTTGCCATGCGCGTCAACGGCATGTCGCAGTGGATCATGTGGGAAGTCTCGGCGCTGTTCGAGAATATTGGCACGGTCTATGACGGCATGGAGATGATGAGCAAGCAGCACGACATCATCGACAAGCCGAATGCGCCCGCGATGACGGCAAAGAAGGGGGCGATCCATTACGATCGCATCCGCTTCCACTATGGCAAGGGCAAGGGTGTTATCGACAATCTCTCGCTCGATATCAAGGCCGGCGAGAAAGTCGGCCTGGTCGGTCGCTCCGGCGCCGGCAAGACGACGCTGATGAACCTGCTGTTGCGTTTCTACGATCTGGAGGCGGGCCGCATCACGATCGACGGGCAGGATATATCGGGCGTCTCGCAGGAGAGCCTGCGTTCGCTGATTGGCGTGGTGACGCAGGACACCTCGCTGCTGCACCGCTCGATCCGCGACAACATCGCCTATGGCCGGCCGGAGGCGAGCGACGCCGAAGTGATCGAGGCCGCCAAGCGCGCCAATGCCTGGGAGTTCATCGAAGGCCTCGTCGACATGCAGGGCCGCCAGGGGCTCGACGCGCAGGTCGGCGAACGCGGCGTCAAGCTCTCCGGCGGCCAGCGCCAGCGTATCGCGATCGCCCGCGTGTTCCTGAAGGACGCGCCGATCCTGGTGCTCGATGAGGCGACATCGGCGCTCGATTCGGAGGTCGAGGCGGCGATCCAGGAAAACCTCTTCGCTCTGATGGAAGGCAAGACGGTGATCGCGATCGCCCACCGGCTTTCGACGTTGACGGAGATGGACCGGCTGATCGTGCTCGACAAGGGCAGGATCATCGAGGCCGGTTCGCACGCCGAACTGATCGGAACCGGCGGCATCTACGCCGACCTCTGGAACCGCCAGTCCGGCGGCTTCCTCTCTGATCACGCCGAAGAGGCGGAAGAGGCTGCGGAATGAGAGAAGCCCTCTCGGCGTAGTCGGGAAGGGCTTGCCATTTATGACTAAGATCTGTGCTCGCCAGATGAATGTCCAGGACCGGCGCCGGTCCTGTCGGCCCAATCTTTAAAGACTGTCGGCCCAGTCGATCACGCGGTCATGTTCGACGACGATGATGGTGTTGGCGGCTGCGATCGTGCGCAGCGTCACGATGCGGCGGCGCTCCTCGCTGTCGAGCCAGGCGGCGATGGCATCGGTGACGATCACGTCGCGCGGCAGCGCCAGGTCGAGAGCCAGGGCATCCAACCTTTCTGCAAGCGGAAGCGGAATATGCGCATCGAGCATTTTCGTTTCCATGAGCCTTCTCTCCGGTGAAGCGCGATCCTATCGTCAGATTGTGACGGGTTCGGGGGCAGTCAATGGCGATGCCGCCGATGTTATCGTTGATTACCAAAATATAAGGTTGCGTCCGCTTATCATTCCCTTTGCCGCTCCTCTCAATCCGCCTATATCGCTTCCATGTTTCTGCGACCCGTCTTCCGCCTGTTCGAAACCTGGATCGATCCTTTCCGCCCACGCGACAACTTGCAGCCGCCGCGCGCTACTCTCGGATTCATCTGGTTCTACATCGGCCAGGCGAAGATGCCGTTCATCGCCATGCTCATTCTCGGCGGCATGTCGGCGGCAATCGAGGCCGCACTCTTCTGGTTCGTTGGGCGTCTGGTCGATATTCTCGCCAGCACCACGCCCGGCGCCGGCTGGAGCGGCCTTCTCGCGGCCCATGGCGGCGAGCTGTTCGGCATGCTCGCTCTCATCGGCGTCGCGCGCTTCGTCGTCGCCTTCTTGATCGCGCTCGTCGACCAGCAGGTGATCACGCCCGGCTTCTATAATCTAGCACGCTGGCAATCTTATCTCCATGTCTCCCGACAGTCATTGTCGTTCTTTCAGAGCGATTTCTCCGGACGTATTGTCACCAAGGTCTGGTCGGCAGGGCAGGCGACCGGCGATCTCGTCACTTCGCTGATGGAAAGCGTGTGGTTTGTCGGCATTTATGCCGCAACCACGATCGCGCTCGTCGCCCGGCTGGATTTTTCGCTCGCAGCCGTCGTGCTGTTCTGGCTCGGCGCTTTCAGCCTGCTCGCTCGCCATTTCGTCCCGCGCATCCGTTATCACTCCCGCGAAACCGCGGAAGCCGGATCGATGCTGAACGGCAGGATGGTCGATTCTTACAGCAACATGCAGACACTGAAGCTGTTTGCACGCGACGAGGAGAGCGATCGATACATGCGGCAGGGCTTCGACATCTACCAGGATACGGTGCTGCGCTTCACGCGGTTCATCACCGGTGTGAGGGCCTCGATGGCGCTGCTCTCCGGCCTGATGATCGTAACGATGGCGGGATTGAGCGTCGATCTCTGGCTGCGCGGCCTCGTCAGCTCGGGCGCGGTGGCATTCTCGCTTGCATTGGTGCTCCGGCTGAATTTCCTGCTCGGGCGGCTGATGACGCAATTCAACGGGATCATGCGCAATCTCGGCACCATCCAGAACGCCGCGGAACTGATCTCGCAGCCGCTCGGGCTTGTCGATCGGCCCGATGCAAAGAGCCTGGCGATCCGGCAGCCAGGCATCCGTTTCGACAATGTTTCCTTCCGCTACGGCAAAGGCCAGCAGCCGATTGTCGAGAATTTCTCCCTGACCATCCGCCCGGGCGAAAAGGTCGGGATCGTTGGCCGTTCGGGCGCGGGAAAATCGACGTTGATGAACCTGCTGCTGCGTCTCTATGACCTCCAGGAGGGGCGCATCCTCGTCGACGGCCAGGATATATCGGCCGTGACCCAGGAATCGCTCAGGATGCAGATCGGCGTTGTCAGCCAGGACACGTCGCTGCTGCATCGTTCGGTGCGCGACAATATCCTGTTCGGACGGCCGGATGCCGGCGAGGAGCGGCTGGTCGAGGCGGCCAGGCGCGCCGAAGCCATCGACTTCATCTCGCGCCTGCAGGATCAGCAGGGCCGTAGAGGCTTCGACGCGCATGTCGGCGAACGCGGCGTCAAACTGTCGGGCGGCCAGCGGCAGCGCATCGCCATTGCCAGGGTCATGCTGAAGGACGCCCCGATCCTCGTGCTCGACGAAGCGACGTCGGCGCTCGATTCGGAAGTGGAGGAAGCGATCCAGTCCAATCTCCACCGGATCATGGAGGGCAAGACGGTGCTTGCAATCGCCCACCGGCTGTCGACGATCGCCGCCCTCGACCGGCTGATCGTGGTCGATCTTGGTCGGATCATCGAGGAGGGTAGCCACGACGAGCTGCTTCGCCGCGGCGGGCTCTACGCCGAACTCTGGGCACGCCAGTCCGGCGGCTTCCTCGCGTCCGACGGAGGCCAGGCCTCAAGGATCGATGGCGAAATCCGCCATCAGGCCAAAATGGTTTGATCCGAAACTGTTCGGGATGCGGCGGACCGATTTCAGCCGTAGGGGCGCTTTGCTGAAAACGTGATCGATCGCAATACCGAAGGGGCCGGCGATGATCGGCCACGTGGCTGGTTCCAGCGACACCGTACCCAAGCCCTGGCTGCGCATGAGATACTGCATGTCAGGAGCCAGAATCGAGGTGTTGAAGTCGCCGGCAAGCACGAGCGGTCCCGGCAGCGAAGGGATAAGCTCGGCGAGATCTTCGATTTCAAGGCCGTGGAATTCATCGTAATAGGGCTTGGTCAGGTGCGCGGCGAGGAAATTGACCTTCCGGCCGTCGAAATCGATCGTCGAGATCGTCAGCCGGTTGCGCCAGAGGAGCCCGAGGTTGCGGATGTGGGGCTCGATGAGAGGGCGCTTCGACAAGACGAGCGTATCGCATTGCTCCATGCCGATGCCGCAGCCGACGTAATAAGGATAGGTCTGCAAGAGCCGCGGCAGTTCGGACAGCAGCGGCTCGGCCTCGAGGATGTTGACGACATCGGCGCCAGAGGCGATGACCATGTCGGCGATATCACGGCCGTTTGCGAAATTATCATTCTCGATGTTGAAGGACATAAGCCGGAAGAGAACAGGGCGGCGCTCGTCGATGGCGGGTTCTACGAATTCACGCGCCATCACGACACCATGGACGGCGAGCATCACCGACACGCCGAGCGTCAGCAACGCGTACCAATGCCGTTTGACGAGAAAGGCCGCGACGGAAGCGACCGCTGCGGCCAGCGCCAGGTGGAGTTGGAAGCTGTAAAAGAAGGAAAGCAGATAGAAATCTTTGACGTAGCGCAGAGAGATAATGGCGAGGACAAGGGTCGTGAGGACGCTGAATACGCAAAAAATCGTGTCTCTCATCCGCTTCGGTCCGGCTTGCTGGCTTGGCTGCGACTGCGCCTATCATGCCAGCTTTTTTGTTGCAATGCAGCATAACGGCAAGTGGGTATTTGCCTTAAAAAGTTCATCGGAAATTTCCCGCGACATTGTGCCCACATCCCCTTGTCAAGGCTGGACATAATTTGCGATCAAGCTTAGAACGCGCCGGATTACCGGGGAGTCTATGGCCGAATTGTGTCTAGAGAGATTCGTTGGTAGAGGGGGCAGGGCGGAATTCCGCGATATTTGCGCAGAGGATGGTTAAGCCGTGAGCGAACACGAAACGACAAGCGAGGCTTCGACAGAGCCCACTCGCCGTGATTTCCTTTATCTCACCACTGGTATGGCTGGTGCTGTCGGCGCCGCAGCGTTCGCATGGCCGTTCATCGACCAGATGCGCCCGGATGCGTCGACGCTGGCGCTGGCTTCCATCGAAGTCGATGTCGCAAGCCTCGAGCCCGGCATGTCCTTGACGGTGAAGTGGCGTGGCAAGCCGATCTTCATCCGCAACCGCACGCCGGAAGAAGTCAAGGCCGCAGCCGATGTTCCGATGTCGGACCTCAAGGATCCGGTGGCCCGCAATGCAAACCTTCCTGCCGACGCTCAGGCAACGGGCGTCGACCGCTCGGGCGGCGAAGGCAAGGAAAACTGGATCGTCATGATCGGTACCTGCACCCATCTCGGTTGCGTCCCGCTCGGCCAGGCCGGCGAATACAATGGTTGGTTCTGTCCCTGCCATGGCTCGGTCTACGATACGGCCGGCCGCATCCGGAAGGGTCCTGCGCCTGAGAACCTGGCGATCCCGACCTTTTCATTTGTGTCCGATACCAAAATCAAGATCGGTTGAGGGGAGACTGATTCATGAGTGGCCATTCCAGCTACGAACCATCAACCGGCTTCGAGAAATGGGTCGATGCGCGCCTGCCGCTGCCGCGCATGGTGTATGACAGCTTCGTGGCATATCCGGTTCCGAGAAACCTGAACTATGCCTATACTTTTGGCGCCATGCTCTCCGTCATGCTGGTCGTGCAGATCCTGACGGGTATCGTGCTCGCCATGCATTACGCCGCGGACACAGCGATCGCCTTCAACTCCGTTGAAAAGATCATGCGCGACGTCAACCATGGCTGGCTGCTGCGCTACATGCATGCCAACGGCGCATCCTTCTTCTTCGTCGCCGTCTACCTGCACATCGCCCGCGGCCTCTATTACGGCTCCTATAAGGCGCCGCGCGAAATCCTCTGGATCCTCGGCGTCGTCATCTACCTGCTGATGATGGCGACCGGCTTCATGGGCTATGTCCTGCCCTGGGGCCAGATGTCCTTCTGGGGCGCGACCGTCATCACCGGCTTCTTCTCGGCCTTCCCGATGATCGGCGAATCGCTCCAGCAGTTCCTGCTCGGCGGCTTTGCCGTCGAACAGCCGACGCTGAACCGCTTCTTCTCGCTGCACTACCTGCTGCCCTTCATGATCGCCGGCGTCGTCGTCCTGCACATCTGGGCGCTGCACGTCACCGGCCAGACCAACCCGACCGGCGTCGAGGTCAAGACGAAGACGGACACCGTGCGCTTCACGCCATATGCGACGATGAAGGATGCGCTCGGCGTATCGGTCTTCCTGCTGGTCTATGCGTATTTCGTCTTCTATATGCCGAACTTCCTCGGCCATGCCGACAACTATATCCCGGCCGACCCGTTGAAGACGCCGGCACACATCGTTCCGGAATGGTATTTCCTGCCCTTCTACGCGATGCTGCGTTCGATCACCTTCAACATCGGCCCGATCGACTCCAAGCTCGGCGGCGTGCTCGTGATGTTCGGCGCGATCATCGTGCTGTTCTTCCTGCCCTGGCTTGATACCTCCAAGGTTCGCTCTGCGGTCTACCGTCCCTGGTACAAGTTGTTCTTCTGGCTGTTCGTGATCAACGCGATCATCCTCGGCTGGCTCGGGTCTCAGCCGGCGGAAGGGAGCTTCGTCATCATCTCGCAGATCTGCACGCTCCTTTACTTCGCCTTCTTCCTGGTTGCCATGCCGGTGCTCGGCCTAGTCGAGACGCCGCGGCGCATCCCGAACTCGATCACCGAAGCGGTGCTCGAGAAGCGCAACAAGACAGCTGCCGCCAGTGCAGCGGCCAATGCGTAAGCGCGAGACGGAAGGGAACAGAAACATGAAGACGCTTGTTGCAAGCATACTCTCGCTCGCTGTTGTTGCCGGTCTCAGCGGCGCGGCTCTGGCCGAAGAGCCGGGCCCGGCCGGTGCGGCTCCGGCCCATCACGCGGAAGGCGAGACGCCGCATTATCCGCTGAAGCATCCGAAGCAGCAGGACTGGAGTTTTGCCGGTCCCTTCGGCCATTACGACAAAGGCCAGCTGCAGCGCGGCCTCAAGGTCTACACGGAAGTCTGTGCAGCCTGCCATTCGATGAAGCTCGTGCCTTTTCGCACGCTTGGCGAACTCGGCTATTCCGAGGCGCAGGTGAAGGCCTTTGCCGCGAATTACGAGGTTCAGGACGGTCCCGACGCGAACGGCGAGATGTTTACCCGCAAGGCGGTTCCTTCCGATTACTTCCCGTCGCCTTTCCCCAATGCCGAAGCCGCTGCTGCTTCCAACAATGGCGCCGCTCCGCCCGATTTTTCGCTGATCGCCAAGGCCCGCGCAGTCGAGCGCGGCTTTCCGCAGTTCGTTTTCGACATGTTCACGCAGTATCAGGAAAGCGGCCCCGATTACATCTATTCGCTGCTGACCGGCTATGAAGAGCCGCCGGCCGGCACCAAGATAGCGCAGGGCGCGCACTACAATCCGTATTTCAACGCCGCTGACGTACTCGCCATGCCGAAGCCGCTCTCCGACGGCCAGGTGACCTATGACGACGGCGCACCGGCGACCGTCGACCAGTATTCCAAGGACGTCACTGCTTTCCTGATGTGGGCCGCCGAGCCGCATCTGGAGGAGCGCAAGCGTACCGGCTTCATGGTCATGGTCTTCCTGGCGATCTTCACCGTGCTGATCTACCTGACGAAGCGCTCGGTCTACGCCAATAAGGAGCATTGAGCGTTCCTTGGCTGAATTCGAAAGGCGGCTTGCGAGCCGCCTTTTTTGTTGGTTCCACCCTCGGCAATTGATAGGGTGCGGCCGGTTTATGCGCTCGCAGATACGGACTTTCCATGGACAATACAATTTCGGAGCTTGCAGCCAGCATCCGCTCCATTCCCGATTACCCCAAGCCCGGAATCATCTTCCGCGACATCACCACGTTGCTCGGCAACCCCCGTGCTTTCCGAAGGGCGGTCGACGAACTGGTGCAGCCCTATGCGGGCACGAAGATCGACAAAATCGCCGGCATGGAAGCGCGCGGTTTTATTCTCGGTGGCGCGGTGGCGCACCAGCTTTCCTCGGGCTTCGTGCCGATCCGCAAGAAGGGTAAGCTGCCGCACGACACCGTGCGAATTGCCTACAGCCTGGAATATGGCGTCGACGAAATGGAGATGCATCGTGATGCGATCCAGCCTGGCGAGAAGGTGATCCTGGTCGACGATCTCATTGCTACCGGCGGCACGGCCGTTGGGGCTACGAAGCTTCTACGCCAGATTGGTGCGGAGGTGGTCGGCGCCTGCTTCGTTATCGACCTGCCCGACCTTGGCGGCCGCAGGAAGCTCGAAGAGCTCGGCGTCGCCGTACACACGCTGGTCGAATTCTCCGGGCATTAGGCTTTCAGTGCATCCGCGTCAGTCAAACTCCAGGACGCCGCTTTCAAAGCGCATGACGGGATCGCCATTCTGATTGACGCCCTCGCAGAGGATGGTGTTGAGGTGCCAGCCTGGCCGCGAGGCGAGCGGCCGGCTGGAGAGAAGGGCGACGGAATAGGTTACGACGTCGCCTGCGAAGACTGGCCGCAGCCATTGCAGCTTCTGAAAGCCGGGCGAGGGGCCGACATTGGGCGACGTCAGGCCCTTTTCGGCGAGAATGACGCTTTGCCTTTGCCAGAATGCGAGGAAGGTCCGCATCCAAGCCGCCGTGGTGTGCCAGCCCGAGGCGCAGAGCCCGCCGAAGAGGGTGTCTTTGGCGGCCTCCTTGTCGACGTGAAAACGCTGCGGGTCGTAGCGTCTGGCAAAGCGAATAATGTTTTCCTCGGTGAAGGTGTAGCTGCCGATCTCGGCTTTCTCGCCGACGGCGTAAAGTTCGGACATTCTCATGCTGACAGCCCCGAGCTCATATTGGCCTCCTCCGGAGGGAGGCGCATGCGGATCATCACAGAATTTTCCGAGAGGCAGACGAGTTCGCCGCGCTGGTTTTCCACCTCGTGGCGGAACTTGACCATGCCCATTCCGGGGCGCGAACGCATCGGCCGGGCTTCGAGGACGATGGAACGGCCCTGCAGCGTATCGCCTGAAAGCACCGGTTTTCGCCATTCCATGAGATCGATGCCCGGCGCGCCCTCGCAGAGCGCGTTCAGGATGTAGCTGTCGGCCATCATGCGCATCAGCATCGAAGACGTATGCCAGCCGGAAGCGGCAAGCCCGCCGAGTATGCTGGCGCGGCCGGCCGCCTCGTCGAGATGCATAGGCTGCGGGTCATATTCTCGGGCGAACTCGATGATCTCCTCGGCCAGCACCAGCTGCGGCCCGAGGGGAAAACGGCGGCCGGGCTCAAAATCCTCAAAAGACAGCTTTTCTGCCGGCATTTTCTCCTCCGCCATATGCAGCGCACAATGCTTACAATAGCATCCGCGCGGGCTCAATGATTCCGGGGAGATAAACCGGCATGACCGAACTGAAGTCGATACTCGACGAAGCGGCGCGCCAAGGGCTGATTTCGCCAGAGGCGGGCGGCAGACTCTTGCCGTTTCTGACTGAGCACGGCGTAGCCGTCATCGAGACGCTACCTGTGTCGAGAGCCGATGGGCAGGCCTGGTCGGATACCGAGACGCCACGCTTCGTGCGCGGCTTCCACGACGTGCTGATTACCATTGGCGTTGTCGTCGCACTGGTCGGCCTCTGGGGCCTGGCGCCGCTTTACGCCGTGCCGGTCGCGATCATCGTACTTTCGGAAATCCTGGTGCGCCGCCAGCGACTCGCTTTGCCAGCGGTCAGCCTGACGATCGCGCTGTTCTGCTGGATATGTCTGCTGATGTCCCAATTCTTTCCGCCGTGGACACCGACCTCCCAGTCCTTCGGAGCGGAGGCGACGCAGTTCGTCGCCGGCTTCCCGATCATTCTCGGCGCCTATTATGCCCGCTACCGCGTGCCGCTGTCACTGGCGCTCTGCATCATGTCGGTGCTTGCGTTCGTCCTCACGCTGATCTTGCGCCTGGTGCAATGGGTAAGCGGTAATCCGGCGTTCTTCCTCGATCATCCCGTCGTGCTGGCGCTGGTTGCCCTCATCTGCGCGCTCGGCCTGTTTATGATGGCGCTCTATTTCGATCTCGGCGACCGGCTGCGGCGGACGACGCGTTCGGATATCGCCTTCTGGCTGCACCTCGGCGCGGCGCCGGCGCTGCTCTACAGCACCGTTTCGCTGCTGTCGTTCGGGGAAAGCGGCCGTATCTTCGACTTGGCGAACATGTCGGCGCGGACGCCTGTGGTCGTCGCGACGGTGGCGGCGCTGATGCTGATCGGCCTGGTCATCGACCGGCGCGCATTCGTTACCTCAGGGCTGCTGTCGCTCGGCGTCGCGATCTTCGGCGTCGTCCAGGAGGGAAATGCGACTATCGATACCTATATCTTCACGACGCTGATTATCGTTGGGGCCATCGTGCTCATTATCGGAACGGGCTGGATGCCGCTTCGGCGGCTGGTGCTCAGGGCACTGCCGCCGGCTATCGCAAGCAGGCTGCCGCCTGGTTAAGGCGGCAGCGAACTGATCAGGTGTTAAAGCGGAAGTGGATGACGTCGCCGTCCTGGACGACGTATTCCTTTCCTTCGTCGCGCGCCTTGCCGGCATCCTTGGCGCCGACTTCGCCGTTGTATTTGATGTAATCGTCATAGGCGATGGTGTTGGCGCGGATGAAGCCGCGTTCGAAATCCGAATGGATGACGCCGGCAGCCTGCGGCGCCTTGGTTCCGCGCTCAATCGTCCAGGCGCGCGTTTCCTTCGGGCCGACCGTGAAATAGGTGATGAGGTCGAGCAGCTTGTAGCCGGCGCGGATCAGCCGATCGAGGCCCGCCTCGTCGAGGCCGAGGGCGGAGAGGAATTCCTTGGCTTCCTCATCGGCAAGCTGGGCGACCTCGGCTTCGATCGCCGCCGAGATGATGACGGTTTCCGCACCCTGTTCTTTAGCCATGGCGGCGACGGCCGCGGTGAATTCGTTGCCGGTGGATGCATCGACCTCGGCGACGTTGCAGACATAGAGCACCGGATGCGAGGTGAGCAGGTTAAGGCCCTTCAGGATAGCTATCTCATCGGGGGCGAGCTTCGACAGCAGGGTGCGCACCGGCTTGCCTTCGTTGAGCAGCTTCAGCGAGGCTTCCATGATCGGCAGCATCGCCATCGAATCCTTGTCCTTGCCGGTGGCGCGCTTGCGCGTCTGCTCCGTGCGGCGCTCCAGGCTCTCGAGATCGGCGAGCATCAGCTCGGTCTCGATCGTCTCGGCGTCGGCAACCGGATTAATGCGACCCTCGACATGAGTGATGTCGCTATCTTCGAAGCAACGCAGCACATGCACAATCGCGTCGACTTCACGGATGTTGGCAAGGAACTGGTTGCCGAGGCCTTCGCCCTTAGAGGCGCCGCGGACGAGACCGGCGATGTCGACGAAGGAGATGCGGGTCGGAATCAGCTCCTTGGACTTGGCGATGTCGGCCAGCTTGCGCATGCGCGGGTCGGGCACGGCGACTTCGCCGGTGTTCGGCTCGATGGTGCAGAAGGGATAATTCGCAGCCTGTGCGGCCGCCGTCTTGGTGAGCGCATTGAAGAGAGTCGATTTGCCGACGTTCGGCAGACCGACGATGCCGCATTTGAAGCCCATGGCTTAATCCATATCTATTGGTGACTTTGCCCTGCCTATGCGGGAATGGCTGCCCCGGGTCAAGAGTTCGCGTCAATTGAAAGAGCATTGAGGCGCGGAAGGGTGATCGAGGGCCACAAGTTGCCTCGTCAATTCGCAGCCTTCGATGGGAAGCGGGTGCGGTGATCAAGAGCAGCGACCATCCCTCCCGCTCTCCATCGAACGACATTTACGCCATTGAACTGCCGTGCCGACGGTGCAATATAGTCCCTGCGGATGTTTCTTACGCCTTTTCATGTCATCAACGGTTGGGTTTTCCGATGAGTGACAATGACGTTGCCCTGAAACCGAAGACCAAGGTGAAGCCGAAGCTGGACAAGCCGAAGCTCTACAAGGTCATTCTCGTCAACGACGATTATACGCCTCGTGAATTCGTCATCGTGATCCTGAAAGTCGTCTTCCGCATGAGTGAGGAGACCGGCTATCGGGTGATGATGACGGCGCATAAGCTCGGCTCCTGCGTGGTCGTGGTCTGCGCCAAGGACATCGCCGAGACGAAGGCCAAGGAGGGTATCGACCTTGCCAAGGAGATGGGTTTTCCGCTGATGTTCACCACCGAGCCCGAGGAATAGCCCCAGCTCACTACCGACGGATCTGATAGCCGGTCTTGTCCTTCGTGAAGCCGCAATTTTCGTAGAAGCGCAGCGTCGCCGGGTTCTTAGAGCCGGTGAGCAACATCACCTTATAGCAGCCGGCCTTCCAGGCCTGCTCCACCGCGTGGCTGATGACGGCGCCGGCATAGCCGCGCCGGCGGTGCTCGGCGTGAGTGACGATGTTTTCGATCACTGCATAAGAGGCGCCGCCGCGCGTCAGGTTCGGCATGACGATTAGGGTGACGGTCGCCGCCGCGAAGTCGCCGGCAAAGCCGATGAAGACTGTCATGCCGGACCGGGCGAGGATGGCTGAGAAGCGCTCCTCGGCCTTGGCCCTGTCGAGAACTGGATCGGCTGGATTAAGGTGATGGTAGAGTGTAATCAGCCCCTCGAGATCGCCGGCGGTGGCGGGGCGGACAGTAAAATCCTGGTCCGGCACCGGCCTCATTCCCCTTTGTTGCCGAACATCTTCTTCAGCATCTCGGCCATCGGGCCGGTGGTGGGGAGCTTTGGCTGGTTATTGTTGCGAGCCTGGCGGATATGCGACTGGCCGGCCGGCTTCTTTTCGCTGTCCTTGCTGTTCTTCCGCGGCTTTTCCTCTTCGGCCTTGTCGCCGAGCGCCAGCGCGATCTTGTTCATCAGCTGCGAATCCTCGTTTCGCACCAGCATATCGGCATTGTCGGCCAGGGCGTCGAGAAGCGGCTCCAGCCAGGTTTTATCGGCCTTGGCGAAATCGCCGAGCACATGGTTCTGCACCATTTCCTTGACGCCGGGATGGCCGATGCCGAGGCGCAGCCGCCGGTATTCCTTACCGCAATGGGCATCCAGCGATTTTATGCCGTTATGGCCGCCATGGCCGCCGCCGGTTTTCAGTCGGGCTTTCCCGGGTGGCAGATCGAGTTCGTCATAGATCGCCACGAGGTCGGCCGGCTGGAGCTTGTAGAAGCGCATCGCCTCGCCGACCGCCTCGCCGGAAAGATTCATGTAGGTCTGCGGCTTGATCAGCAGTACCTTGTCGCCGCCGAGTTCGCCTTCGGCGATCTCGGCCTTGAACTTCTTCGACCAGGGCGAGAAGCTGTGACGCCGATGAATGGCGTCGACGGCCATGAAGCCGATATTGTGGCGGTTGCCGGCATATTTGCCGCCGGGATTGCCGAGACCGGCAATGATCAGCATGGCCTGTCGTCCTCGCTTGAGCGTTTCTGGACGTTCACCACCCGGAAACGAAGGTAAAGTCAAGCGGAAATGGCGAGCCGATCGGCAGCATCATTGCGAGAGGTTCATGCCGTATTTCAAGAAGATCTGCCGCTGGTCGCCGTCAGCGATCAGCTTGTCGAGGGCGGCCTGCATCTTGGCGCGCAAATCGTCGGGAAAGCTTTTCTCACAGGCGATGCCCATTGGTTGAGAGGAGAGCACGGTTACAATCTCCACCGGCTGATCGGCCTTCAGTTTTTCGAAATAGAGTTCGGAGATCGGCATCATGTCGATCCGACCGCTGAGCAGCTTGCGCAGCGTGGCGTTAAAGTCAGTAGCCACATCGAGCTTAGTGAACCCCTTTTCCTTCAGGATCGTCTCGGTATAGTCCTCGCGCTGGGTGCCGATCGTATATTTTTTTGCCTCTTCGAGATTGCCGGCTGTGACGCCCGACCCCTTGCGGGTGATCAGGATGTTTCGGTCGATGAGCAGCGGCTCGACCCATTTGAACAGCGGATCGCGTGCGCTGTTGTGGGCGGTGGCGAAAACACATGTCATCGGCGCAGTGCGCGCAAGGCTGAAAGCACGCGCCCAAGGCATGACTTCGATCGTGTAGTCGATGCCGATCGCAGCCATCACCTTTTCGACCTGCTCGACGGTCGCGCCCTTGATCACCTTGCCTTCGCGATAGTTGAAGGGAGCGTAATCCTCTGTCGTGAAAGCAACCGCCTGCGCGTTGGCAGGGGAGGGCAGCGCCAGGCATGCGAGAAGCAGGAGCTTTTTCATCATGTCATCCCCTTCATTCTTCGGTTATGAGGCGCGTGCGACGGCGGATTGCGGGGCCATCAGTTCCTCGATGAGAGCGGCTGCGTGCTGCGGACGATGGAAGAGATAGCCCTGGCCGTAGTCCAGACCCATCTGGTGAAGCGTGCGGCATTCCTCCTCCGTCTCGATGCCTTCGGCAATGACGGTGCAGTACATCTTGTGGGAAAGAGTGGTGATGCTTTCGATCAGCATCCGGCTCTTCTGGCGCACATCGTCGTCGCCGTCGTTGATCGCGCGGGTGAAAGACTGGTCGATCTTGATGATATCGACAGGAAAGCGGTTGAGGTAACTCAGCGATGAATAGCCGGTGCCGAAATCGTCCAGCGCGATGCGACACCCGAAGCGGCGAAGCTCTGCGACGATCATGCGAATTTGCGGGTTGTCGTGCATCAGCACGGCTTCCGTGATCTCGACGACGATGCGCTCGGGGCGGATGCCGTGGCGACCGACGATAGCGGCAAGGCGGGCCGGCAGCGCCGGGTCGAACTGCAATGGCGAGAAGTTGATTGCGAGGTAGGTATCCTGCATCCCCGATATACGAGAGATTTTCGCAAGATGGGAGATCGCCATTTCCATGATGACGTTGCCGACGCGGACGATCTTGCCCGTCTCCTCGGCGACGCCGATAATCTCGGCTGGCGGCATCAGACCCTTCTGCGGATGGTTGAGGCGCATCAGCGCCTCGAAACCGGCAATGCCGCGGCCGTTCAGGTTGACGATCGGCTGCAGGAAGGCTTCGAACCAATTGTCGACGAGGCCGGCTTCGATATTGGCTTCGATTTCGGCGCGGCTGCGGGCGCGGTCGAGCATGGCATTGTCGAAGAGCTGCGCGCCGTTCTTGCCGTCCCGCTTCTTGGCATACATTGCCATGTCGGATTTCTGCAACAGTTCGGCCGCGGTGGCGGCATGATGTGGATAGATGGCGATGCCGATGGAAGCGCTCAGATGCATATCCGGGGCAAATGGCGTTTCGAAGATTGAGGCGATCTGCTCGCACATCGCCCTGGCGCGTCTTTCGGCGTCCTTCGCAGGCAACAGGATGGCGAATTCGTCGCCGCCGAGACGGGCCGCTTCATCCGAGGGAGCGAGATGGGTCTTCAGGCGCTCGACCAGCTCGATCAGCGCCGCGTCGCCGGCGGCATGCCCCATATTGTCGTTGATCCACTTGAAGCGATCGAGATCGACGAAGAGGCAGGCAAGTTCCTGGCCGGCGGCGTCCGCGGCGGCGATCTTGTTATCGAGCACCGCCTCGAACCCTTGCCGGTTGAGGAGCCCGGTAAGATGATCGGTGATTGCCTGGCGATGGTTGCGGTCCTCCGAAGCCTTGAGCTCGGTCACATCGGTCATGACAGACAGCGAGAGGCGATCGTGAGCGCCGGCGCCGGCTTCCGCTTCCATAATGAGGACGTCCATCGTGCGGCCATCCAGGCAGACGAACTTGACGGTGACGGTGATGCCGTTTTCGGCCTGGCGACGCTTGACGAACTTGTCCCGGCTGCTTGATGTGACCAGATCTGCGAAATTGCGGCCGATGATGTCGGCGCGACTATAGCCGGTGGCGAGCAGCCAATAGTCGCTGACCGCGGTGATGCGATCTTCCTCATCGAGCGAGAAGAGCATGGCGGGCGTCAGGTTGTAGATATCGGTGGCGCGGCGGTGGGCGAGCTTCAGCTCCTTCTCCTCGCTTTCAAGCTTGGTTTGCATCTCGTTGAAGCTGCGGGCAAGCCGTCCCATCTCGTCGTTCGACTGCCAGTCGACATGATGGCGGGAGCCGAGCTGCCGGGTGGCCTCGATCGCCGCCGTCAGACGCATCAGCGGCTGGATGACGAAGAATCGGTTACCGATCAGCGCTGTGCCGAAAACGGTCAGAACCGCGAAGATGAAGATCGAAATGAAGACGACCTCTTCCTGCTTCAGGCCGGAAAACAGGCCGAGGGCGGGATAGTAGACGCTGATGCTGCCGAGATTCTTCGGGCCGTCGACGGTGTTGTAGATGATGGCGCGCGACACCTGCACGAGATCGCCGTCAAAGGAACGCGGAATGGTGGATTGGCTAACGTCGAGCTGGCCGGACTGATCACGCACCTCGACCTTGACAATTGCGCCTTGGGAGACGACCGTCGCGCTGATCTGGATGACGCTTTCTTCATCGAGGTCCCAGAGCGGTTTTGCCAGCGCTTGCGCGTTGGCTACAAGAAGAACAGAGATGTGGTCGCGTATTTCCTTGTCGGCGCGTTCCGAGGAAAGAAAGAGGAAGAGAACAAAAAGGGGAGCTACAAAAACAAGCAGCGCCCCGCAAACAATTCCAAAAAATCTGTTCTCAACGGAATTGTTCATGGTTCCGTCTACTCCCCCAGGCCGGCCATATTTGCTGTCGCGCGTTCGGGCCGGCTTCTTCGCAGCTGACGGCACATGCTTTCACGAATATGTTAAATGTTGCTGAAACGGAGCTTTGGCGGACAATGAAAAGCCCGCCTTCCTGTGAACTGACCCCGGAAAGTTGCGTGTTAACGCTCCGGGGCCAGTTCACTGGGAAAGCGGGCCATATGTTTACAAATTTGTCGAAGCTATCAGGCTTCGGTTTCGCCTTCAGCTTCCGCGGCGCTCTCGTCGACGCCGGCAGCAGGAGCGACAATGGTCGCGATCGTGAAGTCGCGGTCGATGACCGGGGTCACGCCCTTCGGCAGAGTGACTTCCGAAATATGGATGCTGTCGCCGATCTTCTTGCCGCTGAGGTCGATGTTGAAGAATTCCGGGATCGCATCGGCCGGGCAGTGAACTTCAACTTCATGGCGGACGATGTTCAAAACGCCGCCGACCTTGAGGCCCGGGGACTTCGCTTCATTGATGAAGTGAACCGGGATTTCGACGCTCACCTGGGTGTTGCCGGAGACGCGCAGGAAATCGACATGCAGTGTAAAATCGCGGACGGGGTCGAGCTGGTAGTCCTTCGGTAGAACCTTGTACTTCTTGCCGTCGACTTCGATGGTCGCCACGGTGGTCATGAAGCCACCGGCGTGAATGCGCTTCGTCACCTCATTGGTGTTGAGAGCGATGGCAATGGGGGCCTGCTTGTCACCATAGATGACAGCGGGAATCAAACCGTTGCGGCGAAGTTCACGGGCGGACCCCTTACCAACCCGTTCGCGCGCCTCGGCCTTGAGCTCGTAAGTTTCCTGGCTCATGGCTATTCCTTTCGAGGTTATTTGGAGAGTTCGGCGGCGGCCAGATGCCTTATGCCAGCGAACTGGAGGCGGGTTTCCCCATCCTCATCCGCGTTGCCTCCAAGGGTGTCTACGCGGACCGGTGGCCTATATTATAAGTCGCTCGGAAACGCAAGTTGCGGATTGCGGTGCGGATCACGCCCCTGCAGGCGTCGACCGTCAAGTCTTCAAATGAGCCCGGCAGGCGTAACCAGCGGGCGCCGGCATTTCGGCTCAAAGAGGCGAACTTCATGAAATCACTTCAAAACCGCGTCCGTCCAGGTAGCATAATTGCCATTAGCTGCCGCCACTTGGCTTGACATCGGCGCGCTTCGCATCTTTGGATGGCCGCCTTAAAGCGGCTGAGGAGAAACCAGACTATGCGTCTAAAATTTGTCACGGCAACGAGCCTGCTCGCCCTTTGCCTTTTTACCACGGCAGAGGCGGTGGAAATCAATCAGGACGGAGCCAATGCGGTCAGGGACACTTTGACGAAGCTGCTTCCCGATGATCTGGCGAAGAGCGGCTTCATCGCTGTCAATCCGGCAGGCACGCGCTATGAGATCATCTACGATCTGGCGAAGCTGCTAGCCAAAGCTGACCCTGCGACCTTCACGATCAATGGGCTGACCCCGTTCTCGACATTCGCCACGCCGCTCGACAACGGGCTCTGGAACATCGAGGGTGATGACAACTTCAACGTCTCCGGCCATTTTAAAGGCCCGGATCAGAAGCCGACGGATTTCACCTATTCCATCGCCTCGATTGTCTATAGCGGCGTTTTCGACCCGGCGATCAGCTATTTGCGCTCCGGCACCTTCGCGGCCAAGGACATAAAGATCGCCAGCAAGTCCGAAACCGAGGAGGTTCATGCCACCATCGCCAGCATGGACCAGAAGCTGAGCTCGACCGATAGCGCAGGCGGCAGTGCGCGTATCGATTTTGTCGGCAGCGCCTCGATGTCTGGTTTCTTCGAACAGGTTTCCGGCCTCCAGATGCCACCCATCGAAATTCGTGCCGGCTCGATCATCGTCGACGCCAAGGTGAACGGCCTGCCGGCAAAGCAGATTCGCGAGATGGTCTTGTTCGTGCTCGACCATCTTGATGAGAAGGAATTGAGCGCGGAAAATAGCGTCGAGATAAAAGGAATAGTGAAGGAAGCGTTCCCGCTTCTGACCTTGTTCAGCGAGACGATTGCGGTTAACGATCTCACGATCAGCAACGAGATGGGCAAGGGCGGAGCCAAGGCATTTGCCTATAACCTGGCGCTCGACGGCCCCAGTGACGCTATGCGTTTCGGTTTCGGAATGAATGCGCAGGAGATCAGCCTCGACACGCCGCTGATGCCGGCAAATTATGCGACCTTCATGCCGACCAATTTCGATTTCCAGCTTGCTCTTCCGAACCTGGATTTCGCAAAATTCGGCGATGCCCTCATGGCGGTGGATTTCAACGATGAGGCGCCCGAGAAGACCGGCGAGGAAATGGCGAAGAAGCTGTTCCGCGACGGGCGGCTCGCTGTCGAGTTCCCCAGGATCAGCGCCAAGTCCGCAGTTTACGACGTTGACATGACGGGCAAGATCGAAGGCCGGGTCGACACCGAGAAAGACTACTCGATGGAGGCGACAATTCTTGCCCGCGATCTCGACAAGACGATCGCGGCTGTCCAGGAACTCGCCAAGACGGACCCCGATCTCAACCAGGTCTCCTTCGGCATCATGATGGTGAAGGGCTTCGCCAAGACCGATTCCGACGGCCGTTCGCGCTGGGACATCAGCATCAGCCGCGATGGTTCCGTGGCGGTCAATGGCCAGCAGATCAAGGGACCGGACGGTCCGGATCAGGATCAGGGGCTAGAGCCGGACCAGGAGCAGGAATCGGATCAAGGTCAGGACGCGGAACCTGCGCCGCCGCAGCAGCCCTGAGCAGTTTTAACTGGAAACAGAAATGTAGGAGGCCGGCCTTTTGCCGGCCTTTTTGCGTCTGACGTCACCCGGCGTCAGCGAGACCCGTGTTCGGCACAGCGGCTTAATCCGGCTCCAGGAGCGCGGCTGGCGACCAATTGAGGGTCAGCCATTCATGCGCCTTCGCCGGGTTCATCTCATGCGGTAATTGAAAGAGCCGATCGAATGCCGGCTCTTTTTAATCGAAGAGGCTGGAGACGGACTCTTCCTGGCTCGTCCGGCTGATCGCCTCGCCGATCAGCGGAGCCGTGGTGACGATGCGGATGTTGTGCGCAGAAAGTACCGCTGTGGTCGGCTGGATCGAATCCGTGATCACGAGCTCGCGCAGTTTAGAGGAGGTGACACGGGTGACTGCGCCGCCGGAGAGAACACCGTGGGTGATATAGGCGGTGACGCTCGATGCACCCTTGGCCAGCATCGCATCGGCGGCGTTGCAGAGCGTGCCGCCGGAATCGACTATGTCGTCGATCAGCAGACAGTCCTTGCCTGTAATGTCGCCGATAATGTTCATGACTTCGGATTCACCAGGCCGATCGCGACGCTTGTCCACGATGGCGAGCAGACAGTCCAGGCGTTTGGCGAGCGCGCGGGCACGCACGACGCCGCCGACATCGGGTGAGACGACCATGACGTTGCTGAGGTCGTAGTGGCTCTTGATATCGCGTGTCAGCACGGGCAAGGCGAAGAGGTTATCCGTGGGAATATCGAAGAAGCCCTGGATCTGACCTGCGTGGAGATCGAGCGTCATGACGCGGTCGGCCCCGGCTTCGGTGATGAGATTGGCAACCAGCTTGGCCGAGATCGGCGTGCGGCCGGAAGCGCGGCGATCCTGACGGGCATAACCGAAATAAGGAAGCACAGCGGTGATGCGCCGGGCCGATGAACGACGCATTGCGTCGATCATGATCAGCAGTTCCATCAGATGGTCATTGGCAGGATAGGACGTAGGCTGTACGAGGAAAACGTCCTCACCGCGCACATTTTCCTGGATTTCGACGAAGATTTCCTGATCGGCAAACCTTCGGACACTGGCTCTCCCCAAGGGAACGTTGAGATAGTTGCAGATCGCTTCGGCCAGTTGCCGGTTCGAATTGCCTGCGAAAACCTTCATGTTGGTCCGCCTGTTATGCGCTGATAGCCGCGCTTTTTAGTCAGCTTCCCCGTGAATGCAAGGGCAAAGGCGCCACAGACTTTCATAATTGCAAAAAGTTTGTGACTAACCGCCCTGAGTCTGCCGCCAAGAGGTGAATTCCGCGATGGTTTTCGAAGCGATCTGCTGCATCACCGAAGCCGGAACGCCGGCCCAAGGGTCGGCCGCCGCCGTCGGTACGCTTTCCTGCCCTTGTATGCGATGCAGGCGGGCACCGCCGCTGTCGAGAATGTCCCAGACATAGATCACGGTGACCTTGCCGTCGTCGCTGAAGGCGGAGAGATAACCTTTGAGGATGTAGTCGCTGCTCGTATCGTTCGAGCTCTTGATGGAGAGGCCGTGTGAGCGCGCCTCGGCGCCGAGCTGGCGCGAGAGCGGAGTCACGGCCTGCACAGGCGCGCCGATGATCGGCAGGAAGCGCACCGTATTGCCGCGGGCGGAGGAGGCGCCGGGGTTGAGGGCGGCGGTCTGCTGCGGCTGCTGAGTGTCAAGTCGCTGGCCGGACTGTGCCAGAGACCCGGCGCCGGCGGCAGCCGGCGGCAGCGCCTGTCCCTCGATCGGGGCGGAGGCGGCAGGCGAAGAGCCGTTTCTGGAGAGGGCGTCTGCCTGCTCTTGCATCGTTGTCGGTGGTGCGCCGCTGCCGGGCCGATAGGTCCTCTGCGATTGATCATAGGCTGGATGATAACCACTCGGCTGGGCGCTTCCGGCGAAAACCGGTTGGCGGGCGCCCGCCAAACGTTCCGCCTCGCCCTGCGTGACCGGGCTTGACGGTGCGGTTCCGGAGGAATCGCCGATGCCGACTTGCGGCGTCAGCGCTTCGGTTGTGTTGCAGGCGGTCAGGAGAGCCATGACGAACAGGAGCGTGGGCACAGTCGCAGCTCGCGTCATCCCGTGATCCGTCCTTCCCACAATCGCATCAGCCCGCCCGAAGTTATGCGGGCGGGGACGATCCTCTGTCAATTCCGGATTCTCACCCTTCAATTCGGTCTTCAAAGGCCGATGAAATCGAGCGAATGACGGGAAAGTGTGCGCGGCGCATCCGCCGTCGTCAGATAGGTCTGTCCGAGCGTCATCGCCGTGCCCGTATCGGAGTCCGCAATGATCATGTGCACGAAGAGTGACATGTTCGGCTCGATAGGCTGCGGATTGCCGACATGGAACATCTGGTGCTCCATCCAGGAGGGCGAGAAGCGGGCGCCCAGCGAATAACCGCAGGCGTTCAGCCGGTGGCGGGCGAGGCCTCGTTCGTCCATGATCCTGGCATGCATGTCGAAGACGTCGCCGAAGGTGTGGCCGGGCTTCAGCACGGTCTCGATAGCCTCGATGGTTTCGCGGCAGGCATTGTAAAGCTCACGATGACGTTGCATCGGCTCGCCGATGACGATCGTACGCATCATGGCAGCATGGTAATGGGCGTAAGTGCCGGCCCATTCAAGCGTCAGCTGGTCCTTGGCGTCGAGCTTGCGGCGGCCGGCCTTGTAGCGGCAGAGCAGGGCGTCGGCCGCGGAGCCGATGATGAACTCGTTGGCGGGATAATCGCCACCGCCGGAAAAGATCGCACCCTGCATGGCCGCCAGGATGTCGGCCTCATCGGCGCCCGGTTTCGTCAGCCGGATTGCAGCGTCGAGCGCGTCGTCGGCGAGAGCGGCAGCTCGCTCCACATAGGCGACCTCGGTCTGGCTCTTGATGAGACGAAGACGACTGACGAGATAGGAGGCGTCGACGATCTGGCCGAAGGTGGTCAACTGCGCGTCGAGCAAGCGGGCGACGCGGCCGGTCATGCCATGCGTATCATATTCGACGCCGATGCGCGCGCCGAGCAGATCCATCTCGACCAGGAGGTTCTTCAGGTCGAGCGTCGGATCAGCATTGACCCTGTCGACCCAGATGTGGATATCCTCAAGGATTGACGTGTGTTTAGCCTGGCGAAGATCGGCCGAGCGCGTGATCAGCGCCATGGTGCCGTCGCTCTTGACGATCAGCGTCTGGAAAAAGCAGTAGCCGAAGGTGTCATAGCCGGTCAGCCAATACATGCTTTCCTGGGCGAAGAGCAGCAAGGCGTCGAGCTTTTCTTCCTTCATCTTCTCGGTGAGGCGCGCAAGCCTGCTTGAGAACTCGGCCTTTTCGAAGTGCAGTGCCATTCTGCTCAAGTCTCCCTGATTGATATCGCTGAAATCTGCCGGCCGTAGTCCGGCTCGTCGCGATGTGTCGTCCGGCGATAGGAAAAGAAGCGCTCGCTATCGGGATAGGTGCAGAGGCCGAGGCTTTCGGCCTGCACGCCAGCCCGGGTCAGCCTGTCGATCGTCAGCGCCGGCAGATCGAACATGGCGCGGCCCGGCGTTGCGGAGGGCTTGAAAAAGCGCTGGTAATCCGGATTTTCGGCGACGAAACGATCGACGAATTCCGGCCCGACTTCGTAACTCGCCTGACTGATCGAGGGGCCGACGCAGGCCAGTATGCCGGCACGGTCCGCCCCCAAGGCTTCCATGGCTGCAATGGTGTTTTCAAGCACGCCGGTCAGCGCGCCCTTCCAGCCGGCATGGGCGGCGCCGATGACCCGATTTTCGGGGTCGGCAAAGAGGATTGGGCCGCAATCGGCGGCCAGTACGCCAAGCGCAATGCCGGGAACCGCCGTCACCATCGCGTCGGCGTCGGGGCGGGCGCCGTCGTAATCAGCGCCGATCGTCACGACGTCGGGCGAATGCACCTGATGAACGGTTGCCAACCGCTCGAGCGGCAGATTGAACCAGGCAGCGACGCGGCGGCGGTTTTCCATGACGTTTCCGCGCTCGTCGCTGGAGCCGAGGCCGACATTGAGACCGCGATAGATCCCTTCGGAAACACCGCCGGCCCGGGTGAAATAACCGTGGCGGATGGCGGCGCCGGCGGCTTCATTCAGTAGCGCGCTTTGGATCGGTGCGGGAAAGGCCGCGTCCTGCATCTGTGATTCCGGGTTTTTCGAGAGGTTTGTTCTTGTCCCGAGCGCATCGCATCAGCGACGCGTTTCAAGTTCCTGTTTCGCGCGGATGTTGGCTCAGCCGCATGCGCCCTGTCAATCCACCGGGCGAAAGGGCATGAGGTCGACGGCTGGATGGGATACCGCCATTACCTTGAAGAGTTCGCCCATCCGACCCTCACCGGCGCCGGCAAGCCTGTCGACTGCCGACTGGATGACCTGCTGGGTCTGTGGTTCGCGGTCACGCTCGAGGGTGGCGGCGCGTTCGAGAATGCCGAGCCCGGTCAGAAAGTCGCCCTGATGCAGGGCGCCGTTCAGATGCAGGCCGGCCGCCAGCGCCGTTTCGGCGAGCTGCTGGAAGTCGACATGGCTCGTCAGGTCGGCTTCGCCGGGATGGGCGAGCGGCGGGTCGAATTCATGCATGCGCACCGCTTGCAGCGTATCGCCGAAGCCGGTGACGAGATGGCCGTAGTCGATGACCAGCGCCGTGCCGCCGAAGGCGCGCAGCCGCTCGCAGATCGCCAACATCACGGCCTGACGGGCGGGCGAGATCTCGAAGAGCGTGCCGAGCGGCAGGTTCTGCATCGGTTCGGGCAGCAGGGCCGGATCGAGGCCGGCGACACCGGCGGCAAAGGTCAGCTCGCCATCTGCGTCGAGGCCGACCATACGCTCGCGGAAACCCGTTTGCGTGCGGATGAACTGGCGGATCGGGATAGCGTCGAACAACTCGTTGGCGGCTATCAGCGTGAAACCCGGCGGCACCTCGTCGAAGCCGTGATGCCAGGCGATCTTTTCGCCGTAGGACTCGAGTGTCCGGCTTTGGACGTCGCGCAGGCGCTCGCTTGTTTCGACGAGATGAACGCTCATCGTTTCGAAAAGCGGCGGCGCGATGCGGGCGATGACACGCAGCATATCCGCCATCATCGTGCCGCGGCCGGGCCCGATCTCGACCAGGCGTACGCTGCCTGGCGTGCCGTGACGCTGCCAGGCGTGGACGACGAAGACGCCGATCATTTCACCGAAGATCTGGCTGACTTCCGGCGCGGTGACGAAATCGCCGGAGCGGCCGAAGGGCTCGCGGGTGCGGTAATAGCCGTGCTCGGGATCGGCGAGGCAGAGCGAGAAATAATCGGTGACGCTGATCGGACCGTTGGCCTGGATGATCGCCTTGATCTTTTCGCCTAAAGCGGTGGTCATGTCGCGCATCCTGCCATTGTCAGAGCTGCGGTGCAGCCTGGCGCCGGGCCCGCAGGATCGCCCAGAGGCCGAGCAGGATCATCGGGGAGGAGAGAACCATCCCCATGGTCAGCCAGTTCGTGCCGAGGAGGTAACCGAGCTGGGCGTCCGGCTCGCGGAAGAACTCGACGAAGATGCGCGACAGCGCATAGCCGCAGACGAAGACGCCGGAGACGAAGCCCGGGCTTTTCAGCGCGCGCATGCCATAGACCAGGGATGCCAACACCAGAAGGAGAACGATGCCCTCCAAGCCGGCCTCGTAAAGCTGGCTCGGATGGCGGGCGAAGGGGCCGCCGGTCGGGAACACCACGGCCCAGGGGACGTCGGTCAACCGGCCCCAGAGCTCGCCATTGATGAAATTGGCGATGCGGCCGAAGAACAGGCCGAAGGGAACGACGGCGGCGACGATATCGAACAGGCTCCAGATCGGAATGGCGTTGCGGCGCGCAAAGATGATCATCGCGATCGTCATGCCGGCCAGCCCACCGTGAAAGGACATGCCGCCGTTCCAGATTTCGACTGCACGGACGGGATCGCGCAGGACGGCGGACAGGTCGTAGAAGAAAATGTAGCCGAGACGGCCACCGAGGACGACGCCGAGCGCTGCCCAGACTATGAAATCGTCGAGCTGCGTCCTCGTTATCAGCGAGCGATTGCCCGGCCAGAGACTGTCATTGGCAGCGATGCGGCGCGCATAGGCCCAGCCGAGCAAGATCCCGGCGACGTAAGCCAGGCCGTACCAGTGAATCGCCAACGGACCGATCGAAAAAGCGATCGGATCGATGTCAGGGAAAGGCATGATGGCAAGGAGATTGGCTGCTGTCGGCAAGGTTTTCCCATCCATTGAGGTCGGCGGAACATGCCGCCGCGATCCCGGACGGTCAAGTGCATTGTTCGTGAATGCCCCTCCGTTACCGGCTTTGAACAAGGCTATCCCGCGTAAAGCGCTTGCATCGTGGGTGGCGAAGCCCTACCTCAATCTTCGAGGCCCCGAAGGGCTGAATTCACCTTATGCGAAGGGAGAAAAACGCCATGACGACCGGAACGAACCGCATCATGGACGAGTTCGCCAAGCTGATGACCGACGCGGCAGGTGCCGCCCAGGGCGTCCGCAAGGAGATCGAGACGGCTTTCAACGCCCAGGCCGAGCGTTGGTTGAACAGCATGGACGTCGTCAAGCGCGAGGAATTCGAGGCCGTGCGCGAGATGGCGATCAAGGCGCGCGATGAAAACGAGGCGCTTGCCGCCCGTATCGCGGCGTTGGAGGCCAAGCTTGCCGGCGAGGGGCATTAAATCCCGATACGGTGCAGATGCGGCGTTGCCTTCATGTCACACGCCGCGTCTGTCCTAAAAAATTCCAGGTGAGTTTTCCACCTGTGGACACTGCCAAAAAAGCCAATTCGCAGAGTCGCTTATTCTCCCTTCTGAATTGAGTTTCGAAGTGCTTTCCACAACGACCCGTCCCTATTTTCCTCTCTGGGGGCTGGCAGGTGGCGAGGGTCATTATACACTGATTTTAAATGATGATTCGAAGCGACTTGGTAAGCTCCGGGCAGGTTATCTGCGTTAAGTCTGGCAGCGGTTCAACGATCATCCAGTGGTGGTTTCCGGTATTTGCGTGTGTCTTTCTTGTGTTCGTATCCCAAGTTAGTCGCATTCGTTCCGGTCAAGAAGGTGCTGCATGAACCTGATGGAATTGGAAGTCGAGCGTCAATCGAACCCGGTCGATATGATCGAGTACGTGGCCTCCAACAACGACTGGTCGTTCGAGCGGTCCGGCGAGGACGAGATCGCGATGACGGTCGAAGGGCGCTGGACGGACTATCATGTCTCCTTCTCCTGGATGGAGGAATTCGAGGCGCTGCATCTTGGCTGCGCTTTCGATATCAAAGTCCCCGACATCAGGGTCAACGAGGTGATCAAACTGCTTTCGGCGATCAACGGGCAGGTGTTGATGGGGCATTTCGACCTCTGGCGTCAGGAAGATGTGGTCATCTTCAGGCAGTCGCTGCTGCTTGCCGGCGGCGCCGAGCCGACCAACCGTCAGGTAGAGGTGCTGCTTTCCAGCGCGCTCGACACCTGCGAAGCCTATTTCCAGGCATTCCAATTCGTCGTCTGGTCCGGCATGGACGCGACGAAGGCGATGGAAGCCGTGCTGTTCGAAACGGTGGGCGAGGCCTGAGATGCCGGCGAAAGCTTTTTCATCGGCAAATCCCGTCGTGCTGATCGGCGCGGGAAATATGGGCGGAGCGATGCTCGCCGGCTGGCTGAAGAGCGGCGTCCCGGGTTCAGCCGTCATCGTCGTGGATCCCGGCCCCTCGTCGGCGATGCTGGCGACGATCAAGGAAGCCGGTGCGACGCATCTGACCGAAGTCCCTGCGGAGTTGAAGGCGAGCGTCTTATTCCTCGCAGTCAAACCCCAAGTGATGGAAACGGTCTTGCCGGCGGTGAAAAGCGCCGTAGGGCCGGCCACAGTCGTCGTCTCGGTCGCAGCAGGCAAGACGCTCGGTTTTCTCGAAAGACATCTCGGCAAAGCTGCCATGGTGCGAGCCATGCCGAACACGCCGGCGATGGTCGGCCGCGGCGTAACCGGGGCCTTTGCCAATTCAAGGGTCAGCAATCAGCAGCGCGAGCGCGTCCATGCCCTTCTCAGCGTCTCCGGCCCCGTTGAATGGGTGCCCGCGGAGGCTGATATCGATGCCGTGACCGCGCTTTCCGGCAGTGGCCCGGCCTATGTGTTCTATCTCGTCGAATGTATGGCGGAGGCGGGCCGTAAACTCGGCCTGCAGGCGGACCTCGCCATGCGTCTTGCGCGGGAAACTGTCGCGGGGGCTGGTGAACTCTTGCACCAGTCCCCCGACGATGCTTCGCGGCTGCGGCAGAATGTGACCTCTCCCGGCGGCACGACAGCGGCGGCGCTAGCAGTGCTGATGGCGGAGAACGGCATGCAGCCCCTCTTCGATACGGCACTCGCGGCAGCGCGCAAGCGGGCCGAGGAGCTGGCCGGCTAGAGCGCCGCGCGTCTCTAAAGACGCGCTAAGGACGTTCTAACACTTTAGATTTGCGCATGATCCTTTCGTAAAATCGATCTCGATTTTCCGAAAGGATCATGCGGTAGCGGAGCCCCCATGGCCGAAGAGATCACCTACGTCGATTTCGAACGTGTCGACATTCGAATCGGCACGATCGTCGAGGCCAGCGCCTTTCCGGAAGCGCGCAAGCCGGCAATCAAGCTGGTCATCGATTTCGGTCCCGAGATCGGCTTGAAAAAATCCTCGGCGCAGATCACCGTCCACTACGCGCTGGAAAGCCTGATCGGCCGGCAGGTGCTCGGCGTGGTCAACTTCCCGCCGCGGCAGATCGGGCCGTTCCGCTCGGAGGTGCTGACGCTGGGATTTGAGGACGAGAACGGCGCGATCGTGCTTGCTGGGGTCGAACGGCCGGTGCCGAACGGCAGGAAGATGATGTGAGCGTCGGCTCATATCCTTTGGTCGGTGTCGCCAGATGCGCCGGTGCCAAAGGCTGCACCGGCTCTGATTTCCTGTAGAAACGGATTGCTCCGCCG
Organism: Rhizobium bangladeshense; assembly: GCF_017357245.1. Taxonomy (NCBI): domain Bacteria; kingdom Pseudomonadati; phylum Pseudomonadota; class Alphaproteobacteria; order Hyphomicrobiales; family Rhizobiaceae; genus Rhizobium; species Rhizobium bangladeshense. The sequence continues at coordinate 3,116,441 of NZ_CP071612.1, read as the reverse complement.
TTCGTCGCCGATGCGGCTGCCAGGGCCGTGGCCGCAGATAAATCCGACGTCATCGCCAAGCGGCAGGACCTTGTCGCGGATCGAATCCAACAACTGCTGATGATTGCCGCCCGGCAGGTCGGTGCGGCCGATCGAGCCGTTGAAGAGCACGTCGCCGAGATGGGCGAAATTCTGAGCCCTGTTGAAATAGATCACGTGGCCGGGCGCATGGCCGGGCGCGTGATAGACCTCGAATTCGTGGGCGCCGAATGAGACCTTGTCACCGTCGTTCAGCCAGCGGTCGGGCAAAACATTCCGCAATCCGGATATGCCGTATGTCGCAGCCTGTGCCTCAATGCGCTGCAGCAGCGGCTGGTCGTCCTGATGCGGGCCGACGATGTCGACGCCGAGGGCTTCCTTCAACTCGCTTGCGCCGCCGGCATGGTCAAGATGACCGTGCGTCAGCCAGATTTCCTTGATGGTTAAGCCGCTTTTTTCAATCGCCTGAAGGATGAGCGGCACGTCGCCGCCCGGATCAACCACGACGCCTTCTTGGGTGTCAGGATCGAAGAAGACTGTGCAGTTCTGCTGGAAGGGTGTCACCGGAATGATGCCGGCTTGGAGCATGCCCATTAGTGCCTCGCTGGGGTGTCTCGGGTGCTCAGGATATAGTCCGAAACGACGGCAAGGACAGCCGAAATCTACTGCTTTGACGCGTGTTTCACGGGAACAAGACCGACTGAAACAGAAGTTTATAGGTCTCTTCGCCGCTCGGACGCTTTGAAGAAATCGCCTTTTCTTCTTTTATTCCAATTCCTTATAGGGGCAAGTTTACGGGTATCTTTTTGGCGGAGCGGTGCGGGGGGGAACATCGTGGAACGCCACGCGTTGTCCGGCCATCGAAACCAAGGAGACGCTCACATGACCTTGAAGAGAAACATCCTGCTGGCTGGAGCCGTGCTCCTAGCGAGCGGCGGCATGGCGCAGGCGGAGATGGTGGCGACCACGGTCAACGATCTCAACGTCCGCGCAGGTCCGGGCCCGCAATATCCGGCCGTCGGTCTCGCCACCCGCGGTTCCACCGCGGTGCTCGACGGCTGTATCGAAGGCAGCCGCTGGTGCCGTGTCGACGTCAACGGCATCCGCGGCTGGGTCTATGCGGATTATCTGCAGATGGAGTACGGCGGCAACCAAGTTATCGTCGAGCAGCATCGTGCCGAGATCGGCGTTCCGGTCGTGACCTACGAGTCAACCGCCAGCGTTGTCCCGGCTGACCCGCAACCGGCGCCGGGCGATGAATTGATCGGCCCCGTTGGAGCCGTCGAAACGATCACTCCGCCGGAGACGGTGCGGACCTATATCGAGACCAACCCCACCGAGACGGTGCGGCTCGGCGGCGATGTGGTCGTCGGTGCGGAAGTGCCTGCCGACGTGACTTTCCAGACAATTCCGGACTATGAATATCGCTACACAAGGATCAATGACCGGCCTGTTCTCGTTGATCCAGGTACGCGTCGGATCGTTTACGTCTATCAGTAAGATCATCGAAAAAGCTGTAAACGAGGCGGTCGGAAGGCCGCCTCGTAAGAGGCTACGTCCTCCCGCCTTAATCCCGCAAGGGTTGATTTGCCTTACGCGCTCCCTCTGTCTATTCAAAAATGCTAATATGCCGGGTTCGGCATGGATCGGCGATCGAGGAGGTCGCCAGTGGATGGAGGCGCTCTTCCGTTCGTCATACAATTGAATGCTGGTGCGATCGGCGCCAACGCCGCGAGTGCCGCTTTGAAGCAGCACGCGATCAACGTCGTTGCTCGTACGATCGCGGGCGCGATCGGCGGCATGCTGCTCGCGGTCGACGGAGAAGCGGCCATAGCCGGCCTGATTGCCGACGGCATCGGCGGCCTGATCGGCGGTGGCATCCTGTCGAAGCTCGCCGGACTGGTGATGGCAAAGGCGCATAGATAAAGGCCCGACGCGCATTTCGGCGCCGGGACCAATCGCCTAGGATCTTATCCGACGGCAACCGCCGCCGGATAGACTTCCTTTATATAGTCGTTCATCAGGGTTTCTGAGATCGTTGCCGGCGTAAACCGATACGGACCGATCTCAGAGACCGGAGTTACTTCCGCAGCCGAGCCGGTGAGGAAACACTCGCTGAAATCAGGCAGTTCCTCCGGCAGGATCGCGCGCTCGATCACTTCGATGCCTCGACGCTTGGCGAGCTCGATGACGGTCTGGCGGGTGATGCCGTTCAGGAAGCAATCAGGTGTCGGCGTATGAATGACGCCGTCCTTGACGAAGAAGATGTTGGCGCCTGTCGCTTCGGCGACCTGGCCGCGATAATCGAGCATCATCGCATCGGCGTAGCCCTTGGCTTCGGCGGCATGCTTGGAAATCGTGCAGATCATATAGAGGCCGGCAGCCTTGGAGGCGCAAGGTGCGGTCTTCGGATCGGGACGTCGGTACTCGGCGATATCGAGGCGAATGCCCTTCAGCTTCTCTGCCGGGTTGAAATAGCTGCCCCACTGCCAGATGGCGATGGCGACGTTGATGCGGTTCGCCTGTGCGGAAACGCCCATCATCTCGCTGCCGCGCCAAGCAATCGGCCTGACATAGGCGTCCTGAAACCCCTGGCGTTTCAACAGTTCGATGGTCGCGGCATCGAGTTCTTCGACGGAATAGGGCACCTTGAAACCGAGAATCTCGGCGGATCTGTGCAGGCGCTGGTTGTGTTCAGTGAGCTTGAACACCCGACCGCCATAGGCGCGCTCGCCCTCGAAGACGGCGCTGGCATAATGCAGGCCGTGTGTCAGCACGTGGATCTTAGCGTCCTTCCAGGCAACGAACTCGCCGTTGAACCATATTTCGCCATCCAGCTGGTCGAAAGGAACCGAAGCCATCCTAAACCTCCTCCGGCGCTTCACGCGCCATGTCTGTTGATTGTTGCCCCCAATACGTTTTATCCACAGACGCAAGGGGAATTGCTTTTTGCGTCGGAAGTTCCGGGCGGACGTTGGTTTCCAAAGAAATGCCAGGGAAATTGAGAGACCGGGGGCTCCCGCGAAGTTCGACAAAAGCTAGCAGCGGCGAAAATTTATGTCAACAATGCTGACATATCTTGGCGAAAGTTTCCCCCAATGCGCGGAACGAGAAAGGAAATGCCGAGTGTCACGACAGACCGGTTCGAAAGCAGGCACGCCGGAGCCGTTGGCCACACCGATGGAAGATACAGACGGTATCGACTTCGAGATCATCGAGCTCTTCTTCTTCGCCTACCGCGACTTCGTTTCCGATCCTGACGCCATCCTCGAAAAGAGTGGCTTCGGCCGGGCGCATCACCGCGTCGTACATTTCGTCAACCGCAATCCGGGCATGACGGTGGCTGATCTTCTCGACACACTGAAGATCACCAAGCAGAGTCTTGCAAGGGTGCTGAAACAGCTGATCGATTCGGGCTATATTCGCCAAGTGGCCGGACCCGAGGATCGGCGGCAACGTAAGCTGTATCCGACTAAATCGGGGCGCGAGCTGGCGCTTGCCCTTGCAGAGCCGCAATCGCGCCGCATTGAGCGGGCATTCGAAGGAGCTTCTGCGCAGGTGCGGGAGGGCGTGAAGGCCTTCCTCAGAGGCATGCGGGACAGAAAGAAGGCGGATTGAATGGCGGTCAAAACAGGTATTTCTGACGATGCGGCGCATCTGCTGGTGGTCGACGATGACTCCCGCATCCGTGCGCTGCTCAATCGCTATCTTGCGGAAAACGGTTTTCGCGTCACTGTTGCGGCCGACGGCGCCGAGGCGCAACGCAAACTCGCGGGCCTCGATTTCGATCTCATCATCATGGATGTGATGATGCCGGGCGAATCCGGCATCGACGTCACCCGCGGGCTTCGCGCCATCAAGAACGTGCCGATCATCATGCTGACAGCGCTGGCGGAATCGGGCAACCGCATCGAAGGCCTCGAGGCCGGCGCCGACGACTATCTTTCCAAACCCTTCGACCCACGCGAACTGGTGCTGCGCATCAACAATATCCTGCGCCGCAACTCCAACGGTGAGGGGCTAAAGATCGAACAGGTCATGTTTGGACCTTACACTTTCTCCTTGACCCGCAAGGAGCTGAAGAAGGCCAGCGAGGTGATCCGGCTCACCGACCGCGAGCAGGAAATCATGCTTCTCTTTGCGCGGCGCGCCGGTGACACCATCCCGCGCCATGAGCTGATCGGCAATGACACTGAAGTCGGCGAACGAACGATCGACGTGCAGATCAACCGGCTCAGGCGCAAGATCGAGGAGGATCCGGCCAACCCCGTCTGGCTGCAGACGGTGCGCGGCATCGGATACAGGCTGAGCATCGACTAGCTTTGAGAAGTGGGGCATGATGTCGATAACGTTCACACTTTCCTGCATCGTGCTCTGAACGGCCGGGACTGACGATGGTGACAATGGACAGCTTGCGGCGGGAAGACCGCGCTCCGGCGGCGGGCTGGCGCTGGATCGTCCGTTGGCTGCGGCGGCGGTTGCCCACCGGACTTTACGCCCGCTCGCTGCTGATCATCATCATCCCGATGGTGCTGCTGCAATCCGTCGTCGCGGCCGTTTTCATGGAGCGCCACTGGCAAATGGTGACCGAGCGGTTGTCGCTCGCCGTCACGCGCGACATCGCCGCGATCATCGAGATCGTCGAAACGTATCCGCAGAATTCGGACTATAGCGAGATCATTCGCATCGCGCGGGATCAACTCAACTTGCAGATATCGATCGAGCCGGACGGCGACCTGCCGCCGCCGCGCGTCAAGCCGTTCTTCTCAATCCTTGACGGCATCCTCAGCGACGAGATCACCGACGAGATCCACCGGCCTTTCTGGATCGACACGGTCGGCAATTCGAATCTCGTCGAGATTCGGATCAAGCTCGAGAACAAGATCCTCAGGGTGTTGGCCAAGCGCAGTCAGACATATGCCTCCAATACCCATATCTTCATCGTCTGGATGGTAGGCACATCGCTGGTGCTGATCGGCATTTCGATCCTCTTCCTGCGCGGGCAGATCCGGCCGATCCTGATGCTGGCGCGGGCGGCCGAAAGCTTCGGCAAAGGGCAGAAGCCAGACAATTTCTATCCGCGCGGCGCCGACGAGGTCAGGCGCGCCGGCCTTGCCTTCATCCTGATGCGCGAACGCATCGAGCGGCAGATCGAGCAGCGTACGGCGATGCTTTCCGGCGTCAGCCACGATCTGCGCACGATTCTCACTCGCTTCAAACTGCAACTGGCGCTCGCGGGCGACAATCCTGACCTGCATGGCCTGAACGACGACGTCAACGATATGCAGACGATGCTGGAGGCCTACATGGCCTTTGCCCGCGGCGAGGTCGAAGAGGATGTCGGCGAGCTGAAGCTCAGCGAGATCTTCGCCAAGCTGGAATCCGATTTCGTCCTGCACGGCAAGAAGTTTAGCTATTCGATCGAGGGCGACGACGACATTTCGGTCAGGCCGAATGCTTTCACGCGTCTTGTCACCAATCTTGCCTCGAACGCGCGCCGCTATGCCAACAGGCTAGACATCGAGGCCAAGCACAATGCCAAGTGGTTGACCGTTATCTTCGACGATGACGGGCCGGGAATCCCAGAAAGGAATCGCGAGGACGTGTTCAAACCGTTCTTCCGGCTGGATACGGCGCGCAACCTTGATGCATCGGGCACTGGCCTCGGTCTTGCGATCGCCCGCGATATCGCCCGCAGCCATGGGGGTAACGTGACGCTCGGCGACAGCCCGCTCGGGGGCTTGAGGGCAACGATCCGCATTCCGGCCTAAACGTTTGTGGCGCTCAGCTTTACGGCTTTGCGCGCGTCGAAATCGCCTAGCCGTTCGACGACCCATCGCCAAAGTGTTGCGACCTGCATGAGGAGATCGCGGCCAAGCGGCGTCAATTCATATTCAACGCGCAAGGGCACCTCGGGATAGAGGGTGCGGATGATGAGGCCGTCGTTTTCCAGAGTGCGCAGCGTCTGTGTCAGCACTTTCTGGCTGATGCCCTCGACCCGCTCCATGAGGCGCGAGAAGCGCAAGGGCGCACCGGCATCGGACAGCACGTGCAGGATGCGCAGCGGCCATTTCGCCGCCGCCCGCTCGATCAGGCCGCGCGCCCGCGCATCCTGCTCATCGGTCATGTTGCAACAGAAATTGAATGTGTCGTCGGCCACGTGAGTTACCTTCAGGTGCGTTTAGATCGTGTTGGTACCTTCTTTCGATCTGAAACAACAGAACATACATGAGCCGGGAACCAACAAGGAGAGGTTTCCGATGTCCAGAGTCTGGTTGATTACGGGAAGTTCGCGCGGCCTCGGGCGGGCGCTGGCGGAGGCGGTTCTTGCCTCCGGCGACAATCTGGTGGCGACGGCGCGCGACCCCGGCCGGCTTGCCGATCTTTCGGAACAGTATGGCGCTCAGGTGCTGCCGTTGGCGCTTGACGTGACCGACGAGGCGGCGGCAGCTGCCGCGGTGAAGGCCGCCGTGAAGCGGTTCGGACGCATAGACGTACTTGTCAACAATGCCGGCTACGGCAATGTCGGACCGATCGAGGATACCAGCCTTGCCGACTTCCGAGCCCAGATCGAGACCAACCTGTTCGGCACTGTTATCATGACCAAGGCGGTGATCGCCCTTATGCGCGAACAGCGGGCGGGCCATATAATCCAGTTTTCATCTGTCGGCGGCCGCATCGGACCGGCCGGACGCGGCGCCTATTCGGCAGCCAAATTCGCCGTCGAGGGCTTCTCGGAGGTGTTGTCGAAAGAGATCGCGCCATTCGGCATCAAGGTAACGGTGATCGAACCCGGCGGCTTCAGAACGGATTTCGCCGGCGCCTCGACGATACTGGCCGAGGGGCGTGCGGAGTATGCGGAAACGGTTGGCGCCACTGTGCGTTTCCAGCGTGAATATGACGGCCGTCAGCCCGGCGATCCCGCCAAAGCGGCCTCGGTCATCATTCACATTGCCGGTCTCGACGCACCGCCGTTCCGGCTGTTGCTGGGCAGCGATGCCGTGCGCAATGTCGAGAAGGCGGATGCGGCGCGCATCGAGGCCGATCGGGAATGGCGCGCCGTCAGCGTCTCGACTGATTTCGAGCCGGATGCCGAGGTGCAGGCGATGCCTTGGGAGAAGAAGGCCGGCTGAATAAGCCAAAAATAAAAGCGCCGCTGAAGAGCGGCGCTTTGCGATGAATTGTCGGAAGATCAGCCAGCGGTGCAGAAGTGACTGCGACCGTCATAGCCGATGTAGGTGCCGCTGCGCGGATCGAAGGAACGGTAGCGGTAGGAGCAATAACGCTCCCATTGCGGCGTCCAGGGTTCAACCGTTGCACGGGCCGGGGCATAGTATCGCGGCCGCTCGACATAGCGCGGTTCCTCGACGTAGACGCGGCGCGGGGCCCGGTACACCGGAGCAGGCTCGTAGTAATCTGGCTCGTAGGGCGGGTCGATGTAGCGAGGCTCATCGTAAACAGGGCCGTTATTGGCATTGGCAATGGCCGAGCCAACGATCAGGCCGGTTGCAAGGCCGACAGCGCCGCCGACAAGCGCATCGTTGCGACGCCAATGACGGTCGCGGGCCGATGCTTCACCGATGGCGGAGATGGTAAGCGCGGCGAGCGTTGCCGTCAGCAGAAGAGTTTTTGCGAGCCTTTTCATAAGCATAAGTCCCAATCTCGGGAGCCGAACGTCGGCTCCTTCCTCGATGATGCAGTAGTAAAGATCGCTAGCTGAACGAAGGCTGAACGACAAAACCCGGCATTGCTGCCGGGCTTCAACTCGAATTCGACAGCCTTGTTAAGGGCTCAGCCCGCAATCTGCAGATTGACTGCCTTAGGGCCCTTGCCGCGGCGATCCGGCTCCGTGTCGAAGCTTACCTTCTGGTTTTCCGTCAAACCGGCCAGCCCAGAGGCCTGTACGGCAGAAATGTGAACGAAGATATCGGCGCCGCCCCGGTCCGGCTTGATGAAGCCGAAGCCCTTGTCGGTATTGAAGAATTTTACAGTGCCAGTCTCGGCCATGCGTCAGGTCCTTTTCTCTCTGCCCGCCATCCACACGGGCAGCATCATAGCATTGCCTCCTTGCGGGAGGTGTTGGCAGGCAAGTCTTGAAATGTGAGAAAAAGGTCCCCTCTACCTCGGCCTGCTCCAAGCGGGACTTTTGCCCACCATTTTCGGAACCGGCTGACCGGAATATTAGCGTTCCCGGCGCGCAAATACTTAAGGACTTCCCATGCTCGCAAAATGCCCGAACGCGCCGAGAGTGCTGCGTTTAAGGGATTTTGGCAAGCAAAAGTTTTTTAACGTGTCCTTCCGGGCACACTTCGGCCGACATCCGATTTGCGCAAAAACGCAAAATTTCCGCCGTGAATGAGGAATGATTAACGTTTTATATTGTCTGCAATGTAAGTTCCGAGCAGATTTTGCCAAAAAATGCAACGTAAACGGGCTTTCAGCGTCGCTTAAAATTTTTTTCGAATTCGGCATCCCCCATATTTGGACGCGTGTTCAGGCGGCCGGCATGCGGCGGCGAGCAAAACCGGGCACGATCTCGACTACAAGCATAGCGGTAAACATTAGCGCACAACCTGTATATCCCGTCGTCGGCATCGACTCCCCGAGAATCAGGGCTGCGAGAGATGCGCCGAACAGCGCTTCGGACGAGAGGAAGATCGCCGCCTGCGAGGGCGTCGTGTAGCGCTGGGCAATTACCTGCAGCACGAAGGCCAAGCCGGAAGAGAAAATACCCACATAGAGGATCTCGGGTGCCGCGGCCCAAATCGCTGAGAGGCTGATCGGTTCGACGGCTGCGGCAATCGCAAGCGCGCAAACCGTGGTGACGGAAAACTGCGTTGCAGCCAAGGTGAGCGGCCTTCCGGTTTCTGAGACGGTCGTGCCGGCAAGGGTGATCTGGATCGCCCAGAAGAAGGCGCAGACGACCGTCAGGAGATCGCCTGATGTGAGCGCCGAGAGGTGACCTCCGGACAGGAGATAGATACCGGCGAGCGCCATCACCGCGCCCGGCCAGATGATCCAATGCGGGGCACGGCGCAGGAAGAACACAGCAATGAGCGGCACGAAGACGACGTACAGGCCGGTGATGAAGCTGGAATTCGTCACCGTCGTCGTCTGCAGACCGATTTGTTGGGTGGCAGCGCCGCTGAAAAGGGCAAGGCCGGTGAGGACATAGAGCTTCGCGTGGCGTGCGCTTGTCTTCTCGTCCGCCTTGCGCGCCTCGAGAAGAACGAAAGGCAACACCGCCAATGTAGCGACGGCAAAACGCAAGGCAATGAAGCAGAAGGGGCCGATCGCCTTCATCGCGGTCGACTGGGCGACGAAGCCGCCGCCCCAGATGGCGGCTGCAAGCAACAGGAGGATGTTCGCCTGAATGCGCGTCATGTCGTCCTCGAAGGGGAAGGGATGTGCCCCAGCGGTTAGCAGTTGCGTTTCCATTCGGCAAGGGTGAAGACTTGAGCCTGACGACGGAGATGAAGGCATGCCACATGAACAACGGCCAGCGAGCGGCGCGGCGGGTTATTCCGGCACGCCGCTCGTCAGAAAGCTCGGCCTCGCGAGTGGGCAGGCGGCTGCTCTTCTTGGTGTCCCCGAGACGATCGATGGCATCCATGGTTTCGATCGTTTTGCCTCGGTGGTCCGCACGCTTCCCGAAGTGCGTTGGCGGGCGTTCGACTATGTGCATCTGTTTGTTACCGAACGGGCGACGCTTGAGGCTGCCGCGTCCGAGCTTTTTCATGTTCTAAGGCCCGACGGGATGGTCTGGATCTCCTGGCCGAAGAAGAGTTCACGGGTGGCGACGGATATTACCGAGGACGTGCTGCGGGAGATCCTGCTTCCGACTGGCCTGGTCGACGTCAAGGTTTGCGCCGTCGATGAGATCTGGTCTGGGCTGAAATTCGTCATCCGCAAGGAGTTGCGTGGTTCACTGTGACGTCTCAGCCGTTACTCGCCTGCGCCCTGGAAACCCTGAGCAGCGCGCCGTGGTCCTCATCTGTCACCATCAGCAACGCCCCGTCGGGCGCGACGACGACATCGCGGATGCGCCCGTAATCGCCTTCGAACAGGCGCTCCTCGGCAACGAAGGCACCGCTCTCATCTCGCTGCATTCGCGAAAGCAGCTGGAATTTCAGCGCTGCAACGAGGAAATCGCCGTTCCATTCCGGGAACATGGCGCCGCGATAGATGGCGAGCGCGCCGGGCGCGATCGAAGGGTCCCAATACTGCAACGGCTGCTCCAGCCCTTCCTTGGCGGTGCCTTCGCCGATCTCGGCGCCCGAATAGTCGCGGCCGTAGGTGATGATCGGCCAACCGTAATTCTTGCCCGCTTCGGGCTGGTTGATTTCGTCGCCGCCGCGCGCGCCATGTTCGACCGTATAGAGCTTGCCGTCCTTGGCGTCGAAGGTGATGCCCTGCGGGTTGCGGTGGCCTTTTGACCAGATCTCCGGCAGCGCCTTGCCGCCGTCTTTGAAGGGATTGTCAGCGGGGATGCTGCCGTCCGCATTGATATGGACGATCGCGCCGGCATTGTCCTGCCAATCCTGGGAACGGTCGCGGTCGCCGCGGTCCCCCACGCTGATGAACAGTGTGCCGTCACGGGCAATCGCGATCCGCGAGCCATAGTGGATGTTGGTGGATGTGAAGCGCCGCATGGTGAAGACAGGCGTCACAGCTTCGAGCTTCTTCTCGTCTTTGGAAAGCGTCGCGCTGAAGGCTTCGGTGCCGGAGCCCTGGCGGCCGGCCATGGAAGCCGTAAAATAGAGCTTTCTGCTCGTGGCAAAATCCGGGGCGAGCGCCAGGTCCAGGAGCCCGCCCTGGCCGCGCGCACTGACCTTGGGTACGTTGCCGATCGGCTCAGAGAGTTTACCGTCGCGGATAATGCGCATTCGGCCGGGCCGCTCGGTGACGAGGTAGGCGCCGTCGGGCAACACCTCGACCGCCCAGGGGTGATCGAGGCCATCGGCGAGTTTTTCGACACGAAGGGTCGGGCCTTGCGTGTTCACGGTATCTGCCGCATCGGCCGACACTGCGCCCGCGAAAACCAGCGCTGCCGTGAAATGGAAGGCGGATATTCTCTTCATCTTGCTCCCCGTCGTCTCTTTATGCTGAACGTGGAGCGGGCAGGGGACGGCTTCAAGCCTCACTCGCCTTGCAATAACGGCTTTGTGTTCGGCGATTGAACGGAGCCTGTCGCCTCACCATCGACCAGTTCCGCTTCGAGGATGTAGCGCAGCGGCCCGCGTTCGGTTGTATCGAAGGGCCAGCAGGTGGTCAGTACGAGGCGGCGGCCATCGGAGGAGGCATCGATGCCGCTTGCGTCCCAAGGGGCTATGCGGCCTTCGCCGGCCTTGAAGGTCAATAGCTTTCCGTCGCGGCGGGTAATTTCGATCGCATCGCCGGGCCTTACATGTTGCAGCCAGCGGAAGTGTGTGTCGCGATGGGCGGCGATGACGGAGGTGCCTTCTTCGCCCGGCTGCGGTGTGTTGGCGAGCCAGGCCGGACCGAAGGCGAGCGCCTCGCCCGAGGCGCCGGAAAGCACGATCGCCTCCTGGCCAAGGCGCGGCGCGCGCACCTTCGCTTCCGTGGTGAAATCGGCCCAGGGCCAGGGCTTCGTCTCCTTGCCGCTCAATTCGGCGGCAAAAGCACGCTTCAGCAGGACCTGCGAGATTTCTGCCTTCGCCTTCAGCAGAAAGCCGTCGCCGATCAGCGCCAGGCCGTAGAAGGCAAGGCCGGCGATGGCGAGGGCAATCGTCTTTTCGATCGGCGAAAGACGCCAGAGGAAGAAACCCTTCCTCTGGCGTGCCTTCGGAGTTTCGTGGGCCGTGGCGGCGGCCATTGCGAGTTCCAGATAAGTCGGAAGCGGCTCGAATTCAGCCGCTTCCTCATTGTTGCTAGAAACCATCGCGCTTGGCTCCGACCGTGACGAGCTTCTTAAGGCGGCGGCGCCAGATGGCGAGGCCGCTCGCGGCTGCCAGCGCCAGCAGCAGCATGGTGAGCCCGCGCATGATCTGCTCGTCGGCGCGTGTCGCCGTCTGCGGCAAGTTCACGGTCGAGCTCTTCTGCGCGATCAGCGTGGCGGCTCTCGCCGTTGGCGCAGCGGCCATCAAGTGGGCGATCTCGGACGATGCGGCGAGATCCTGCGTTGCGGCTGCGACCAGTTGTGGCTCAGCGCTTCCGGCCGGCGTCGCCGCGCCGTGGCGCTCTGCGCCGCCTGATGGGACGGCATTTTCGCCGAAGACCTTCCCGAAGTCCCAACCTTCGGGCAGGTTGAGCGGCAGCTTCGCAGAGCCGAGCGGTTCGTTCACCGGCCGCGACGGGGTGACGTCGACGGCAACAAGGCTGGTGACGCGCGAGACGAGGTGGTGGGCGAGCGCCACCGTCTCGATATCCTTGTCGAGGGCGACGGGATCCCGCCGCTCAGAGGCGCGGGCTTCGAAATCGTCGATCTTGCGCCGCGCCCAAAGCTTGGAGATGCCGCTCCCGTCGGCAGCATTGGCGATATCCATCTCGACCCGCCAGGGCCGGTCGCCCGTCGTGCCGACGATCTGCAGCTTGCCGGCGGGTTTGCCCTGCGGCAGCTCCGCCGTCAGGACGACAGGCTCGCCGCTATAGAGGTCGGGCATCGGGTTCGGCGTGATATCTTCAGCAGCGATGCCTTCGAAATTTGCGGCGATATCGGTCATGGCCGGGTTTTGCAGCTTGGCAAAGAGTTCGCTCATGCGGCTCGCCACCTGATAGGTCGAGCCGATCTGCGTGAAGGTGCCGCGGCCGATTTCGGCAGCCTTGGTCATGAAATAGGTGTTCGGCGCGGAGCCGATGCCGACGGTGAAGACACGGGCATCGCCGCGGTTTGCGGTGATTTCCTGGAAGAGCTGCTGTTCGTTGCCGATCGCGCCATCTGTGAGGAACACGACCTGGCGCAGCGCTCCGCTTGCGACCGGACCCTGGTTGCGCAGCGCATCCTCGAGCGCTGGCAACATTTCCGTGCCGCCATCGGCGGTCAAGCTACGGACATAGGCGATGGCTTTTTCGCGATTGTCTGGCGTGGCGGCGACGAGACCCTTGAAATAATCGGTCATCGTGTCGTCGAAACGGATGACGTTGAAGCGGTCCTCCGGCTTCAGCTTGGAAATGGCAAGGGCCAGGCTCTGCCTTGCCTGCTCGATGGATTGGCCGGACATGGATCCGGAATTGTCGATGACGAAGACCACCTCGCGTTTTGCCGGCGGCTCCGCCGCATCCGGTGCCGTCGGCGGGTTGACGAAGGCGAGCAGATAGGTCTTGCCGTTCATCACCTCACGAAAAAGGCCGGCGCTCGGCGTCTTTCCGGGCGCGGCCTTCCAGGTGAGCTCGAAATCCTTGTCGGCGGAAACGGAGTCCCCCTTCAAGCTGATCGCTCTCGACTGGTCTCCGTCCTGCCGGATTTCGACCTCGTGGAAGGAGGATTTGACGTCGCCGAGAGGGAAACCGGCCTTGAGATCCACGGTCAGAGAAACCGGATTGATTTTGGCGTTCTCGCGCGGATCGATCACGGGGGCTTCTATCCTGTCGCGATTTTCCACTGGGTCGCTTGGCGTGGCGAAGCCGGCACCGTTGTTGAATTCGACGGTCTGAACGATCGGCGCCGGATTGTAGCGCGGCGCGACGACCATCGGGAAGCGCAACGAGAACTCGCCGCCGGACTGGCGGACCGTCTGCTGATATTCGATCTGCACGACGATGTCTTCGCCGGGTCCGATATTGGCAACCTGATTGCTGAAAATGTTCGGGCGCTGCTGTTCGAGCAGCGCCGTCTTCTTGCCCTCGGCTTTGGCCTGCTCGTAGATCTCGCGGGCCTGCTGGCGCGGCCTGATCTGGCCTTCGATGAAGCGCTCGCCGATCTGCATCTTCAATGCGTCGACGGCGGAATTCACCGGCAGCGGGAAGACATAGGTGCCCTCGACCCAGCCCGGGCTCGGGTTCTGGAAGCGCTGCGTCACCTTCACCCTGGCGATCGGTCCGGAGACGTCGATTGCGACGTCGGTCTTCAGTCGCGGCGCTTCGACATAAAAGCCGGGCTCCTTCGACGGAAAGAGCAGCGAGCCGCTGTTGACGTCATTCGGCCGGACAAGTGCCACGAGCTGGCCGGACGCGTGCTGCGCTTCGGCCCGCGCGGCTGAGGCCAGTCCCAGCATAGCGGCGACGCAGGCCACAAAGGCGGTGGCGGCGACAAGAAATGAAATGGAAATTCGGCGCATGCGCATGCGCCCAATGGCGAACTCATCTTCCAGAAACATTGGTGTACCCTCAATAACCAATTTTGGATGAAGCAATGATGCGGCTTCGATCTCGGCGCGCTCGCGACCGAATTGCGGCGGCGTGCGGCATTTGTTGCGGCTTATTCGTGGCGATGACGAAATCCGACGATCTCTCTGATTTCTAAAGACGAAAGGCCGGATCGCCCCAACTGCGAAAGCGCCGGAGTCGAGGCCATACCCTGGGACCGGACTGTCGCGGCTCCTAAGGACGGGTGATCCTGTAGATCAACAGATTCTCCGAATCTACAAGCTTGGTTGCGGTCCTGTCGAGATGATCGATAATCCCATCATGGTGCTCGAGGAACAGCCGGGCCTCCTTGTCGGTGGCGTTCTTGGCCACGCCGAACAGATCCGCGCCCTGGGCGCGTAGTTCCTCGAGCTGGGCGATCGCGGTGGTGTCATCGGCGACGAATTTCGACCATTCGGCATCGCCTCCGCCAGGCGGGAATACCCAGCCGCGCGCCCTGCTGTAGTAGACGGCGACGGGATCGCCGACCTCGGGCGCGATGGCGACGACGAGGTCGCCCGGCTGGGCCAGTCGCGCCAGTTCCTCGCCAAGCAGCTTGCCGTTCATGGCGATTGGCTTTTTCATTGTCCTGACGAGGGGAAGGGTCGACCAGCCCACCGCGACGATCACGATGCAGATGGAGCGGAGCACGACCGTCGGGTTTAGAACGGTTTTCGATGAAAGCTTCGCCAGAAGAAGCGCGCCGTGGCCGCAGAACATCGCGGCCGGCACATGGAAGACGTGCAAGTTCCACACATTGCTGGTGATCTCGCCCGCTGCGGCCAGATAGAGGATCACAGCCGCGGCCAGCCAGACATAGGGAATCGCCGAAAGGGCGCGTTGCCTCGGATCTTTGGCGCGGCTGAGCGGCATCCACAAGCCAACCGCAAACAGCAGCATGAACGGGTAGCCATAGAACCACAAAACCGAGGTGTTCCAGACGGATTGGAAGTAGAACCTGTCCTTGACATAAGACCAGACGCCGTAATCCCAGATATAGCCGCCGCTGCCAGCGAAATGGAACGGCGGATAGCTGCGGGCGAGATAGATCGCCCAGCTGAAATAAGCGCCGATGATGGCAAGGCTCAAAAGCCCGAAGAGGAAAACCAAGCGTGCCTGCTTCCACTTCCTCTCCAGAATCCAGCAGACCATCAGGTAAAAGATGACGGCGCCGGCAGCGATGCCCGGTGGCTTCGACAGCGCGCCGAGCGAAAAGCTGGCGGTGGCGAGCGGCAAGAGCCAGCCGCTGCCACCGGCCCAGTACTTGACGAACAGCCAAACGCCAAGGGTCACCAAGGCGAGCATCGCTGGATCGGGAAGAAACGAGCTGTCGATCATGATCGCCGCCGGCATCAGCGCATAGGCAAGTGCCGCCGCGTGGGCGTGCATCTTGTCCCAGCACAGCGCTGTCAGCCTGTGCAACGAAACCACCGTCACCAGACCGAAGATGGCCGCAACCACGCGGCCGAACCAGTCGTGCCAGCCGAAGAGTTGGTAGAGCAGGGCGGTGAGATAGCTGACAATCTGGAACTCGCGGCCCTGATAACTTGGCCCGGGGCCGCTCCAGCTGACCTCTGGAAAGAAGATATTCCAGCTACGCTGCTGGAAATTATCGGCCATCATCGCGGTGCTTATTTGGCGCCAGCTGAAGCCGTCGACCAGCGGCAAGGTGATCTTGTAGAACCGGAAGACGATCGCGATAAACACGATTCCAAGCAAGATTGCCGTGTCGATGCTGATGTAGCTGCGAGCGGCGATGCTCCGGCTGGTCGTCCGGTGCTGATATTGCTGACCTTCGACCTGATTCAATCCCCGGGCGTCCGTCATCTGAAGCCGTGTCCTCCCGGACACTCGACGCGGCGCGGTACGCGCCGGCATCGGATCGAGAGAAAGATGATGCTGGGCAGGTTCTCGCCGCTGGGGCGCCCGGCTGCGGGGAGCGGCGCGCCATCACGGAGCCGTGGCTTGAAAGGCTTGCTGTGCGGCTTTGTCATGACGGCACTTCACCAACAATGCCTTGAAAAGCAATTCGCCCAGAATGAGTAGTGACCCACCCCTGAGGCGAACATAATAAGAACATTCGCGAGACCGCCAAGAGCTGTGCAGAGCAAATCCAACGTCGTGCTGAAAACCTTGCCGCAAGGGACCGACAGGCCATTTCGCCGGTGCGACGAAACGATCAATAAGAATCATCGTCCTCATCACGCCTTTGCGCTTGAAATGCCGTCATACATTGGACATAGAGCTAACCGCAGAACTCCGGTCCCGGCTTTCTGCCCGTTTCAACCATTAGGACCGATATCATGGCCTTCCTTGCCGATGCTCTTTCCCGCGTGAAGCCTTCAGCCACCATCGCAGTCTCCCAAAAAGCGCGCGAGCTGAAAGCAAAAGGACGGGACGTCATCGGCCTTGGCGCTGGCGAGCCGGATTTTGATACGCCCGAGAATATCAAGAAGGCGGCCATCGACGCGATCAACCGCGGTGAGACGAAGTACACGCCGGTTTCCGGCATCCCTGAGCTGCGGAAGGCGATCGCCGCCAAGTTCAAGCGGGAGAACGGCCTCGACTATTCCTGGGAGCAGACGATCGTCGGCACCGGCGGCAAGCAGATCCTGTTCAACGCCTTCATGGCGACCCTGAACCCAGGCGACGAAGTCGTCGTCCCGGCGCCTTACTGGGTCTCATACCCTGAGATGGTGGCGCTCTGCGGCGGCACGCCGGTTTTCGTTTCGGCCACCCAGGAGCATAACTTCAAGCTCCAGGCCGCCGATCTCGAAAAGGCGATCACGCCGAAGACTAAGTGGTTCATCTTCAACTCGCCGTCGAACCCGACGGGCGCGGCATATACGCATGCCGAGCTGAAGGCCTTGACCGACGTGCTGATGAAGCATCCGCATGTCTGGGTGCTGACGGACGACATGTACGAGCACCTGACCTATGGCGACTTCAAGTTCGTCACGCCCGTCGAAGTCGAGCCGAAGCTCTATGAGCGCACGCTGACGATGAACGGCGTCTCCAAGGCCTATGCGATGACCGGCTGGCGTATCGGCTATGCCGCAGGTCCGATCCAGCTCATCAAGGCGATGGACATGATCCAGGGCCAGCAGACCTCAGGCGCGACCTCGATCGCCCAGTGGGCGGCTGTCGAGGCGCTGAACGGCACGCAGGACTTCATCCCTGAGAACAAGAAGATCTTTGAAGGCCGCCGCGATCTCGTCGTCTCCATGCTGAACCAGGCCAAGGGCATCGTTTGCCCAGTACCGGAAGGCGCCTTCTACGTCTATCCGTCCTGCGCCGGCCTGATCGGCAAGACGGCGCCCTCCGGCAAGGTCATCGAGACGGACGAGGATTTCGTTTCCGAGCTTCTGGAAACGGAAGGTGTTGCGGTCGTTCATGGCTCGGCCTTCGGCCTCGGCCCGAACTTCCGTATCTCCTATGCGACGTCGGAAGCGCTTCTGGAGGAGGCCTGCCGACGCATTCAGCGCTTCTGCGCCGCCTGCAAGTAAAGCGGGCCGCGACAACATCATCGAAAGGCCCGCCGGTGACGGCGGGCCTTTTTGTTTGCCGTTGGCGCTTCGACCCTGGGCTCACATTCGGATTCAAGGTCTTGCGCCAGCGATTCCGCTTTGCCTCGCAAGTCGTTGAATTTCGATTCAAAACGTGACGGGGAGGGCGTGTTTGGCTGGTGATCAGCGGTTGCGGGCAGCTGTCAAACCAAATAGATATCCGGCATCAAGTTTAAACCGCCGCTTCAGGAGGCCGGATTTGCCGCACAGTGCCGTCATCGTATGTTCGGACGTTAACATGCTGCCGGCCGCCTGCTGCACCCTGCTTTCCGTCAAGCGCAATCTGGCCAACGCCGGGATAGAGTTCCTGCTTCTCGGCATCGACCTCAAGCAGAAGGAGGTCGCCGAGGTCGATAACTTTGGGCGGCTTCACGGTATGGCGATCAGGGTTCTTCCCTATAAGACGCCTGATACCGGCCTTCAGGCGCGGGGCCGCTGGTCCGCCGCGACGCTGGCGCGGCTCTACATGGATCGGGATATACCCGACCATATCGAACGCTTGCTTTAC
The DNA here is from genome assembly GCF_017357245.1 of Rhizobium bangladeshense. Taxonomy (NCBI): domain Bacteria; kingdom Pseudomonadati; phylum Pseudomonadota; class Alphaproteobacteria; order Hyphomicrobiales; family Rhizobiaceae; genus Rhizobium; species Rhizobium bangladeshense. Next base: position 3,098,045 of record NZ_CP071612.1, on the reverse strand, counting down.
CTCGATGCTGACGTACTGGCGGTTGCGCCCGTCGATCAACTCTTTGCACTTGATCTCCGAGGCAAGGCGCTTGCCGCCGTCGACGATTACGTCATGGCCTTTCCCGACAAGGCCGGTGCACGGCAGCGCAAGATCGGCATGGGCGAAGGCGGCCGCTATTTCAATGCCGGCGTGCTGCTGTTCGACTGGTCGGCTTGTCGGGCGAAGGGGCTTTTCGCCAGGACCCGGGACATCTTCGAGGAGCGGTCGCATCTGTTCGAAAATAACGACCAGGATGCGCTGAACGTCACTTTCGACCGCGACTGGCTGGTGCTCGATCCGCGCTGGAATACGCAGACGGGCCTGCTGCCTTTCGTCGATCGGCCGGCCATCTTTCATTTTACCGGCCGCAAGAAGCCCTGGCAGGCGACCGTCCCCTGGGTGCACCGGCGGATGTCCAAACGTTATGCCGAGGATCTGCGAAACACGCCCTGGGCTTCCTTTTGCAGGCAGCCGTCGATGGCAGGCCGGGTCACGGGCTTCCTCTCGCATGTGGGAAAGCAGATTGGCGGATTGACGCGGCTTGCCCGAATGCGCGCCTATTTCAGCAACAGCTAGTGAGGCGGGCCGAGCGCATCGTCCTTGGAAAGTGCATGTGAGCCGATATGGAATCGATCCCCAGCGACACGCAAATTACGACCACCGCAGACGGCGGTTTGAATGTCCTGACGCAGGATGCGTGGAAGGCGCTGCTGTCGCGCTACTCGCACATCGTGCTGGTGGCAAACAGCGAGGCGGTGGATTTCGAGCGGCTCAGAAGCGAACTGCCGGAGACGGCGCTCTACGTCTTCTTCAACAATGTCTATAAGGTGCTCGATGAACCTTTCGCTGGCCATGCGGTGCTTGTTGCCCGCAGCGGCGTGATGGGCGCCAATATAGTTCACCGGCGCGAGGTGGGGGATGTCCTGCGCTTCTTTGCCGGCTACGATTTTCTGGGCGTCGTCAACATTCGCGTCTCCCCGGAAGAAAACTTCAGCGAGGAGAGCCGCTTCAAAGGCGTCAGAGCCCGCCACCTCGATCTGACGCAAATGATCGGCGATCTCTATCCGGCAGGCAAGATCGCGACGAGCGGCTTTGCAATGGCGCTCTGGCTCGCCGACTTGCAACTGCCGGGCAAGATCCTGCTCGCCGGCTTTTCGGCGAAGAGGAGCGAGAAGTGGAAGGTCTTCGACGTGCATGATTGGACGTTCGAGCAGATCTTTTTGCGTCTCTTTGCCCGGATGGGTTCGATTTCGATGATGGGCGGCGTCGACGCCAGCCCTTACGCAGCGCTCTCCAAACGGTTTCCGCAGGTGCCGCCGATCGAGATCGCTATGACGGCGGCGGAGGTCTTGTCCGAACGGCTCCATAATGCCAACAGCCAGATCGACAGACTGATGTCCGTCACCAAGTCCATTCGCGCCATCGAAAATTTCTTCCGGCGATTCAAGCCGAAAACCCGCAAAGAGCGCTTCCTCGAAAAGTCGAAGGAATGATGGTCGCGGGCGGTTTCCGGCAGCACACCGCTTCAAAGCCCGAGCGCCGTCAGCATGACGAAGGTGGCAAAGAGGATGAAATGTGTCATGCCCTCGATGGCGTTTGTCTCGCCGTCGTTGAGATTGATCGCAGCAGCAATCAACGTGATCGCCACCATCACCGTCTGCACCGGCGTCATCGCCATGATGAAGGGTTGGCCGGTATAAAGCGCGATCGCCTCCATCACGGGCACCGTCAGGATCACTGTCGACAGTGAGGCGCCCATGGCGATGTTGACCGTCGCCTGCATGCGGTTCCTCAGCGCTGCCCTCAATGCGGTCAGGATCTCGGGCGCAGCCGAAATCGCCGCGACGACGACGGCGGTCACGGCGATCGGCGCGCCGCTGTCGCGCAGCCCTTCGGTCATGAAGGCCGACATGAACTCCGCCAGCAGGCCGATGATGACGACGCCGACGAGGATGATGGCGATTGAAACGGCGGCCGGTCCGTCGGCGCCTTCTTTATTGTGACTTTCCTTGTTCCGTTCGGAACGCGGGTAGCTATAGCTGAAGAAATAGCTGTGCTGGCCGACCTGCATGCGCAGAAAGAGACCGTAGAGAGCGATCATCGCAACGATGGTGAAGGCGGAATAATAGTGCCATTTATCGCTCGGCACGAATTCCGGCACGACCATGGAGATGCCCATGGCGGTGAGGATCATCACGCCATAGGTCTTGCCGGAATTGTCGTTGTAGGGCTGCTCCCCGTGCTTGAGTCCGCCGAGAAGGGCTGCGAGGCCGAGAATGCCATTGATATCGAACATCAGGGCGGAATAGATCGTGTCGCGCACAAGCGTTGGAGAGTTCTCGCCAGTCATCATGATGGCAAGGATGATGACTTCGACGGCGAGGGCCGAAAGCGTCAAGATCATCGTGCCGTAGGGATCGCCGACCTTGACCGCGAGCAGTTCGGCATGGTGGGCAACGCGGATCGAGGCGAGCACGATGGTGGCGACCAGGGCGGCGGCGGCGATGAGCGCCCAGCTCCGCCCCATCTCCATAACCGTATGCTCCAGAAGATAGGCGATCACTGCGACGATGAGTGCAGCAATCAAAAATTTTTCCTCTTCAAGCTGTGCCGCGATGCCCAATTCTCAGCTCCCGTTGCAATTCACGCCTGTTAACTAAGTCACTGATTTCGGATGGGAAGCACGCGGCGGCACTCTGCTATTTGCAGTCTTCGGCGTTTAATGGAATACTGAATGCTATCGGGGCCGGAAAGCAGATCGCGGCGTCCTCGAATTCTCGTCACGCGGCCGCGATGATCCGGACCCTGTCCGGAAGCATGCGAATGCGCAACAAGATGATGAGGAGACGGATGCATGATCAAGGTGGTCTATGAAGTCGTGCCGCATGACGGCGGTTGGGCCTACAGGCTGGGAGGCGTTTATTCCGAGGCATTCCCGACCCATGCCGAGGCGCTCGAAGCCGCGCGCATCGTGGCGGCCGAACAGCAGGTCGGCGGCGATTCCGCCGAGATCAGCTGGCAGGACGAGAACGGCAAATGGCATGAGGAATATGCTGAGGGCGGAGACCGGCCGGAAACTGAAGTGGTCGACGGTTTTTGGCAAGAGCGTGCGGCCGGAGCCTCGCAGAGCGCCGGACGCTAACCTCCGCCCGTCAATGCCCGCGTGACGATTGTGTCGACGAACTCGCGTTTCTCCGCGGTATAGCGATCGCCGTCCATTTTGAATTCGGCTGCCAGCCTGCGTTTTAGCGCGGCATATTCGCCCGCCGCCTCTGGATGCGCGATGAGATAATTCCGGAAAGCCAGCCTGTTTCGGTGGGTTCCGTTGCCGACCGGGCAAAGATAGACGCGCTCCGCCGGCAGCGAATCTCTCGATAAAAATGCCCACACCTGGTCATCATAGCGGTTGCCGCGCGGTTCATAGTTTTCCGAGAGAAGCACCTGGGTTGCGCTCTCGATGTGCTCCAGACCGGGAAGAACGATGTCGATATCGATGAGGGGCTTGGCGGTCATATCAGGTATGGCGGTGCTGCCGACGTGATCGATGGCGAGCGCCTGCGGCAGCAAGGCCGCTAGCTTGGCCCGGATGCGTTGGAAAGCAACCGGCCATTCCCTGTCATAATTTACGAGTTCAACCGGCCTGTGCATCGTCATCTCCATACGATGCTGCGACATTGCCCATGATTCTCGTCGAAAATCGATCTCAATTTTGTGCTTACGTGCCCGTGCAGTGACGATGATAAGCCTGGAGGCCCCTGACCAGCGCGTCGAAAGTGGCGCGGCAGCGCGGCGAGGTCTTCAGGCTCTCATGCATCACCACCCATGTGCCGAGCGGTATGGAGAAAGCATCGGACAGGATGTGCACGAGGTCAGGATTTTCCCGAGCCAGTCCGATCTGGCAGAGGCCGATGCCGACGCCGGCGCGGATTGCGCAAAGCTGGGCAAGATTGCTGTCGGTCCTGTAGGAGAATTTAATGTCTGCGGGCACCGGGTAGCGTTTCATCACCATGCGCACATAGGCTGTCTGCCGGTCGAAGCCGATGAGCCTGTGGTTGGCGAGATCCGCTATGGTTTGCGGATTGCCGTGCCGTTCGAGATAACAGCGGTGTGCGTGAAAGCCGATCGGTATGTCGCCGATGCGGCGCACGATGAGCGCTCCCTGCTGCGGCTCTGCCATACGCACGGCGATATCGGCTTCGCGGTTCACCAGATCCTCGATCACATCGGATGCCGAGAGCTCGATCTGGAGTTCCGGATAGGCGTCCTGCAGGCTCCCGAGAATTTTCGGCAGCACCTCAACGGCGATGACCTCGCTGGCGCTGACTCTCACCGTTCCCGCAACGCGTTCACGCTCGCCGGAGGCGGTGCGCAAGAGCGCGGCTGTGGTTGCGGCCAGCGTCTCCGCATAGGGTTTCAGCGCCTGCGCGGCGTCGGTCGGCAGCAGTCCGTTCGGAGAACGGATGAAAAGTTCGGCGCCGATTGCTTTTTCCAGCGCATCGACGTGACGACCGATCGTTGGTTGGGTCAGCCCGAGTTCACGCGCGGCGGCCGAAAGTGAACCCTGCTGAAGCACGGTCAGAAAACTGCGGTAGAAATCCCAGCTTGGTTCGATGCTCATATATTTTCGTATAACAGATGCACTAATTTCGTCAATTTTGTCTATCTCCTTCGAGGTGCATACTCCTCTCATGCGATCGAGGAGATAGTCATGAGTCGAGAAGTTAAGACGGCCCTGGTGCTCGGCGCGACCGGTGGTATCGGCAGCGCAGTAGCGCGCAAGCTGCTGGAGCGTGGCTGGCGCATCCGGGCACTCAACCGTCAGGCGGCTAAGGCATCGAGGAACGAGCCGGCATTCGAATGGGTGCAGGGCGACGCGATGAATGCCGCCGATGTGCTGAAGGCTGCCGAAGATGTCGGCGTTGTCGTCCATGCGGTCAATCCGCCCGGCTATCGCCACTGGGAAAGGCTGGTGCTGCCGATGCTCGACAATAGCATCGCTGCTGCCCGCGTCGTCGGCGTCCGCATCGTGCTGCCTGGGAATGTCTACAATTTCGGTCCTGATGCTCTGCCGGCGCCGATGGAGGAAAGTACGCAGCATCCGCTGACGAAGAAGGGGGCGATCCGCGTCGAAATGGAGAAGCGGCTGAAGTCGGCGTCGCAATCCGGCGCGGGCGCCATCATCGTCCGCGCCGGCGATTTCTTCGGTCCGGGCGCGACAGCCAATAGCTGGTTCTCGTCGGGGCTGGTGACGCCGGGAAAACCGGTCGGCACGATCAAGAATCCGGGGCGGCGCGGCGTCGGCCATCAGTGGGCCTATCTGCCCGACATGGCGGAAGCCGTCGCCCAGCTCATCGAGCGGGCCGATCAGTTGCCGCCCTTTGCTGTCTACCATATGGATGGGTTCTGGGACGCAGATGGCATGCAGATGGCAGAAGCAATCAAGCGCGTTTGCGGCGGCAAGGCAAAGATCGGGCGTTTCCCCTGGTGGATCGTGCCGCTCGCCGCCCCTTTCGTTCCGCTCATGCGGGAGATCAGGGAAATGCGCTATCAATGGAAGGTGCCGCTCAGGATGAACAACGCCAAGCTCGTGGCCGAACTCGGCAAGGAGCCGCAGACGCCGATCGACGAGGCAGTGAGAGCCACACTGGTGGCGCTCGGCTGCCTGCCGGAACCGCATCGGGACATGGCGGCGGCCTTCGTTGGATCTTTACCGCAGAGGGCGCGTTAGGCGGCCAGTTCGGAAAGTGCAATCCGGGCGACCGTCAAGGCCGTTTCAGCCTGCTCGATGTTTGGGTCGCCTAAGAACCAGGCGGCGGAAAGGCCGGAATAGGCAGCGATCCACTGCAGCAGCCGTTTCGGCTCCAGACCCGCCTCCCTGGAGACGACTGCGAGCTGGCGGCGGAAACGGGCGGGATCGGTGATAACAGGCAGTTCCTCGTTGGCAAAAATATTGGCGAAATCGAAACCGCGCTCGCCGTGGAGCCGCTTCGGATCGATCGCCAGCCAGCCGCGCGCCTCGAAATCGAGAATGTTTTGGTGGTGGATATCGCCATGGAGGACGGTGAGATCGCGCGGATCGGCAAGAAGGGCATTGGCGATTGCCGAGCAATCGGCAAGCGTGCCGCCATATTTGGCGGAGGCCGGTTCGAGATCGCGGAACCAGCGGATGAGGGGTATGGGATCAGGAAGCGGCTTTTCGCGCGGGGCATGCAGCCGCGCGGCGGTGCGGCAGAGGATGCGGCTTGCCTCGTCGTCCTCGCCGTCCATCGCCATGGCGAGCAGCGAGCGTTTTCCCATTGCCCGTTCCAGGAGCACGGCGTCGCCCTCATGGGCGTAGACATGAGCTGCCCCATCGCCATCCCACCATCGCATCAACAGCGCGCCGTATCGTTCGTCGATGTCGGCGGCTACTTTCAGCATGGCGGGCCTATCCTGCCAGAGGACCGGTAGCAGGCGGCTCGAATGGGTGATGATGGGCTCGCCGTCTGAGATGAGCGACCAGCGATCGAGATAGGGAGCGAACATGGCGCCTTATATAGGGATCTTGAACGCAGAAATCCCGCCTCTCGGCGGGATTTTGCGGTTCGTATCCTGAGGGTTCAAGCGACCTTTTCGAGGGTTGGATAGTCGATGTAGCCCTTGGCGGTGCCGCCATAGAAGGTCGATTGATCGGGCGTATTGAGCGGCAGGTTTTTTGCCAGTCGTTCGACGAGATCAGGATTGGCGATGAAGGGCTTGCCGAAGGCGACGAGATCGGCGCGGCCGCTATCGACGGCGTCGATCGCGAGATCGCGGTCATAGCCGTTGTTGACCATCCAGCTGGCCTTGCCGCCGGCCTTTTCATAGGCTTGGCGCAGCGCCTTGTAATCGAAAGAGGCATGGTTTCCCTGCCTGTAGTCTCGGTCGCCGCCGGTCTGGCCTTCGATAACGTGGATATAGGCGAGTTCTTGTTTGGCCAGGCCCTCGACGACGTGGGTGAAGGTCGCCTGCGGATTGGAATCATAGCTTTCGCCCGAGGGCGTCACCGGTGAAATACGGATCGCCGTGCGGCCTGCGCCGATCTCCTTCACAACGGCATCGACGACTTCGAATGTAAGACGGGTGCGGTTTTCGATCGAACCGCCATATTGATCGGCGCGGTCGTTGACGCCGTCGCGGATGAACTGGTCGAGCAGGTAGCCGTTGGCGCCATGGATCTCGACACCGTCAAAGCCGGCGTCGATGGCGGCGCGGGCTGCCCTGCGGTAATCCTCGACGATGCCGGGAATCTCGGCGGTTTCGAGCGCACGCGGTTCGGAAGCGTCGGCAAAGCTGCCGCTGCCATCTTCATTGACCAGATAGGTCTTGGCCTTGGCAACGCGGTTGGTTGAGGACACCGGCTTCGCGCCGTTTGGCTGCAGCGTCGTGTGCGAGATGCGGCCGACATGCCACATCTGGACGACGATCTTGCCGCCTGCGGTGTGAACGGCGTCGGTTACTCGCCGCCAGCCATTGAGCGCTTCCCTGCTGTAGAGACCGGGTACATCGGCATAGCCCTGGCCCTGATGAGTGATGGCAGTGGCTTCAGTGATGATCAAACCTGCCGTGGCGCGTTGGCGGTAATATTCGACGTTGAGGTCGTTCGGGATCGCACCCGGCGAGCGGTTGCGAGTGAGCGGCGCCATGACGATGCGATTCTTGACCGATATGTCGCCAACCTTGGTGGGTTCGAAAAGCTTTGCCATGATGGTCCTTTCTTTTGCTGGGGGATTACTCGGCAGGGGCAAGGGCGGCCCGGCCCCTGGCGGAGAGATAGGTGAGCGCCGTCGCTCCAAGGCCGATCAGGGCCATCAGGGCAGCGGCGAGCGGAACGCGGGTGAGATCGAAGCCGGAATCGATGACCAGGCCGCCGGCCCAGGCGCCGAGCGCATTGCCGGTGTTGAAGGCGCCGATATTGATCGTCGAGACCAAGTTGGGCGCGTCCTTGCCGAAGCCGACGACGCCGACCTGCAGCGCCGGCACGGCGGCAAAGCTCGCTAGTGCCCAGAGGAAGAGGGTGATTTCCGCTGGAATGAAGAAGCGGCTGGTATAGCTGAAGGCGACCGAAGTGATGGCGATAGCGGCGAAGACGCCGGCAAGCGTCGCGCCGAGCCGCCAATCGGCAAGCTTGCCGCCGACGAGATTGCCGACGGTCAGGCCGAGACCGATCAGGAAAAGCGTCCAAGTGACGCCCTCGGGCGAAACGCCAGTGACATCACGCAGCAGCGGCGCAATATAGGTGAAGAGGGCGAACATCGAGGCGGAGAAGAAGACGGTGGTGGACAGCGCCAGCCAAAGGCCGCCATTCCTCAGTGCTGCGATCTCGCGCAGGATGCTGCCGCTCTCATGCTGCCGGTCCTTCGGCAGGATGGCGATCAGGCCTGATATGGTGATGATACCGATGACGGTGACGATGCCGAAGGTGGCGCGCCAGCCATAGGCCTGGCCGATGGCGGTGCCGAGCGGCACGCCGAGCACATTTGCAAGCGTAAGGCCGGTAAACATCAGCGCCACGGCGCGGGCCCTGCGGTCTTCGGCGACAAGACCGGCGGCGACGACCGAGCCGATGCCGAAGAAGGCGCCATGGCAAAGCGCGGTGATGATGCGGGCAATCATCAGCACCCAATAGCCGCTCGCCAGGGCGCAAAGCAGGTTGCCGGCGATGAAGAAGGCCATCAACGCAATCAGCGCTGTGCGGCGCTTGAGCTTGGCGGTCGACACTGCCATGACCGGCGCGCCGATTGCGACCGCCAGCGCATAACCGGTCACCAGCCATCCTGCCTGCGGGATGGTCACCGAGAGATCGGCGGCGACTTCCGGTAGCAGCCCCATGATGACGAATTCGGTCGTGCCTATCGCAAAGGAGCTCAAGGCCAGCACGAGAAGGGCTAGGGGCATTCTAAAGATCCTGTGTCAGCTGCTTGAGGAAAGCGGCGATGGTTTCTTCGTTGCGTTTGTAAAAGATCCATTGGCCGACGCGCCTGGTGGTGACGAGGCCGGCGCGATGGAGCGTTCCGAGATGGGCGGAAACCGTCGATTGAGACAGGCCGCAGCGCTCAAATTGGCTGGCGCAGACACCCATTTCAAAGGGGTGTTCTTGCGTGGGGAAATGTTCCTCGGGATTTTTCAGCCAGCTCAGAATGTCCATCCGGGTGGGGTGGGCGAGCGCCTTGATAATCTCGTCTTTGTCCATCGATGTTGTTCGATCCATAAATCGTACTTTCCCGATATATGGTTCGATGCCCGTCGATATGCAAATCACGGAGACGTGAGGCGATGGGTTTTAGCAACTGAGCAAATTTTGGGCAAAAAAAGAGGGCCACCGGAAAACCAGGGCCCTTGTAATTGTGAAGGTCAAAAACCTCCAGAGGGGAACAGCTAATGCGGTGGAACTGGGAGAGAAACCACGAAGTGCATCAGCCATGAGGGATATGGTGCTTCCTTGAGCAGGTTTCAATGCTTTTTTGTGCATGTCTGCTATGCGCCGCACAATTTTTTTGCGGTGCGGCATTTATCGAGGAGGTAAGGCAAAAAAAGAGGGCCGCTGGAAAACCAGGGCCCTTATAAGTGTGAAGGTTTAAAAACCTCCAGAGGGGAACAGCTAATGCGGTGGAACTGGGAGGAAAAGCCACCATGTGCATCAGCTATGTGCGATATGGTGGTTTAATGGGCAAACGGCAACCCACATTTGTGCATGCCAGTCATGCGCTCAATGCATAGTATGGAAAACATTTCATAAAACTGGCTTAAAAATTCCAGTTTCTGGCCTTGCTGACAATGAAATCGCGGAAAGCCTTCAATTTGGCTGCGTTCTTGATTTCGTCGGGATAGCAGAAATAAGTGTCGAATGAAGGGACATCGGCATTTATTGCGAGCTGAATCAGGCCGGGATCGCGTCCGACGATGTAGTCCGGCAGGCAGGCGACACCGATTCCGAGCAGGCAGGCCCGCTTGATAGAGGTCTGGCTGTTGATCTGCAGATGCGGGATCCGCTTGTTGTCGGACGAACGGCCGGCGACTTCGAGCCAGTTGACGTCGAGCAGATAGCTCGGCGCCGGTTCACCGAAGGTAATGATGCGGTGGTTGTCGAGATCCTCGATCTTCTGCGGTTCGCCGTGGCGATTGATATAGGAGGGGGCCGCATAAACGTGCATGTGCACGGTAAAGAGCTTGCGCTGAATGAGGTCGGACTGCTGCGGCTGGCGCAGCCGGATCGCGCAATCAGCATGGCGCATGTTCACATCCACTTCCTCGTTGTCGAGGATCAGTTGGATCTGAACGTCGGGGTAGAGCTGCAGGAATTCCTGGATCTTGTCGGTGAGCCAACCCTGGCCGAGGCCGACGGTCGTCGTCACGCGCAGCTTGCCGGACGGCGTCTCGGTCGTCTCGGTAAGCTGCATCTTGACGGTTTCGAGCTTCAGCAGGACGTCATGGGCGGTGCGGTAGAGCAGTTCGCCCTGTTCCGTGAGAATCAGCCCGCGCGCGTGGCGGTGAAACAGCTTGGTGCCGACATCCTGCTCCAACGCGCTCACCTGGCGGCTGATGGCGGATTGGGACAGATGAAGTTTATCCGCCGCGTGTGTAAACGAACCCGCTTCGGCTGCTGCGTGGAAAATACGCAGCTTGTCCCAATCCAATGGCATTCCCCCACCCCTCATGCCGATTTTACTCCGCTGCCACGGCGACGGGCATATGGCCTGTCAGATATCGCTCCGCTTCAAGCGCGGCCATGCAACCCATGCCGGCAGCGGTGACCGCCTGGCGGAATGTATCGTCCGTCACGTCGCCTGCGGCATAGACCCCCTCGAGGCTGGTCGCGGTCGAATCCGGCGCGGTCCACAGATAGCCATTGTCCTTCAGCTTCAGCTTGCCCTTGAAAAGCTCGGTCGCCGGGGCATGGCCGATCGCAACGAAGACGCCGTCGATCGGCATTTCGGTGATTGTGCCCGTTCTGACGTCGCGCAGGCGCGCGCCAGTCACCGATTGGGGCATCGGCGGCTTTGCCGGAGTGCCGGTGATCTCAGCCACTTCGGTGTTCCACAGCACCTTGACGTTTTCTTTGGCGAACAAGCGTTCCTGCAGGATCTTCTCGGCGCGGAAGGAGTCGCGGCGGTGTACCAATGTGACCGACTTGGCGATGTTAGAGAGATACAGCGCCTCTTCAACGGCGCTGTTGCCGCCGCCGACCACGATCACATCCTTGTTGCGATAGAAGAAACCGTCGCAGGTGGCGCAGGCCGAAACGCCGAAGCCCTGGAAGTGCTGCTCGCTTTCGATTCCGAGCCACTTGGCCTTGGCGCCGGTAGCGATGATCAGCGTATCAGCCGTCCATACCTGGCCGCTATCGGTGCGGGCGATGAAGGGGCGCTGGTTCAAGTCCACCTCGGTCACGAGGTCGTTGACGATCTCGGTGCCGACATGTTTTGCCTGCTGCAGCATCTGGTCCATCAGCCAGGGACCCTGAATTGGATCGGCAAAGCCCGGATAGTTCTCGACATCGGTGGTGATCATCAGCTGTCCGCCCTGTTCGAGGCCGGCGATCAGAACCGGCTTGAGCATGGCGCGCGCGGCGTAGACCGCGGCAGTATAGCCGGCGGGTCCGGAACCGATGATGAGCACCTTGGTGTGGCGGGCGGGCATGTCATTTCCTTTCGACTGTCAGGAGGCGGCGGCTAAAAGGCGATTGCGGCCGTTTCGCGGTCCATGCGCCATTTATGAACGTCCAATGCTATTATTCAAGGGCAGCCTTGCATTACCAACAAGGCAAATCGCCTTGATGTGCAAGAATCCGTCATCGGCTTGAAACTTTCTTGCGTATTCCGCCGCTTTATATAGAAGCTCGCCGCGAAGAATTAAAGAAAGGCCACGATGTGGGTCGCACCGAACTCGACGTCATCGACATAAAGATACTCCGGGAGCTGCAGGCCGACGGCCGCATGACCAATGTCGAGCTCGCCGACCGCGTCGGCATCTCGGCGCCGCCCTGCTTGCGCCGGGTGCGCAAGCTCGAGGAAGCCGGCATTATCGAAGGCTATCACGCCATGCTGAACAGCCCGAAGCTCGGCTTCGATCTCGTCGCTTTCTGCATGGTCGGCCTCAAGCATCAGTCGGAAGCCAACCTCAAGGCGTTTGCCGCCGCCACCACCGGATGGCCGCTGGTGCGCCAGGCCTGGATGGTCTCGGGCGACAGCGATTTCCTGCTGCATTGCGTGGCGGAGAACCTCACCCACTTCCAGGATTTCGTCATCGAAATTCTGACGGCGAACGAACATGTCGACACCGTGCGCACCATGCTGACGATCCGGCAGGTGAAGAAGCTGGGACTGGTCGAGGTCTGAAACAGCCTAAAGCGCGTTGCGATCTTTCAGGTTCGCTCGTTGCGCCTTCAGGTTTTGTTTTTACGCATGTCGTTGCCGCAAAACCGCTGCACACTTTTGCGCGACATGCCTTATTTGCGCGAAGCGTAGCCGCCTCGATTGATGCCGTGGCGCTGCAGCTTGTCGTAGAATGTCTTTCTCGGAATGCCGAGCGCTTCGATGGTGCGGCGCACGTCGCCCTCATTGGCGGTGAGCGCGTCGCGGATGATCTCCGCCTCGTAACGTTCCAGCCGTTCGGGCAGCGTTCCGCCCGTCGGCTGCGCGGGGACGGGTGCGGCTCCGCCGCCTTCCACTCCGAGCACCACGCGTTCGGCATAGTGGGAGAGCTCGCGGACATTGCCCGGCCATGCATGGGTGGCGAGGTGGCGGCGAACTTTCTCTGAAAGCTGGGGCACATCGCGGTGGAAGCGCTCCGCGGCGCGGGCGGCGAAATGGGAAAACAGCAGCGGGATATCGTCGCGACGCTCCCTCAGCGGCGGGATGGAAATCGTCACGACATTCAGCCTGTAATAGAGATCCTCGCGAAAATCTCCGCGCACCTCGGGATCGCCAAGGTCGATCTTGGCTGCCGCGACGACGCGCAGGTCGACCGCGCGCACCTCGTTGGTGCCGAGCGGGGTGATTTCGCGCATCTCCAGCACTCTCAGTATCTTGACCTGCGTGGCGAGAGGCATGCTCTCGATCTCGTCGAGGAAAAGCGTACCGCCGCTTGCATGCTCGATGCGGCCGGTGCGGCGCTTCTGGGCGCCGGTAAAGGCGCCGGCCTCGTGGCCGAACAGCTCGCTTTCGATGACGGTTTCGGGTAGCGCCCCACAGTTCAGCGCCACGAAATTGCCTTTCCGGCGGTGGCTCCACTGATGCAGGATCTGCGCGACCACTTCCTTGCCGCTACCTGTCTCGCCGGCAACGAGCACGTCGACGTCGGTATCGGCGATGTGGCGGAGAATCTTTCTGAGATTCTCCATGACGGGCGTCTGGCCGATCAGCGGCAAAGTCTCTTGCGCATCTTCGGCCGCCCTGCGCAGCATTCGGTTTTCCAGAACGAGCCGACGTTTTTCGCTGGCGCGGCGCACGCTCTGGACGAGCCTGTCGGCGGGGAAAGGTTTGGCGATGAAATCATAGACGCCATCCTGAATGGCCTGGACCGCCGTCGGGATATCGCCGTGGCCGGTCATCAATATCACCGGCAGGTCGGCATCCATGCCTTGCAGCGTGGCGAAGAGCTGCAGCCCGTCGATCTCGGGCATGCGGATATCGGTGACGACAGGGCCGGCGAAGTCGGCCGGCAAGTCCGCCAGCGCTGCCTTGGCGCCGTCATAGGCGGAAACGGAGAAGCCGGCGAGCTCCAGCGTCTGGGCCGTGGCGCGGCGCAGATCCCTGTCGTCGTCGATCAGCGCAACGGGGCTTGGTGTGTCCATGGCATCAGGCCTTTCTCAGATGAACGATGAACCGACTTCCTTCGCCATTGCTCTCCACCTCCATTCGGCCACCATAATCGCCGACAATGTCCTTGGAGATGACGAGCCCGAGGCCGAGACCCTTTTCCTTCGATGTGTTGAACGGCGTGAACAGTCCCTTGCGGATTTCAGGCGAAATGCCGGGGCCATTGTCGACGACAGTCAGCGTCACCGTCTCCGCATCGGCTGACGTCCTCACCTCGACGCGCCCCGCTTCGGCCTTCGGCGCCACCGCCTCCAGGGCGTTCTGAAGCAGGTTGATCAGCACCTGCTCGAGGCGGATACGGTTTCCCATGACCTGCAGCTCGGCCGGCGGCAGCTCAATGTCAAGCGTATCCATGCGGCCGGCGAAGCGGCTGCGCAACAACATCACCGCGCCCTCGACGACGTCCCTCAGACCCGTCGGTTCGGCACTGCCGCGGCCCTTGCGGGCGAAAGTCTTCAGCTCCTCGGTGATCGTGCCTATGCGCTCCGTCAGTGCCGCGATGTTCTGAAGATTTTCGCCGGCAGGCGCGGTCTGGCCGCGCTCGAGGAAGGTGCGGGCATTGTCCGCATAGGCCCGTATGGTCGCTACCGGTTGGTTGATTTCATGGGCGACACCGGCGGCCACCTGACCGAGGATCGCCAGCCGGTTGGCCTGAACCAGATCCTGCTGCACTGTCTGGAGCTTCTGCTCCGTGCTGCGGTGACCGGCGATCTCAGCCTGCAGGCGATCCCGCGCCTGGCTGAGATCGACCGTCCGCTCGGCGACGCGCCGTTCCAGTTCTTCGCGCGCCCGCTGTTCCCTGAAAATCCTGAGGGTGATCGTCTGGCGGCGGCGCAAGAGGAAGGCTGCGGTTGCCAAAAGCGGCAAAAGCAAGAGTAGCGCCAGCATGCGCGTTTCGCGGACCGCCGCGTCGACGGAGGGCCCCAGCGCCACAAGATGCTGCAGATGCCATCCGGTCGCAGGAACCGGCATTGCAACATTGAGGAAGCTGGTTTTTCCAGCGCCGCCGGGCATGACGATCTCGACGACGTCCAGCCGGGCGCCCAGCTGCCGGACGACCTCGAGCGGCAACGGCTGAAGTGGCGCATCGCCGAACTGAAGGCTGTCGCGGATCGCCGTCAGCCGATCCACGGCGATGCGGCCGATCGTCATGAACCGCCATGAGGGAACGCTGGTGATGAGGACGATGCCGCGATCGTCGATGACGTAGGACGGTGCGCCCGAGGCATTCCAATCCGCCTCGACATCGTCGAATTCCACCTTGACGACGACGACCCCCAGAAAACCGCCGCTGCCAGATATCCGCTCGGAAATATAAAGGCCGGGCTTCTTGCTGACCGTGCCCAGCGCGAAATGTTCGGCCTGTCCTTCAGTGACCGCGCTCTGGAAGTATTCGCGGAATCGATAGTCGTTGCCGACGAAGCTCGTCGGTTCGCGCCAGTTGCTTGCCGAAACCGCGATACCATTCTTGTCTATGACGTATATGACGGCAGCCTTCGTGCCGGCGGCCAGCGTCTCCAGCTTCCGGCTGAGTTCATCGAACATGCCGGCGTCGCGCCCCGCCAGGGCGGCGGCAAGCGCGGCATCCTGCGACAGCACGAAGGGCAGCGCCCGGTATTTTTCGAGCACCGTGCGCAGCAGCGCCACATTCATCCCCGCATCGGTTCGGGCTTGTTCCTCCAGGGCCGCCTCCGCCCGGCGCCGGCCGATCTCGCCGCTCACCCACAGGCTTGAGATGACGGCTGAGAGGGCGAGCACCGCGTAGGCCCACCACATCCGGCGGATGCGGTGCTGCAAGGGCAAGGTGGGCCAAAGCCTTTGCGCGGCTGATAAGGACATGGTGGATTTGTGCATTTTTCCGCACGAAACGCAAACGGATTTGTGTGGTTTTTCGCATTTCTTGAACGATCTAGCGATCAGAAAAAGATTTTTAACAAGAAATACAATGCGTTGGAGCGGAGATACGAAACTGGCACGACGCTTGCGAAAGAGATGGCAACAACGGCTGAGCTGTTGGAGTGAAGCGAACGGCTCGGGAGGCTGGAGTTCGTTCCGTAGGAGCCTTTAGGAGGACATCATGATCGCAGCACCATTCGATGCAGTTGCAGACAGCAAGGGCAAGAAGCCCTTTTATACCCATCTTTACGTTCAGGTTCTCGCCGCCATCGCGGCGGGCATCCTTCTCGGCCATTATTACCCCGAGCTCGGTACGCAGCTGAAGCCGCTCGGCGATGCATTCATCAAGCTTGTGAAGATGGTCATCGCCCCAGTCATCTTCCTGACGGTGGCAACCGGCATTGCCGGGATGAGCGACCTGAAGAAGGTCGGGCGCGTCGCCGGCAAGGCGATGTTGTACTTCCTGACCGTCTCGACCTTGGCCCTTGTGATCGGAATGGTCGTCGCCAACGTCGTTCAGCCCGGCGCCGGCATGAACATCGATCCGGCTTCGCTTGACCCGAAGGCCGTCGCCACCTTTGCCGAGAAGGCGCATGAGCAGAGCATTGTCGGCTTCCTCACCAACATTATTCCGTCGACCATCGTCGGCGCCTTTGCCGATGGCGATATTCTGCAGGTGCTGTTCTTCTCGGTGCTCTTCGGCATTGCGCTCGCCATGGTCGGCGAAAAGGGCGAGCCGGTCATCAATATCCTCAATGCGCTGACGGCTCCGATCTTCAAGCTGGTCGCCATCCTGATGAAGGCCGCCCCGATCGGCGCCTTCGGCGCCATGGCCTTCACCATCGGCAAGTACGGCATCGGATCGATCGCCAATCTCGCCATGCTGATCGGCACCTTCTACATCACATCGCTGCTCTTCGTTCTCTTCGTTCTCGGCGCCGTCGCCCGCTACAACGGCTTCTCGATCCTGGCGCTGCTGCGCTACATCAAGGAAGAGCTGCTGCTGGTTCTCGGCACCTCATCTTCCGAGGCAGCCCTTCCGGGCCTGATGAACAAGATGGAAAAGGCCGGCTGCAAGCGCTCGGTCGTCGGCCTCGTCATCCCAACAGGCTATTCCTTCAACCTCGACGGCACCAACATCTATATGACGCTGGCCGCACTGTTCATTGCCCAGGCAACGGGCATCCAGCTCTCCTGGGGCGACCAGATCCTGCTGCTGCTCGTGGCGATGCTGAGCTCGAAAGGTGCAGCCGGCATCACCGGCGCCGGCTTCATCACCCTTGCCGCGACGCTCTCCGTCGTACCCTCCGTTCCCGTCGCCGGCATGGCGCTGATCCTCGGCATCGACCGTTTCATGTCGGAATGCCGGGCACTCACGAACCTTGTCGGCAATGCGGTCGCGACGATCGTCGTGGCACGCTGGGAAAAGGAGCTGGATACGGCGCAGCTCGCCGTGGCTCTCGGCGGTCAGGCAGAAGAGGGCGCTCCGGCTGTCGCGCTTCAGCCGGCCGAATAAAAGGCCGACTTGTTCGGTGTTGGCAGCGGCCCGCTATCAGCGGGCCGTTCTTTTCGCTTAGCCGCGATTGTCGCCAAGAAGGCGATCGTAGACCGCCCCGATCGCGCTTGCTTCCTTCTCCAGCGCAAAATTTTCCCTGACATGACGCAGCCCATTGTCGCCATGCGCAATTGCCAATGCCGGGTCTGCGAGATAGCGGGCGATCGCCCGTGTCAGCGCCTCGCGATCGCCGGCGGCCACCACAGAGCCCGTTTCGCCTTCGGCGACGAGTTCGGCATAGGCGCCGGCATCAGACGCCACCACCGCCGTGCGTGAAGCCATGGCTTCGAGCGGCGTCAGGCCGAAGCCCTCATTGCGGGAAGGGGCGACGTAAAGCGTCAGGCGGCGATACCAGATTTTGATATCGGGTACTTCGCCGAGGAAAAGAATACGGTCGCTAAGGCCTGCGGCGGCGACATCGGCCTTGAGCTTCTCCCCGAAGGCGGCGTGCTCCGCCGTCACCCGGCCGGAGACGACGGCTGTCCATTCCGGGTGTTGCGGCAGCAGTTCGATCATCGCCTGCACGAAGAGATCGGTGCCCTTCTGGTGACGTACGCGTCCGAAACAGCCGACGAGGTAACGGCCGGGCAGGCCGGTGGCGGCAATAGCGTCCTCGGCCGTTTCCGGCGGGTGGAACAGGGAAAGGTCGACGCCGTGCTGGATGACGGTGTGAGGCACTTCGAGGAAGGAGCCGGAACGGTCGCTGGTTGCGATCACCGCATCCATTCGGCGGATCAGCCATTTCGTATAGGCGGTGTGACGGCGTTGCGCAGCCGAAGTGAAGAGCAGCTTCAGCGGCATGCGCACGACATGACGGAGCAGGATGCCGACGGCCATCTCATTGTTGCGGCGGGCGTGCCAGATGCGGTGGCGCCGGCGCGCCGGCGGGCGCCACAGGCCAAGGAGCTGCGGCCATTTCAGCTTTTCCAGGCCCTCCGGCAGGCCGGCACCGAGCGTTGCGATCCTGATGCCAAGCCGGATCTGGCATGGGATGAGCTGAACGATGGTCGAGGTGACGCCGGAGAGCCGGCGCTTGAAGTTGGGCGCGATGATCTCGACGTCACGAATGTCCGGCAAGGAATGAGTCTCGTGTGTGGCGGCGATCAGCCCCAGGAAACCTGGAGGATTTCGTAGGCCTTGGAACCACCCGGCGCGTTGACCTCGATGGAATCGCCGACTTCCTTGCCGATCAGCGCGCGCGCGATCGGAGAGGAGATGGAGATACGGCCGGCCTTGACGTCGGCTTCCTGGTCGCCGACGATCTGGTAGGTCTTTTCTTCCTCGGTGTCCTCGTCGACGAGCTTCACCTTGGCGCCGAACTTGATCTTGTCGCCGGACATCTTGGTGAGATCGATGACCTCGGCGCGCGCCGTCAGATCTTCGAGCTCGGTGATGCGGCCCTCATTGTGGCTCTGAGCTTCCTTGGCGGCATGGTATTCGGCGTTTTCGGAAAGGTCGCCGTGGGCACGGGCTTCGGCGATCGCCTCGATGATTCGGGGACGCTCTTCCTGCTGACGCCAGCGCAGTTCTTCCTGCAGCTTGACGAAACCACCCTGTGTCATCGGTACCTTATCAACCATTTTTCTGTCCTTCACTCCCTGCGTCTGCACGCTCGAGCACACACAAAAGAAAACAGGTCCCGAAGGGGAGCTTCGGAACCGTGCCACAAACTTAGTCGAATGCTTATAGCAGATCGGCAAGGCCGATTTCCAGAAAATTCGCATAAGCGAAACGCAACCCACTGCGACATCAAGCGATACGCCCCAAAATGGGCAACGGCCGGATCGTCTAGGTTGACTATGTACATTAGAACGTATAGTGAACAAAAGAATGAAGAAGTCGCTTGCCGAACGCCTCGCCATCCTTTCCGACGCCGCAAAATATGACGCGTCCTGCGCTTCCAGCGGCACGGTTAAGCGAGATTCAAGCGTGAGCGGCGGGCTCGGCTCGACGGAGGGATCCGGCATCTGTCACGCCTATGCACCGGACGGGCGGTGCATTTCGCTTCTGAAGATATTGCTGACCAATTTCTGCATTTACGACTGCGCCTATTGCGTCAATCGCTCCTCCAGCAATGTCGAGCGGGCACGCTTTACCGCCGAGGAGGTCGTCTGGCTCACGCTGGAATTCTACCGCCGCAATTATATCGAAGGCCTGTTCCTTTCCTCCGGCATCATCCGCTCGTCCGATTATACGATGGAGGAGATGGTCCGCATCGTCCGCGAGCTGCGCCTGACGCATAATTTCCGCGGCTATATCCATCTCAAAGCGATCCCTGAGGCATCGCCGCATCTGATGGAGGAGGCGGGGCTTCATGCCGACAGGCTGTCGCTCAACATCGAGCTGCCGACCGACAGCGGGATTTCCCGCTTCGCGCCGGAAAAGAAGCCCGCCAATATCAGGCGATCTATGGCGGATCTCAGATTGAAGATCGAGGCGGCTGATGAGCCGACGCTCAAGACCAGGAAACGCCAGCGTTTCGTCCCGGCTGGCCAGAGCACACAGATGATCGTCGGGGCGGATGGAGCCAATGACGCGACCATCCTTGCCAGCAGCAGCCGGCTATACAGCAGCTATGGACTGAAGCGTGTCTATTATTCCGCCTTCAGCCCCATCCCCGACGCCTCTAAAAACCTGCCGCTGATCAAGCCGCCGCTGATGCGCGAACATCGGCTCTACCAGGCCGACTGGCTCTATCGGTTCTACGGTTTCGGCATCGAGGAGATCACCGCAAACCAGGCGGGCGGCATGCTCGATCTCAATCTCGATCCGAAGCTTGCCTGGGCGCTTGCGAATCGCGGGGAATTTCCGGTCGACATTAACAAGGCCGAGCGCGAGCGGTTGCTGCGTGTCCCCGGTCTCGGCACCAAAACAGTCAAGGCGATCGTCTCGGCGCGCCGATTTCGGCGCCTACGGCTCGATGATCTCTCCCGGCTCGGCGTCTCAATCAAAAAGGTCCGGTCCTTCATCTCGGCGGAAGGCTGGTCGCCGCGACGGCTGATCGACCGGCCGGATCTGCGCGCCATGTTCGGGCCGCAGCCTGAGCAACTGTCGTTGCTGTGATGCGCCGGGTCGTGCTTTCGGGACGCGGAGAGCTTGCCGAATGGCGTGATGCCGCACGCGCCTTGGCGGCCGCCGGCATTTTGCCCGAGGAGATCGACTGGCGCGAAAAAAGCGCCGAGGCCGATCTGTCGTTTCGACGTGACGCCATGCCGCCGGCGCCGGCGGCATCACGCAAGCCGATGACGGTGCCGCCCGCCTTCATCGAGCTTGCGGAGACGGTTCTTTGCCATTGCGATACGGCGCGGTTTTCCCTGCTTTACCGTCTGCTTTGGCGGCTGCAGCTGGACCGGCGACTGCTTGAGGTTGCGTCTGACGAGGATGTCGCGCGTGCCCGTCTGATGGCGAAGAACGTTCGCCGCGACGCGCACAAGATGACGGCTTTCGTCCGCTTCAAGGAAGTCGGGGCGGTATCGGCGGGTCGCCGAAAATTCCTCGCCTGGTTTGAGCCGGACCATCATATCGTCAGGCGCACCGCTCCCTTCTTCCAGCGGCGTTTCACCGATATGGACTGGCTGATTGTTACGCCCAAGGGATCGGCCGCCTGGGACGGGGATCGGCTGACGATTGCCGACGAGCCGTGCGAAAAGCCTGATCTCAGCGACGCCACCGACGAACTCTGGCGCACCTACTATTCCAGCATCTTCAATCCGGCGCGTTTGAAGGTGAAGGCAATGCAGGCGGAGATGCCGAAGAAGTACTGGAAGAACCTGCCGGAAGCCGATCTCATTCCTGACTTGATTGCCTCGGCCGAAAGCAAGGTGCGGGAGATGGTAGCGCGGGAGACGACGCAATCGCTGCCTTTTCACGACCGCTTACAGGAGGCCGCACGCAATCTCCCCGCAGAACCTGATGCTCCGGCGGGCACATGGGAAGCACTGCGCGCGGAAGCCGCCGTCTGCACGCGCTGCCCGCTTCACGCCAATGCGACGCAGACGGTATTTGGCGAAGGGCCGCAGGATGCGCAGGTCATGTTCGTCGGCGAACAGCCGGGCGATCAGGAGGATATTGCAGGGCGTCCCTTCGTTGGTCCAGCCGGCAGGCTTCTTGATCAGGTGATATCGGAGGCTGGCATCGACCGGTCGACGCTCTACGTCACCAATGCGGTAAAGCATTTCAAATACGAGCCACGCGGCAAGCGCCGCATCCACCAGAAGCCCAACATGGGGGAGGTGAAGCATTGCCGCCGGTGGCTTGATCTGGAGTTGGCGCTCGTCAAGCCGAAACTCATCGTCGCGATGGGGGCGACGGCGCTTGCGGCGCTGACCGATGTGAAGGAGCGCCTGCAGGATGTCAGGGGGAAGGCGATGGCGATCGAGGGAGGGCGCACGCTCTTCGTGACCGTGCATCCATCCTATCTCCTGCGCATTCCGGACGAGCGGCTGAAGGCGGAAGAGATGGCACGGTTTCGTGTGGATATGCTGAAAATTCAGCGGCTTATGGCATCAGTCAAACAAATTGATTCCGGCTGAGCTGGCGCCACCGCCCGCGGGCGTTGGCGCTATCTCTTTGTTTTCACTCAATTCGGGATACAAAACACGGCACTATTTTGCTGGAATTGCTCTCATCTCAAGCGAAGTAGCTCTGCAGCGGCCGGACTTCGAGATTGCCTGCCCTCAGCGCCTTGATCGCCTGGGCGGCGGCTTCGGCGCCGGCCATCGTCGTGTAATAGGGCACCTTCTGCATCAGCGTCGCGCGGCGCAACGACTTGGAGTCCGAGATCGCCTTGTTGCCGTCGGTAGTGTTGATGACGAGCTGGACCTGGCGGTTGCGGATGGCGTCCTCGATGTGCGGGCGGCCCTCCAGAACCTTGTTGATCTTGGTGGCGGTGATGCCGTTTTCGCCGAGGAAGCGGGCGGTGCCGCCGGTCGCCAGCACTTTGAAGCCCTCTTCGACGAGGATGCGGATTGCCGGCAGCACGCGCGGCTTGTCCTCGTCGCGCACGGAAACGAAGACCGTTCCATCGCGCGGCAGTTCGACGCCGGCGCCGAGCTGCGACTTGGCGAAGGCCAACGCAAAATCGGTGTCGAGACCGATCACTTCACCGGTCGAGCGCATTTCCGGGCCGAGCAGCGTGTCGACGCCGGGGAATCGAGCGAAGGGGAAGACGGCTTCCTTGACGGCAATATGCTTGAGCTTGCGCGGATCGGGCTTCTGCCCATAGGCGGCGAAGGTCGCATCGAGTTTCTCGCCGGCCATGACGCGGGCGGCGATCTTGGCGATCGGCGCGCCGATGGTCTTGGCGACGAAGGGCACGGTGCGCGAGGCACGCGGGTTGACCTCGAGAACGTAGACCGTGCCGTCCTTGATGGCGAACTGGACGTTCATCAGGCCCCCGACGTTGAGCGCCTTTGCCATCGCCTTTGCCTGGCGCTCCAGCTCGTCGATCAGTTCCACGGACAGCGAACGGGGCGGCAACGAGCAGGCCGAGTCGCCCGAGTGGATGCCGGCTTCCTCGATATGTTCCATGATACCGGCGACATAGACGTCGGTGCCGTCGGAGAGGCAGTCGACATCGACTTCGATCGCGTGGGTGAGATAGCTGTCGAAGAGCAGCGGGTTCTTGCCGAGCAGGGTGTTGATCTGGCCAGTCTTGTCATTGGGGTAACGCTGCTTGATATCCTCAGGCACCAGTTCCGGCACCGTGTCGAGCAGATAGGTCTGCAACTGGCTCTCGGCGTGGATGATCTGCATGGCTCGGCCGCCGAGCACGTAGGAGGGGCGCACGACCAGCGGGAAGCCGATCTCGGCGGCGACCAGGCGGGCCTGCTCGACAGAATAGGCGATGCCGTTGTTCGGCTGATTGAGGTCGAGCTTCATCAGAAGCTTTTGGAAGCGGTCGCGGTCTTCGGCAAGATCGATCATGTCGGGGGCGGTGCCGAGGATCGGGATGCCGTTCTTTTCCAGCGCCTCGGCAAGCTTCAGCGGCGTCTGTCCGCCGAATTGGACGATGACGCCGACGACTTCACCCTTTTCCTGTTCGGCGCGCAGGATTTCGATCACGTCCTCGGCCGTCAGCGGCTCGAAATAGAGGCGATCTGACGTGTCGTAGTCGGTCGAGACGGTTTCCGGATTGCAGTTGATCATGATCGCTTCATAGCCTGCATCCTTCAGCGCGAAGGCGGCATGGCAGCAGCAATAGTCGAATTCGATGCCCTGGCCGATGCGGTTCGGGCCGCCGCCGAGGATGACGACCTTCTTGCGGTCGGAGACCTGAGCTTCCGAGCGGGCGGCGCCGACAAAGGGCGTCTCGTAGGTCGAATACATGTAAGCGGTCGGCGAAGCGAATTCGGCCGCACAGGTATCGATGCGTTTGAAAACGGGGCGGACGTTCAGGCCGTTGCGGAGTTCGGCAACTTCCTTCGGGCGCTTGCCGGTCAGCGTGGCAAGGCGGGCGTCGGAGAAGCCCATCGCCTTCAGCATGCGCAGGTTGGCGGCATCCTCCGGCAGGCCGTGCTCGCGGATGCGGGCTTCCATGTCGACTATATTCTTGAGCTGGGCGATGAACCAGGGATCGATCTTGCAGCCCTCATGCACCTCTTCGATGCTGAGGCCCTGGCGCAACGCCTGGGCGACCATGCGTAAGCGGTCCGGCGTCGGCGTGCCGATGGCGGCGCGGATGGCGTTCTGGCTGGATTCGCCTTCCTCGAAATCGGGGATCTCGATTTCGTCGAGGCCGGTCAGGCCGGTCTCGAGGCCGCGCAGCGCCTTCTGCAGCGATTCAGCGAAGGTGCGGCCGATCGCCATGACTTCACCGACCGACTTCATGGCCGTGGTCAGCACCGGCGAGGCGCCGGGAAATTTCTCGAAGGCGAAGCGCGGGATCTTTGTCACGACATAATCGATCGACGGCTCGAACGAAGCGGGCGTCGCGCCGCCGGTGATGTCGTTTTCCAGTTCGTCCAGCGTATAGCCGATGGCGAGCTTGGCCGCGACCTTGGCGATGGGGAAACCGGTTGCCTTGGATGCAAGCGCCGAAGAACGCGACACACGTGGGTTCATTTCGATGACGACGAGGCGGCCGTCTTTCGGATTGACCGCGAACTGGACGTTAGAGCCGCCGGTCTCGACGCCGATCTCGCGCAGCACCGCGATCGAGGCGTTGCGCATGATCTGGTATTCCTTGTCGGTCAGCGTCAGCGCCGGCGCGACGGTGATGGAATCGCCGGTATGCACGCCCATCGGATCGATGTTTTCGATCGAGCAGATGATGATGCAGTTGTCCGCCTTGTCGCGGACGACTTCCATCTCATACTCCTTCCAGCCGAGCACGGACTCTTCGATCAGCACTTCGGTGGTCGGCGAGGCGTCGAGGCCGCCGCCGACGATCTCGAAGAATTCCGAACGGTTGTAGGCGATGCCGCCGCCGGTGCCGCCGAGCGTGAAAGACGGGCGGATGATAGCGGGCAGGCCGACATGGTCGAGCGCCTGGGCGGCAATCGCCATGGCGTGGTTCATGTAGCGCTGCTTGCGGTCGCTCTCGCCGAGATTCCACTGATTTTCCAGCTCGTCCAACGCCTTGTCGAGATCGGATCCGGAAAGGCTTTCGCGCAGCTTATTGCGCTCGGCCTCGTGCGTCTTACGGTCCAGATCCTTGATGTCGGTGGCGTTCGCAAGCATCGAGCGCGGCGTTTCCAGGCCGATGCGAGCCATGGCCTCGCGAAACAGCGCGCGGTCTTCGGCCATGTCGATGGCCGCCGGCTTGGCGCCGATCATCTCGACATTGTAGCGGTCGAGCACGCCCATGCGCTTGAGGGAGAGGGCGGTGTTCAGAGCCGTCTGGCCGCCCATGGTCGGCAGTAGCGCGTCAGGGCGTTCCTTGGCGATGATCTTGGCGACGACCTCGGGGGTGATCGGCTCGACGTAAGTTGCGTCGGCCAGCCCCGGATCGGTCATGATCGTTGCAGGATTGGAATTGACGAGGATGACGCGGTAGCCTTCTTCCTTCAACGCCTTGCAGGCCTGGGTGCCGGAATAGTCGAATTCGCAAGCCTGGCCAATGACGATCGGTCCCGCGCCGATGATGAGGATCGATTTGATGTCTTGGCGCTTCGGCATGGCGATATCCATTTTCTGGCTGCGCAGAAAACCGGCCAGGGTGGGAGATCACCGGGTCGGTTGCGCATGCTGGGTCTTTTCAGGCTAGAAGCGGCTTATAGGCAAATGTATTTGCAAACGGAACCCCATAAATCGCGGAATCGACAGGAATTCGAACCGGCGCGGGAGGCTACTGCCGGCCGGGAATGACGAGCGCCCGGATTTCGCCGCCGCGAGCCGGGTTGATGATCGCATCGGGAGCTTCCGCGAGCGTAATCCTGCGGGAGATCAACGGCTCGATCTTGATCCTGCCGGTGGCGATCAGATCGGCGGCGCGGCCATGGGTGAAAGGGTTGACGAAGGAGCTTATCAGCCTGACTTCGCGAAACAGCAGGTCGAAGGGCTCGATCTCGATCTTTGCCCCCTGCGGCATGACGCCCAGAATGACGGCGCTGCCGCCACGGCGGGCAAGCCGCGGCGCCTGCTGCATGGTGTCGGTGACGCCGGCGCATTCGAAGACGACGTCGGCGCCGCCGGGGAGCAGTCCGTCTGCGGCGGTGATGCGCGCAATGACATCGCCGTCACCCGGATCGGCCGTTGCGGTGGCACCGAGGCTTTCGGCCAAGCGCCGTTTCTCGGCGCTCCGCGTCACCAGCACGAGGCGAGTTGCGCCGGCAAGCCTGGCCAGCTGAAGGGTGAGCAGGCCGATCACGCCGCCGCCGAGCACGATGGCCGATGAGCCGGTGTGCAGCCCGGCAAGATCGACTCCGTGTATGCAGCAGGCGAGCGGTTCGCAGAAGGCGCCGTGAAGCGGATCTAGATCGGCCGGCAGCGCGAAGGCCTGGCTTTGCGGCATGCAGACATAGTCGGCAAAACCGCCGTCGCGGTGAATGCCGATCGCCCGCAGGTTCCGGCAGAGATTGACGCGGCCGCGCCGGCACTCCTCGCAGCCGCCGCAGGAAATGTTCGGATCCCCTGTCACGCGCATGCCGGGGCGGAAATCGGTCACGCCCGGTCCGACCGTCTCGACAATGCCTGCGAATTCATGGCCGAGTGTCACCGGCGGCTTCGACGGAAATTCGCCGTGGAAGATATGGCGGTCGGTGCCGCAGATGCCGCAGGCCTCGATCCGGACGAGCAATTCGCCCGGACGTGGCGCCGGTTTTTCGATCTCGCAAAGCTGCAACTGTCCTGTTGCCTGCAGGCGCACCGCCTTCATCGCCATCTCCTCCCGCATTCTCCTCTTTTTCAGGAAGAGCGAAAAAGGGAGTCTCGTCAAGCGCTTGACGCATCTTCTTTACGCAATGGAAGACAAATGCCGAGGCATGGTCGCGGCCGATCGGGGCTTCGCGGCCGTCACGATCGGAAGAGCGAGCGCTTGCTCCGTCGGGGGAACAATATCGCGTCCTTCAGGTTTGCGGTCGAGAAGCTGGAGGTCGTGATGGTAGATCCGAAAGACAAGGACCCGGCAGAAGGGTCGCGGGAGACCGTGGATAAGGAGCTGGCACGTCAGGGGGAGGGCAAGTCGCATAGCAGCGCCGGCAAAAGCGACGGACAAAAGGGACCGGCGCAACCAAGCCCGAGGAAAAAGTGAGCTGTTCAACCCCTTGTTCCGTGTGATGAAGCCGCTGGAATTCCTCCCGGCGGCGGTTATATAAATTCTTGAGCGCAAGCACGAGCGTTGCCGGGGAGAACGAAAATGGAATGGAGAGGCCGGCGTCAGTCCGACAATGTCGAAGATCGTCGCGGCAGTCGCACAGGAGGTGGTTTTGGCCGCGGCGGCGGTTTCAGCTTTCCCTCCGGCGGCGGCGTCCGCCGCGCCGGCGGCGGCTTGAGCATCGGCACGATCATTTTCCTTATCGTCATCTATTTCATCTTCAAGCTGATGGGTGTCGATCTGCTGCAGGTGCTGGAAACCGGCGGCATGTCGAGCGGCCCAGGTTACGAGCAGAGCCAATCGGACACCCGCACGCCGGCTAATGACGAGATGACCGCCTTCATGCGCACCGTTCTTGCCGAGACCGAGGATACCTGGAACGGCATTTTCCAGGCACGAGGCCAGACCTACGAAGAGCCACGTCTCGTGCTGTTCTCCGACCAGACGCAGTCGGCCTGCGGCTTCGCGTCAGCCGCCACCGGTCCGTTCTATTGCCCTGGCGATCGCAAGGTCTATCTCGACACGACCTTCTTCAAGGAGCTGTCCGACCGGTTCGGCGCATCGGGCGATTTCGCCGAAGCCTATGTCGTCGCCCATGAGGTCGGCCATCACGTGCAGAACCTTCTCGGCATCCTGCCGAAATTCAACCAGGCACGTCAGCGCATGAGCGAGGAGGAGGCCAATAAGATGTCGGTGCGTGTCGAGCTGCAGGCCGATTGCTTCGCCGGCATCTGGGGCAAATATACC
Source organism: Rhizobium bangladeshense (assembly GCF_017357245.1). Classification (NCBI taxonomy): domain Bacteria; kingdom Pseudomonadati; phylum Pseudomonadota; class Alphaproteobacteria; order Hyphomicrobiales; family Rhizobiaceae; genus Rhizobium; species Rhizobium bangladeshense. The sequence continues at coordinate 3,070,234 of NZ_CP071612.1, read as the reverse complement.
CAGCAGAAAGGCCTGCTTGAGGCCGGCGATCTGGAGGAGGCGCTCAACGCCGCCCAGCAGATCGGCGACGATACGCTGCAGAAACGCTCGCAGGGCTACGTCGTGCCCGAGAGCTTCAACCACGGCACCTCGGCGCAGCGCGCCAGGTGGTTCAAGCGCGGTTTCGACAGCGGACAGCTGACGGCGTGCGATACGTTTTCAGGTCCGGTCTGAAAAGGCGAGATCATGCCGTGCAACTGCACGGCATGACGCTTCAGCCCTTTTACCCGACCTTACTTCTCACTATCCATATGCTGGAGCATATGCTCGGGATAACGCCCGCCGGCCGCCGCATCCTTCGGAATTGCCCTTTCGATTGCAGCGAAATCTTCCGGCGACAGGTCGACCGCGCGTGAGCCGAGCGCCTCGCTCAGCCGGTCGCGGCGGCGGGCGCCGATGAGCGGGACGATGTCCTTGCCCTTGGTGGCGACCCAGGCGATGGCGATCTGGGCGACTGAGACGCTTTTTGCTTGGGCGATCTCGCGCAGCTTTTCTACCAGTGCGAGGTTCTGATCGATATTGCCGTCCTGGAAGCGCGGGCTATGGGTACGGAAGTCGCCGGCGGTGGCCTGCCCCTTCTGCCAATGCCCGCTGATTAGGCCGCGCGAAAGCACGCCGTAAGCGGTAATCGAAATGCCTAGTTCCCGGGTCGTCGGCAGGATGCGGTCCTCGATCCCGCGCGAGATTAGCGAATATTCGATCTGCAGATCGACGATCGGGGCGCCGGCGGCGGCACGGCGGATCGTGTCGGCGCCGACTTCCGACAGACCAATATGTTTGACGTAACCGGCCTCGATCAAATCGGCGATCGCGCCGACCGTGTCCTCGATGGGCACATTCGGATCGAGGCGGGCAGGGCGGTATATGTCGATATAGTCGACGCCGAGGCGCTGTAGCGTGTAGGCGAGGAAATTCTTCACGGCTACGGGGCGGGCATCGATGCCGCTCCATCCGCCTGCGGGATCGCGAAGCGCGCCGAACTTGACGCTGATGACGGCGTCTTCGCGCCTGCGGCCCTTCAATGCCTCGCCGATCAGCATTTCATTGTGGCCCATGCCGTAGAAGTCGCCCGTGTCGAGCAGGTTGATGCCGGAATCGAGCGCGGCATGGATTGTCGCAATGCTCTCTGCGCGGTCGGCGGGACCATACATGCCCGACATGCCCATGCAGCCGAGGCCGATGGCCGAGACATCGGGTCCGGTGTGTCCCAAACGATAGGTCTGCATTGTCTTCTCCTTTGTTGCGCCGCTGGCGCGAGGGACATCCGCGCCACCGCGGCGCTGCCGACGCCGTTTTACCGTTTCCGCATTCGGGCGATAATCGGACGGTGTCGGACAGGCTGTGCGGGAGAATGCACAATGGATAATTTGCCCTGCTCAATCTGGATGCCTTCGCGGCCTTTGCAGGGGAACGGACCCCCGGCGATCTTGCGTGCATCGGTTGAGGCTCTGATGATTTTCCCGTACAACTCAGCGGATACATTTGAATGTTCACGGATTGTTTCGGTGTCTTTTCTGAGCTATGTCACTGTGGAGCGCCGTGCATCTTTTCGGATGCACGAAGGAAGCTCTGACACTCTGAAGCTGCGCATCGTGCTTTCCGAAATCGATGCCGACTTTCGGGCCGATACGCTCGCGGTGACGAGATCGTCTTTTCAGAAACGATTGCTGTAGAGATGCTTCATGCTTGATCCCAGATTCGTTCGCCGTGGCCTTTTCCTGGTCTTCATCATCCTCTTCCTCGACATTATCGGCATCGCCATCATCATGCCGGTGCTGCCCGCCTATCTGGAGCAGCTGACCGGCGGCAGCGTCAGCGACGCGGCGATCGACGGCGGCTGGCTGATGCTCGTCTATGCCGGCATGCAGTTCCTGTTCGCGCCGCTGCTCGGAAACCTCTCCGACCGTTTCGGCCGCAGGCCGATCCTTCTTCTTTCGGTGCTGACCTTTGCGATCGACAATTTCATCTGCGGCATCGCCACCAGCTTCTGGATGCTGTTCGTCGGCCGTGTGCTTGCCGGCATCAGCGGCGGCAGCTTCGCCACCTGTTCGGCCTATATCGCCGATATCAGCACCGAGGAGAACCGGGCGAAAAATTTCGGGCTGATCGGTATCGCCTTCGGCGTCGGCTTCACCATCGGCCCCGTCATCGGTGGATTTCTCGGGGAATTCGGCCCGCGCGTGCCGTTCCTCGGCGCAGCCGCTTTGTCGCTTCTCAATTTCATTGCCGCCTGCTTCTTGCTGCCGGAAACGCTGGAAGCGAAGAACCGACGCCGCTTCGAGTGGAAACGTGCCAATCCGCTCGGCGCGCTGCGCCAGATGCGCCATTACCCCGGCATCGGCGGGGTCAGCCTCGTCATGTTCCTGTTCTTCCTGGCGCATGCCGTCTATCCCTCGGTCTGGTCTTTCGTCTCGACCTACCGCTATGGCTGGAGCGAGGGCCAGATCGGCCTGTCGCTCGGCATTTACGGCATCGGCGCGGCGCTCGTCATGGGCTTGGTCCTGCCGCGTGTCGTGCCTCTGCTTGGCGAATGGAAGACGGCGCTTCTCGGCCTCTGCTTCTCCGCCGCAGGACTGACCGGCTATGCCTTCGCCTGGGAGGGCTGGGTGGTTTACGTCGTTATCGTCGCGACCGTCATCGAAAATGTCGCCGATCCGCCACTGCGCAGCATTGCCGCCGGCATGGTGCCGCCGTCGGCGCAGGGCGAATTGCAGGGTGCGCTGACCAGCCTCAGCAGCATCACCACCATCGTCGGCCCGCTGATCTTCACGCAGATGTTCGGCTATTTCACACGGCCTGAGGCGCCCGTCACTTTCGCCGGCGCGCCGTATCTCACGGCCGCCGTGCTCATCCTTCTGGCCGCCGCGGTATTCCTGACACGGGTTCGGGCGAGGGAGCCGGCCGAGGCGCTGGAAGCCGCCGGCTGATTGATCAGAAATGGTGATGCGATGATGAATTTTTCATCATCTGCTCGTTTTGGGGTAGTTCTTGTCCGGGCTTTGATCTAAGTCCGAATGATATTTCGCAGCAAGTTGCGACGACCACATATTTCAATCACAGGACCGGTGTCATGGACACGTCGATCGACGCGCGCAGCCTTGCGCCGACAAACGATAATCGTTGGGGCGCACATTTCCGTGCGACGCTGGCGCTCGGCATTCCGCTGATCGGCGCCCAGCTCGCACAGCTCGGCATCCACACCACCGATGTGATGATCATCGGCCGCCTTGGCGCCGAGCAGTTGGCGGCCATGGTGCTGTCAGCCCAGTTCCTGTTCACGATCCTCATCTTCGGTTCGGGCTTTTCCATTGCCGTCATTCCGATGGTGGCGCAGGCCTATGGCCGCGGCGACGTCGTCTCGGTGCGCCGATCGCTGCGCATGGGGCTCTGGGTGGTCATCGGATTCTGGATCATCGCGCAACCGGCCTTTTTCAATGCAGAGCAGATACTGCTTTTTGCGCAGCAGAAGCCGGAGGTGGCCAGGCTCGCCCATGGCTATATTCTGATCGGCCAATTCGGCGTGCTGCCGGCCCTTCTTTTCAATGTCCTGCGGGCGCTGGTCAGCGCCATCGGCAAGGCAGGCATCATCCTCAACGTCACCATCGTCACGCTGGTGATGAATGCGATCTTCGCCTATGCGCTCGTGCTCGGCCATTTCGGCTTGCCGGCCATGGGGCTCGAGGGCGCGGCGATCGTCTCCGTGGTCGTACAGACGGCCGGCTTTCTCTTCATTCTCGTTTTCGTCCAGCGGCGGGAAGAGACACGGCGCTATGAGATCTTCGTGCGGTTCTGGAAGCCGGATTGGCACGCGCTGCTGGAGGTCATCCGGCTCGGTTTCCCGATCAGCGTCACCGTACTTGCCGAGGTCAGTCTGTTTACGGTCGCGTCGCTCTTGATGGGTTATATCGGCACCATCGAGCTCGCCGCCCACGGCATCGCGCTGCAATGGGCCTCGATCGCCTTCATGATCCCGCTCGGTCTCAGCCAGGCGGCGACGGTGCGCATCGGCGTTGCTCACGGGCAGGGCGATTATGACGGACTGGTGCGCGCTTCGATCATGGTCGTGATCATCGCTTGCGCCATGTCGGCGGTCGGATCGGTCATCTTCGCCACCATGCCGCAATTCCTCGGCAGCTGGTTCCTCGACGTCAGCTCGCCCGAGGCGCCCGAGGTGCTTGCCTATGCCGGGCCGCTGATCGTCGTTGCCGGGCTATTCCAGCTGGTCGACGGCCTGCAGGTGATCGCCAATGGATTGCTGCGTGGATTGAAGGACGCGCGCGTGCCGATGATCATGGCGCTGATTGCTTACTGGCCGATCGGCTTCCTCCTCGCCTGGGCCTTCGCCTTTCCGCTGGGTTTCGGCGGCATCGGCATCTGGTTCGGCTTCCTCGTCGGGCTGGCAGCCGCCGCGACAATGCTCTGCGGACGGTTCTACCTTCTGCTTCGTCGGGAAGGGGCAGCGGCCGGCGCCTGAGCCGGCCCCCTCTCTCCTTAAGCTGCGACAGGCTTGTAGCTGGCGATATCGGCTCTGATACCGAGACGCGAAAACATTTCCTGCGGATCGAAATTTGCAGCCTTATGGGCGGCCGCCACGGCTGCCCGCGCGCGTTCGACGACCTCGGAATTTTGCCATTCGGCAATGGTGACGAAATTGAACTTGCCGGGACCTGCGACCTGCTCCAGCACCCTATGATCGACGAATCCCTCCTGTGCCTCCAGCAGCTTGTGGGTCATCATCACTTTGACAAGAAACTCCTCACGCGCCGCAGCCGGCACGATGAACTTGTCGACACGATAGAAAGTTCCGCTCATTTGTTTCTCCTGCATCGGATCTGCAGGCACTTCTGTAATTCCTCAACCATGGTTGAGGTCAATATGGAAGTGAAAGGGACCCGTTAGACCGCGAAGCGCCTCGCGCCGATCTATGGAAGGCTTGCCGCAAGCGCGGATTAAATCAGAGCGCACATTTCGCCCGACACTGCAGAGCAGTTCGTCGACCTCACGTCCTAATGCTAGCTAAGAACGTGGCCTGGCGGTTATGGGTGGCGCCAAGATCGTCACCGCGGGGCAGTTACCTCGTTGAACGCCTGATACGATCGCCGCCGACGATTTCGCGGCAGGTGGGATCGAAGCCCTCCGTCCGGCGAAAAAGGCGCGCCAGATGTTTTTTGGCGGTGCGACCCTCAAGAGCCGCACCAGCGGGGCGTGGAACCTGCAGTCAATTAAGGGGAGGTACCGGGTAGAGCAGCGCGTCCCGTCCCGCAGGCCTATTCGGCGGCATCTTTCAGCGCTGCGACAACGTCTGGATTCTCCGACTGAAGACGTCCACCCGCGCCGGCAAGCTCCAACGGATATTCATTGCATAGGATCAAGATGTCATCAGTGTTGGCAATGCCGGCAAACGCCCTCGCGACGGCGCCATTCAACTTCTCTATCAGCGAACGCCGAGCGTCGAGACCTGGCAACCGCGGCGCCTCGACGAAGCAGACCGGCCGGACTGGTTCTGCTTCGATACGACCGTCCTGTGCCACATTGGCAGGTGCGTGCTCACGGAGGAAGATGCGGACATCTGGGATGTGGTACGCCTCCTCGAGCGCAGAGGCTATCTCTCCCATCATCTTCGTCCTGGCCTCGCTTCGCAGACCCTGAGGGCCTTCGATAATAAAAGTGGGCATGTCGTTTCTCCTGGTTAAATCAGTGGCGCTGTCCGGCTTCGCACAGAAACAGTGCTTGGACCGGGGACTACACAGGAGAAGACGACCGGATTGTCGAAAAGGATTCGCAGAGATTTTTCCACGGTAGGCGAATCTTTCTAAGCCCGACGCGCGTCTCGTAGAGGAGATCGCTAATCGAGGAGGCATTGATGAAACGCATCGCAATCCGCTATAGAACGAGACCCGAGAGCGCTGACGAGAACCAGAGGCTGATCGAGGAGGTATTCCGGGAGCTGACCGAAAAGGCACCTTCCGGCGTGAAATACGCTGCTCTGCGGCTCGATGAATCCGTCTTTCTGCATCTCCTCGCAGTGGAGGATGGTGTAGACGACTCTGTCGCCAGCCTCCACGCGTTCCGTGCGTTCCGGAACGGCATTCTTAATCGCTGCCTTGAGGAACCGGCCCAAGCCGTAGTGCAGGTAATTGGCGACTTTGAAATGTTCAGCAAATGAGCGACGAATGACCGCCCCCGCCGCATGGAGTGAGATCTTTGCCGCAACCTTCGGTCCGCGGCTCGGGACATTGAGGCCAAAGCTACACCGCTACTGCGCACGCATGACCGGTTCGGTAATCGACGCAGAGGATGTCTTGCAGGACGCTCTGGCGAAGGCGATGGAGGCACTGCCAGCGGCAGCGCCGATTGCCAATCCCGAAGGTTGGCTGTTTCGCATTGCTCATAACGCTGCACTCGACTTCCTGAGGCGACGTAGCCGGCTGGCCGATCTCATCACGGAGGAAGAGGTTGACATGGTTGTCGAACCTCTGTCCCAGACCGAGGCGCGCGAGATCGCTGCCACCAGCCTACGCACCTTCATGCGGCTGCCAGTTCGCGAGCGCAGCAGCGTCATCCTGATGGATGTGCTCGGCTATTCGCTGCGTGAGATTTGCTCGATTACCGGTGTTACCCTGCCCGCCCTCAAGGCGCTTCTACATCGCGGTCGGATCAGGCTGCGCGACGTAGCGGCCGATCCGGTAGAGCGGTTGCTGCCCGTTCTTTCGGCCGCGGAGAAAGAGCTCCTCGCCTTTTATATCGATCGCTTCAACGCGCGCGATTTCGACGCGCTAAGGCAAAGACTTGCCGACGACGTTAAAGCAGATCTCGTTGGTGAGGTGGTGATGCATGGTCGGAGCCAGGTCTCGTCCTACTTCGGTAACTACTCCCGCGAAGACAGATGGAGGCTGGGGGCTGGCCTAATTGAGGGCCGTCCCGCGGTACTGGTGTTTGAGCAGGGCCCCAACAGCAGTCATCCTGCCTATTTTGTTCTCTTAAATTGGGCCGGTGATATGCTTCACACGATCCGTGACTTTCGTTACGCGCAATATGCCATGGAAGCCGCGGACATTCGGATTCTGGACTTGGCGATCTCGAAGGACGATCGAAGTTAAAACGGTCAAGAGGGGCATTGCATGTCGATCTCGCGGGGGGCTAGCGGCTGACGGCCAACCGATACAGCGGATACCGGTGACGGCAAGTTGCACGCAGACCCGCTTTTGGTTTGCGAAGAAACCCGTCCGCTGTAGCTTGGCGCGTCAGCATGGCTGATGCGACGTTCTCTGTCGCCGCCCAGCGACACCTGTTTCGATGATCAGGCATCTTGGGGTCGCCGAGAGAGTTCTGCGATCAGATAGTCCGCGACCGTTCGAACTGAGGGGAGCTGTCCGCGGCGATGGGGGATCAGCAAGGTTGTCGTCACGCCACCTGCTGTCCATTCGGGTAAAATGCGAATAAGCGCGCGAGATGCAACGAGTGGTGCACAGAAGCTGCTTGCAAGGCAAGCCACGCCAAGACCGGCCTTTGCTGCTTCCAGTAGCGAGATAGTTTCATTGGCCACATAGCGCGGCATTGGCGTGATCTTGGCGACGGCGCCTTCGCCATTTCGAAGTGTCCATACCGTTTGCGAGGGCGATGCCATGAGCCCATCGAGCTCACTTGCTTCCTCGGGTCGAGAACACACGCCTTTCTCCCTGATATAGTCGGCGGAGGCGACGAGCCAGGCGGGATCGTCATAGATCCGACGTTGCACGAGATCGGTGTCGGGCAGCGGGGCGAAGTGGTTGCGGATGGCAATGTCAAAGCCCTCCTGCACGAGGTCCACGAACCTGTCGGAAACGTCAAGTATGATGCGCACCTTCGGGTAGATCGCTGCGAGGCGCGGAAGCAGCGCCGCCAAGCGGAATTGGGCAATTGGCAGCGAGGCCGTGATCCGAACAGTTCCGCTCGGTTCCGCCAGACGGCCCTTGATGACATGCTCCGCCGCCTCCGCCTCGATGAGCATGGCGGCGGCATGACGATATAGTTCCTGGCCAATCTCGGTCACGGCGAAGCTGCGCGAGGTTCGCTGGATTAGGCGGACGCCGATTTCCCTTTCCAACTCGGCTAGCCGTTTGCTGAGCGTGGACTTGGGAAGGCGCAGCGCGCGACCGGCTGCAGCGAAACCGCCGTGATCCACTACTTGAACGAAAACGAGAAGGTCGTTGAGATTCAGCATTGATCCGTCGTTCCGATTTGTAGACGATGGGTCTATGAATAGCCCACTACTACACAGCCGTCCAATATTGCATCTTTCGGCGACCGCTCGCTCGGGCGGGCGTTGCAAGAAGAAGGTGAAAGGACGGACACATACATGGCCAATATCTCGGTTCTCGGCCTGGGAGCGATGGGGCAGGCGCTGGCGGCCCGCTTTCTCCAACAAGGTCATTCAGTCACCCTATGGAACCGTACGCCCGGCAAGGCTGGCTCTTTGGTTGCCAAGGGAGCACGCGAATGCAGCAGCGCGGCAGACGCCGTCGCCTCAAGCGATGTCACCGTGATTTGCGTCTTGGACTACGCCGCATCGAATTCCGTGCTTGACGGTGCGGCCTCGGCGCTCGCTGGGCGTGCGGTGGTCAATCTAACCAATGGAACGCCGGCCCAGGCCCGCGCTGTCGCCGAGCGGGTCGCAGGCCTCAGCGCCGCCTATCTCGACGGCGGCATCATGGCGACGCCTCCGATGATCGGAGGCGACCATGCGCTCATCCTCTACAGCGGTTCGAAAGCGACTTTCGATGCGCATGTCCGCACTCTTGAGGCGCTTGGCGCTGCGACCTATCTCGGTGCGGATGCCGGACTGGCATCGCTACACGATCTCGCTCTTCTCAGCGGCATGTATGGCCTTTTTGCCGGCTTCTTTCACGCCAGCGCCCTTGTCGATTCTGAAGGCATCCGTGCAAGTGAATTTCTGAAGCTGCTTGGCCCCTGGATGACCGCGATGATGGGTGAACTTCCAGGATATGCGGAGAAGATCGATAGCGGCCGGCACGGCGTCAATGTCGTGTCGAATCTCGCCATGCAGACCGCCTCGCTGCAAAACATCCTCACCGCCACCCGCGAGCAGGGTGTCGCCACCTATTTGCTTGAGCCCATGCTGGAACTGTTCCGCAAACGGGATGGTGCTGGACATGGAAACGAAGATATTTCAGGCGTGTTTGAGCTGATCCGGCTCAAGAGCCGCGGAGGAAGCTGAAGCTATGATATCACGCCTGTTCGCTGCGGGCTTTCACGCTCACTTGGGCCAGGATTTAGCGGACGAGCGCCAATTTCCTCGCTCCGTTCATGACGATTAACGCACTTACGGCCAGACAGTTTAGGTGTTCACTATGTTCACTCTGCCCGTCAGCGGCGTAGGACTGACGTTAAGCGATCTCTCGATCTGCCGAGGGTCTCGTGCGCTATCGAAAAGTGCCCTCGTGGAATTGCACTCTCCTTAGGCACGGTTTCGGCAAGCCGCGTCTTGTCTTCGTGAAATGCTCGTTGCGGAGTGACAAACAACTGGCAGACCGGGTTTGCGGCGAGCGGCCCGGTTATGTTGAGCTTGCGACAGGTGGGCGCAAAGCAGCCTTACCTTCGACACCAAAAAAGACCGCTCACGCAGATAGCGGCCCTTCTCTTATTGCGGTGTTTCAAGATTCAAGAGAGTCACATCGCAGGAGTGGCTGCCGGTTTGGCGGCCCTTCTCGAGATCGACCTTCATGAAATCAGCGTTCTGCGAGCGCCGGTTCGCCCTTCTTCTCGCGCACCATGTTGATGAAGCGACGGAAGAGATAGTGACTGTCCTGCGGACCGGGGGAGGCCTCCGGATGGTGCTGGACGGAGAAGACTTGCTTGCCGAGCACGCGCAGGCCGCAATTGGTGCCGTCGAACAGGGAAATATGAGTCTCTTCAACGCCGTCGGGCAGAGACTTCGAGTCCACCGCGAAGCCGTGGTTCATCGAGACGATCTCGACCTTTCCTGTTGTATGATCCTTGACCGGGTGGTTGGCGCCGTGATGGCCCTGATGCATCTTTTCGGTCTTGGCACCCAAGGCGAGACCGAGCATCTGGTGGCCGAGGCAGATGCCGAAAACCGGTATATCGGTTTTGATCAGCGTCTTGATGACGGGCACGGCATATTCGCCGGTCGCCGCCGGATCGCCCGGGCCGTTCGACAGGAAGATGCCGTCCGGCTGCATGGCAAGCACATCTTCGGCACTGGTGGTGGCCGGCAAGACGGTTACCTTGCAATCGAGGCCGGCAAATAGGCGCAGGATGTTGCGCTTGACGCCGTAATCGAGGCAGACGACGTGATATTTCGCATCCGCCGCGCCGAGTTCGCCGTAGCCTTCGTTCCAGACCCACGGCGTCTGTGCCCATTGCGAGGACTGGCCTGAAGAGGCGATCTTGGCAAGATCGAGACCTTCAAGGCCGCTCCAGGCCTTGGCTTCGGCCTTCAGCGCCTCGATGTCGAAGACGCCGTTGGAGTCGTGGGCGATCACAGCATTCGGCGCGCCGTTCTCGCGGATCCAGGCGGTCAGCGCACGCGTGTCGATGCCGCAGAGACCGATGATGCCGCGGGCCTTCAGCCATTGGTCGAGATGCCTGGCGGCGCGGTAGTTCGAGGGTTCGGTGATATCGGCCTTGAAGATGACGCCGACGGCGCCGTGGCGGGCGGCGGGAGTCAGGTCCTCGATGTCTTCCTCGTTGGTGCCGATATTGCCGATATGCGGAAAAGTGAAGGTGACGATCTGGCCAAGATAGGAGGGATCCGTCAGGATCTCCTCGTAACCCGTCAGCGCCGTGTTGAAGACCACTTCGGCCTGGACCTTGCCGGTGGCGCCGATCCCCTTACCTTCGATCACTGTGCCATCGGAAAGAACGAGCAGGGCGGTCGGCTTTTCGGTTGTCCAGGGTGCTGTTGCGGTCATCTTCATCCCGTTTCCGGCGGCCGATGCGCCTAGCCGCGCTCGTCGCCATTTGATCTCGCAGACGTGTGGGCACGGCAATGCCGCGCGCTTTCAGGCCTGATCACGAATTTTGGTGCAGGTGGCGGTAAATAGCCACGCAATCGCTTAGCGTCAATCTTTGTAGCCGGGATTGCGGCCGTTTTCCTGCGCTTTCTCGCGATGATCGCGCAATTTATTTGATCCCCCGCATCGGCGTGGTTTATGAAGCGGCATCAAAAAAGGAGTGAAGACATGCTGCGCGATCAACTCGCCACCCAGCTGAAAGAGGCGATGAAGGCCAAGGATTCGGAGCGGCTGTCCACCGTCCGGCTGATTCAGGCCGCGATCAAGGACCGCGATATTGCCAATCGCGGCGCCGGCAAGGAGCAGGCGAGCGACGACGAGATCCTGCAGATTCTCGCCAAAATGGTGAAGCAGCGCGACGAATCGGCCAAGATCTACGGCGAGAACTCCCGGCCGGAGCTTGCCGCCAAGGAGCGTGCGGAAATCGCAGTCATCCAGGACTTCATGCCGAAGCAGCTTTCCGACGGCGAAGTGCGCGCCAATATCTCGGCGATCATCGCGGAAACGGGTGCTGCCGGGGTCAAGGACATGGGCAAGGTGATGGCGGCGCTCAAGGAGCGTTATGCCGGCCAGATGGATTTCGCCAAGGCGTCGGCAACCGTCAAGGAGCTTTTGAACTGATCGCTTAGAGCGCCGTGCGTCCTTTCGGACGCACGAGAACGCTCTAACACTCTGAATCTGCGCATCGTGCTTTTCCGAAAATCGATTCCGATTTTAGGACCGATGCGCTAGACGACCCGCCTTGCCTGCAGTTCATTGCGAACCGCAGGCCCGAGTACGGTCTCGGCGGCGGCGTCAACAATGGCGAACTTCGCCGCTTGGTAACTGCGATACTCAAGGATGAAACGGCCTGACAGCCAGAAGTCGCCCTTGCGGGCAGGTTTGGTCCAGCCAATGCTTTCCATGGTCGCCGCCTGGGTCAGAAGCCGTTTCAGATGCGTGTTGGAGATCATGAACTGTTCGCGGATTTCCCTGAGCGACAGCGAACCGAGGACGACGCGTTCTTCCGTCTTGGGAAATTCCGGGAGGCGTGAGATCAGGTAGTCCATCACCAGCCCGCCGGAATTCGCCCAGTTGAATAAGTTGAAGGTGGGGCCGGGACTGCGCACCGCTTCACTCCCTATGATCGCCGCTGCGATCCGCGGCTGGATCGCCGCCATCATGGCCGAAGGATCGGCGAGGATCCTGTCGGCGCGCCCGCCGCCGTCGAGGCTGTCGAGCATCATCATATGGGTGACGAGCCATCGGGTGAAATTCTGCTCGGCGATCTCGGTGGGTTCCAAATAGCGCGTGCGCCTGTCGGGGCCGGGAACCAGTCGGAGGAAGCGATAGGCCAGCATTTCCTGCATGAAAGCAGCGGCCGTGTTGCGGCTGGCGATGTCATGCTTGACCGCGAAATCGATGAAGCGGCCGGAATAGAGACCGGGGCTCTGGCCGTCGTCGGGAAAGCCGTAATGAAGCGCAAAGCCGGCATGCGCCATCAGCCAGCGCTGCTGCGCTGCGAAGATGGAGCCGATGCGCGGGCTCTCGTGATAGATCGCAAGGAGCTGATCGGCGCAATGAAGGATTGCAGCGAGAAAGCGATCGTCGGCTGCAAGATTTTCCGCAGTGAAGGCCATTGAAAGCGGTCCAGGATGTCGGCGCATTCATCTTTCATGCGAGCGCAGCATGTCAATGCTATTGTCAACAAACGGTTAATTCTAAAAGCGAAACTGTCTCGGAGAGAGCCAAAAATTAAGAAGGCAGGAGCTGGGGGCGCTCCTGCCTTCTTGCTCTTTGCTTCCGCCGGCAACGCAGGGCCGAGGCCCAAGCCGGAGGGTATTTGCAAAGGCACCCTTGCGAAGCGGCGCCGGGGGTAGGGATGGTGCTTCGCTCGGGGATCGCTTTGTTGAGATCGAACCTATTGCGGTGCGGCGGCTTGTTCAAATTACAAAAAAATAATGATTGCCGGAAATGGCACTTTGAGAGGCTTCGAAGCGAGGGTTCAGCAGGCGCCACGAAGATCACGACGTGCGTCGACGATGGCCGTAAGCTTCTGTTTTCAGATGTTTTATTCCAAATTCTGTCCGCACACCCCTCATGCCGGAGCACTTGCGGTGGCCGGCCTCCGCCTGTTCGGCGAAAATAATGTCGCACCCCTGTCGCGGGGGGTGCTCACGCGTTGTTGATTGGATGACGACGCCGCCGAGGTCGGGTGCACTTGCCTGTGAATAGCGGGTTTTCCTGACGAGTTTCGTGGCATGGTGCGGCAAAGCAGCTTATATGGAGCTTGGCCAAGAGGTATAAATGCGCTTTTCCAACACCTTTCTCGATGAAATCCGCGACCGCGTTCCGATTTCGAACGTGATCGCGCGCCGAGTCAGCTGGGACAAGCGCAAGACCAATGTCTCGCGTGGTGACTACTGGGCCTGCTGCCCCTTCCATGGCGAGAAATCGCCGAGCTTCCACTGCGAGGATCGAAAGGGCCGGTATCATTGCTTCGGCTGCGGCGTCACCGGTGACCATTTCCGCTTTCTGACGGAGCTGGAGGGCTTGAGTTTTCCCGAGGCGGTGCAGCAGATTGCCGACATGGCAGGCGTGCCGATGCCGCTTGCCGATGCCGCGACGGAGAAGCGCGAAAAGGAACGTGGTTCGCTGATCGACGTCATGGAAATGGCGACGTGCTTCTTTCAGGATCAGCTGCAGACGGCGAATGGGGCAAAGGCGCGCGCCTATCTGCGCGATCGCGGGCTGACCGGGCGTACCATCGAGACCTTCCGTCTCGGTTACGCGCCTGACAGCCGCAATGCACTCAAGGAATTCCTCGCCGGCAAGGGCGTTTCCAAGGAGCAGATCGAGGCCTGCGGCCTGGTCGTTCATGAAAACGTGCCGGTCTCCTATGATCGCTTCCGCGACCGGATCATGTTCCCAATCCTGTCGTCCCGGGAAAAGGTGATCGCCTTCGGCGGCCGCGCCATGTCGTCCGATGCGCCGGCGAAATATCTGAACTCCAATGAAACGGAGCTCTTCCACAAGGGCAACGTGCTCTACAATTTCGCCCGCGCGCGCCGCGCAATCCAGGGAGCCGGGCGCGGCGATCCTCAGGATGAGAATGCGAGCGGCACCATCATTGCCGTCGAAGGCTATATGGACGTGATCGCACTTCATCAGGCGGGCATCGAGAACGCCGTTGCGCCGCTCGGCACGGCGCTCACGGAAAACCAGCTCGAGCTGCTCTGGAAAATGGTGCCGCAGCCGGTGCTCTGCTTCGATGGCGACGGCGCCGGCATTCGCGCCGCCAATCGCGCTGCCGAACTGGCGCTGCCGCATCTGAAGCCCGGCCGCTCCGTCCGCTTCGCGCTCCTGCCCGACGGCAAGGATCCCGACGATCTCGTGCGTGATGAAGGGCGCGCTCCCTTCGACAAGGTGATGAGCCAGGCAAAGCCGCTCTCCGATATGCTCTGGAACCGCGAGATCAACACCGGCAAGTTCGACACGCCGGAAGCGCGCGCCGAGCTTGAGGCGCGGCTGAAACAGCTCGTCTCCGTCATCGCCGACGAAAATGTGCGCCGTCACTACCAGCAGGATATACGCGACCGGCTGAACGCCTTCTTCCAACCTCAGTTCCAGAACCGCGGCAATGGCGAGCGGCGCGGCTTCAGCGGCCGGGCAGGCCGCGACAATGGCGGCAAGGCGGGGCCGAAAACTCCGAACGTCATTTCCGACCGGCTTGCCCGCTCCGGCCTTGTGCGCGGTCATCAGGACAATGCGGCTCTGCGTGAAAGCGTGCTGGCGCTGACGATCGTCAACCATCCCTCGCTGATGATAGACGATTATGACGAGATCGCTGCAATCGAATATGACAGCAAGCCGCTGCAGCGGCTCTGGTCGGCGATGCTGGGGGCTGCGGCTGCCGTCGCCGGTCCACATCTGACGCGGGAATATCTGACCGAAAGACTGGAATTCGAAGGTTTCGGCCCGCTCATCAAGAGCCTCGATCAGCAGGTGCGCAATGCCCGGCTGTGGACGGCGACCGAGGAGGCGGCGATTGAGGATGCACGCGAGGGATATCGCCAGGCGCTCGCCTTTCACAAGCGCGCCAAAGCGCTGCGCCGGCAGAAGATGGAACTCGAGCGCGAAATCGCGCTCGCGACTGAAGCCGGCGATGGCGAGGCAATAGCGCAGCTGATGCGGGCGCAACAGGAAGTGCATTACGAAGGTGTGCGCCTGGAGAACCAGGAGGCGATCATCGACGGCTTCGGCGTGCTTTCCGGCCGCGTCAAGGGGGCGGCGAACCACTGATGCCGCTCAGCGAACGTAATGAACCTGGCTTTTCCGCTTCCGATGCGCTGTTTTCCGCCGGCCGCTCGCCGCTGGACGTCCTGAAGCAGGTCTATGGCTATTCCTCCTTCCGCGGCAAGCAGCAGCAGGTGGTCGAGCACGTGGTTTCGGGCGGTGATGCGGTGGTGCTTTTTCCGACAGGTGCGGGCAAATCGCTGTGCTTTCAGATTCCGGCGCTTTGCCGCGACGGCGTCGGCATCGTCGTTTCGCCGTTGATTGCGTTGATGCGCGATCAGGTGGAGGCGATGAAGCAGCTCGGCATCAGGGCTGCGGCACTGAATTCGTCACTATCGCGCGAGGAATTCGTCGAGGTCCGCCGCGCGCTTTTGGCGGGAAAGCTCGACCTTCTCTACGTGACGCCCGAGCGCATCCTGACCGACGGTTTCCGCGAGCTGATCGCAAGTGAGAAGATCGCGCTGTTTGCCATCGATGAGGCCCATTGCGTCTCCCAATGGGGTCATGATTTCCGCCCGGAATATCGCGAACTCGGCCGCCTCGGCGCGCAGTATCCTGATGTACCCCGCGTGGCGCTGACGGCAACGGCCGACCCGCATACGCGTGACGATATCGTCGAGCGGCTGGGGCTCGGCAATGCCGAAGTCTTCACCACCAGCTTCGACAGGCCGAATATTGCCTATGAAATCGTCGAGCGCGACCAGCCGCGCCAGCAGCTCCTGCGCTTCCTGTCCGGCCATAAGGGCAACAGCGGCATCGTCTATTGCCTGTCGCGCGCCAAAGTCGAGGATACGGCCGACTGGCTGAACGGGCAGGGCATCCGTGCGCTGCCCTATCATGCCGGCATGGACCGGGCGCTGCGCGACGCCAATCAGGATGCTTTCCTGAAAGAAGAGAACCTCTGCCTGGTCGCGACCGTCGCCTTCGGCATGGGCATCGACAAGCCGAATGTGCGTTATGTCGCCCATCTCGATCTGCCGGGCTCGGTGGAGGCCTATTATCAGGAGACCGGGCGCGCCGGCCGAGACGGCCTGCCGTCCGACGTTTGGATGGCCTATGGCATGGCCGACGTCATCCAACGCCGCCGCATGATCGACGAGGGCAATGCCGCAGACGAGATCAAGCGGGTCGAGCGCGCCAAGCTCAATGCCTTGCTGGCGATCTGCGAAACCGCCTCCTGCCGTCGGCAGGCGATCCTTGCCCATTTCGGCGAGGCTCATGCCGGCCAATGCGGCAATTGCGACACCTGCCTGAAACCGGTCGAAACCTGGGAGGGCACGGAAGCGGCGATCAAGGCGCTCGCCGCCGTCTACCGCACCGGCGAGCGGTTCGGCGCCGGCCATGTGATCGATGTTCTGGTCGGCAACGTCAACGAAAAGACCGAACGTTTCGGCCATGTCGATATGCCGGTCTTCGGCGCCGGCAAGGACATTCCCGCGCGCACATGGCAATCCGTCTACCGCCAGCTGCTCGCCATGGGGCTGATCCGCATCGATCATGAGGCTTATGGAGCGCTGAAGCTGGAGCCGGAGGCGCGCGCCGTCTTCAAGCAAGAGCGACAGGTATTCTTCCGCAAGGACAGGCCGGCCTCGGAGCGGCGCACGAAGAAGGCCGAGCGCAGCGAGCGCAAATCGGGCCTGTCGGGCGCCGACGGCACGCTTTTCGAGGCGCTGCGGGCCGAGCGCATGCGGATCGCCAAATCGCTCGGCGTGCCGCCCTATGTCGTCTTTCCCGACACGACGCTCATTGCCTTCGCGACGGAACGGCCGCGCAACCGTAAGGAATTGCTCGGCATATCGGGCGTCGGCCAATCGAAACTCGAGCGCTATGGCGACGCGTTTCTGGAGATCATTCTCTCTCACGACAAGGACTGAAGGGTCAGGGCGATCCTTGAGATCGGCCGGATTGGCATGATAGATGCTGCTCCGAGGAGAAATGCCGATGGCTCAGAATATCTACGACCGGCCGGAATTCTTCGCCGGATACAGCGACCTTAGCCGATCTCTTCGCGGGCTCGGCGGAGCGGCCGAGTGGCCAGCGGTGCGTGCGCTTCTGCCCGATCTTACCGGCAAACGCGTCGTCGATCTCGGCTGTGGCTTCGGCTGGTTTTCGCGTTTTGCCAGAAGCCAGGGTGCCGCAAGCGTGCTCGCCCTTGATATTTCAGAAAAGATGATCGCCAGAGCCAGGGCCGATACGAGCGATGCGGCGGTCACCTACGAAATCGCCGATCTCGAATATCTCGAACTTGCCGAAGGCGCTTTCGATTTCGCCTACAGTTCGCTGGCGCTGCACTATATCGAGAATTTCACCGGGCTCGTCGCGATGGTCCAACGCGCGCTTCTGCCGGGATCGCATTTCGTCTTCACCATCGAGCATCCGATCTATATGGCGCCAAGCAGGCCGGATTGGACGAGCGATGCCGAAGGGCGACGGATCTGGCCGCTCGATCGCTATTCCGTCGAAGGCGCGCGCACGACGGACTGGCTCGCCAAGGGCGTGATCAAGCAGCACCGCAAGCTTAGTACGACGCTCAACGCCTTGATCGGGGCTGGCTTTTCCATCCGCCATGTCGAGGAGTGGAGCCCGACCAAGGAGGAATTGCGGGATAATCCCGACTGGACGACGGAAATGGACCGGCCGATGTTCCTGCTGATCTCGGCGCAGCGCTGAAGAAGACAAGCCGGTGGCGATATGCTAACCCGAGGCCTATAGAAACGTCAGGAAGGGCTGCCCATGACCTCGCCATTTCTTTCCCATCTCCGGGCCGAGATTTCGGCCCTGAAGGATGCCGGCCTTTATAAGTCGGAGCGGGTCATCAGTTCCAAGCAGGCCGGCGAAATTGCGATTTCCACGGGCGAGCGGGTGCTGAATTTCTGCGCCAACAACTATCTCGGCCTTGCCGATAATGAGGAACTGGCCGAGGCCGGCAAGAGAGCGCTCGACCGCTACGGTTACGGCATGGCGTCGGTGCGGTTCATCTGCGGAACGCAGGAGGAGCACAAGCAGCTCGAAGCGCGCATCTCCTCCTTTCTCGGCATGGAAGACACGATCCTCTATTCCTCCTGTTTCGACGCCAATGGCGGTCTGTTCGAGACGGTGCTCGGCGAAGAGGATGCGATTATTTCCGACGTGCTGAACCATGCCTCGATCATCGATGGCGTGCGCCTCTCCAAGGCAAAGCGCTTCCGCTACGCCAACAATGATATGGCGGCGCTGGAAGATGAGCTGAAAAAAGCCGAAGGCAGCCGCTTCAAGATGATTGCGACCGACGGCGTCTTTTCCATGGACGGGATCATCGCCAATCTGCAAGGCGTGTGCGATCTCGCGGAGAAATACGGCGCGATGGTCATGGTCGATGACAGTCATGCGGTCGGTTTCGTCGGCAAGAACGGCCGCGGTTCGCCGGAATATTGCGGCGTCGAAGGCCGGATCGACATTATAACAGGCACGCTCGGAAAGGCGCTCGGCGGAGCCTCCGGCGGTTACACTTCGGCGAGAGCTGAAATCGTCGAATGGCTGCGGCAGCGCTCTAGGCCCTATCTGTTCTCGAACACGCTGGCGCCCGTCATCGCCGCTGCCTCGCTGAAAGTTTTCGACCTGATCGAAAACGGCGATGCCCTGCGCAAGCGCCTTTCCGACAATGCCGATCTCTTCCGCACTGAAATGACGAAGCTCGGCTTCAAGCTCGCAGGGGAAGGCCATCCGATCATCCCCGTCATGCTTGGCGATGCCAAGCTCGCGCAGGACATGGCAAGCCTGATGCTGAAGAAGGGGATCTATGTGATCGGCTTCTCTTTCCCCGTCGTGCCGAAAGGCCAGGCCCGGATCCGAACGCAGATGTCGGCGGCGCATTCGAAGGCGGACGTCGAGCGGGCGATTGCGGCTTTTGCGGAGGCAGGGCGGGAATTGGGCGTGATTTGAGGATGGGGAAGTCGCGATTTACTCCTTCTCCCCAGCGGGAGGAAGAGGGGATAGCGAAGCTGGCGCGAAGCAAAGGCGGGATATGCATATGTCTAACATGATGAAGGCGCTGGTCAAATCGAAGCCGGAAGTCGGGCTTTGGATGGAGAATGTGCCGGTGCCCGAGGTCGGGCCGAACGATGTGCTGATCCGGGTGAAGAAATCGGCGATCTGCGGCACCGACGTGCATATCTGGAACTGGGACCAGTGGGCGCAGAAGACCATTCCGGTGCCGATGGTCGTCGGCCATGAGTTCTCCGGCCAGATAGCCGAGATCGGCTCGGCGGTCACCCGCTATCATATCGGCGAGCGGGTCTCCGGCGAGGGGCATATTGTCTGCGGCAAGTGCCGCAACTGCCGGGCGGGCAGGGGGCATCTCTGCCGCAACACGCTCGGCGTCGGCGTCAACCGGCCGGGTTCCTTCGGCGAGTTCGTCTGCATTCCCGAAAGCAATGTCGTGCCGATCCCGGACGATATATCAGACGAGATCGCAGCGATCTTCGATCCGTTCGGCAATGCCGTGCATACAGCACTCTCTTTCGATCTCGTCGGCGAGGACGTGCTCGTCACCGGCGCCGGGCCGATCGGCATCATGGGAGCACTGGTCGCCAAGCGTTCCGGCGCCCGCAAGGTTGTTATCACCGACATCAATCCGCACCGTCTGGATCTGGCGCGCAAGCTGGGCATCGATCATGTCGTCGACGCATCGAAGGAAAATCTTGCCGATGTTATGAAGGCGATCGGCATGACGGAGGGTTTCGATGTCGGGCTCGAAATGTCGGGCGCGGCGCCTGCCTTCCGCGACATGATCGACAAGATGAACAATGGCGGCAAGATCGCCATTCTCGGAATTGCGCCGGCGGGCTTCGAGATCGACTGGAACAAGGTGATCTTCAAGATGCTCAATCTCAAGGGCATCTACGGCCGCGAGATGTTCGAAACCTGGTACAAGATGATCGCCTTCGTGCAGGGCGGCCTCGATCTTTCGCCCATCATCACCCATCGCATCAAAATCGACGATTTCCGCGACGGGTTCGAGGCGATGCGCTCCGGGAACTCAGGCAAGGTCGTGATGGACTGGATGTGAGGAGGATGCAATTGCGGCATCGCGCCCTGCGGCCCGGCCGATGCCCGCCCGCTAAGAGGGCATATATTCCCGGCACAACTTCGAAAGCCGCCGCAATGATAGATGCAGCAGGCAAAATCTTTGCCACCCTTGTCTTTTGTTCGCTGCTTCTTAAATAAGGTTCGCAATCGCAGCCGCGGTTCAAAGCCTGTGGATAAGGCTTTTTCCGAGTTTTCGCGTGCTTTTTTGCTGGAAAAGCTTGACGAGAACAAAAAATGTGGGAATCACCGTTCGACTTGTTGAAACGGTGAACTGGGTCAAGGCGGATCGCGCAACCATGGCCGGAAAGCCAAAAGCAAGAAATCTTTGCTGTCCGGCACCGGCTATCGTGGTTAATCAGACTTTAAACGTCATCCCGTTAGGTGGGCAAGGTGATTCTAGGGCGGCGCGAGCGGTGCGTCAGGCCTGAGACGGCCCATTCACCGTAGCGAGATTGGATAGCGTCAGGAAGGCGACGATATAAATGGCAACCAAGGTCAAAGAGAACGAAGACGCGGAAGTCGAACGCGACGGCGCAAGCGACGGCCCTCTTCTCGATCTTTCCGACGACGCGGTCAAGAAGATGATCAAGGCCGCCAAGAAGCGCGGCTATGTGACGATGGACGAGCTGAACGCCGTCCTGCCGTCCGAGGAAGTCACCTCCGAGCAGATCGAAGACACGATGTCGATGCTGTCTGACATGGGCATCAACGTCATCGAGGACGAGGAAGCCGAAGAGGCCGGAGCCCAGGGCGGCGATGACGACGACGCTGGTGGCGACGACGACAGCGAAGGCGGCGAACTCGCGCCTTCGGGTGGCACTGCGCTTGCGACCGCCAAGAAAAAGGAACCGACCGACCGCACCGACGATCCGGTTCGCATGTATCTGCGCGAGATGGGCTCGGTGGAGCTTCTGTCGCGCGAGGGCGAAATCGCGATCGCCAAGCGGATCGAAGCCGGCCGCGAGACCATGATCGCGGGCCTCTGTGAGAGCCCGCTGACCTTCCAGGCGCTGATCATCTGGCGCGACGAACTCAACGAAGGCACGACGCTCTTGCGCGAGATCATCGATCTCGAAACGACCTATTCCGGTCCGGAAGCCAAGGCTGCGCCGCAGTTCCAGAGCCCCGAAAAGATCGAGGCCGACCGCAAGGCCGCTGAGGAGAAGGAAAAGACCCGGCGCGCCCGTTCCGGCGACGACGACATCACCGATGTCGGCGGCGAAGGACTGCCTCCCGAAGAGGAGGAAGAGGACGAGGACGAATCCAACCTGTCGCTGGCGGCCATGGAAGCCGAGCTTCGCCCGCAGGTGATGGAGACGCTGGATACGATCGCCGAGACCTATAAGAAGCTGCGCAAGCTGCAGGACCAGCAGGTCGAGCAGCGCCTGTCGGCGTCCGGCACGCTGTCTTCAGCCCAGGAGCGCCGCTACAAGGAGCTCAAGGATGAGCTGATCAAGGCGGTCAAGTCCCTGTCCCTGAACCAGAACCGCATCGACGCTCTGGTCGAGCAGCTCTACGACATCAACAAGCGACTCGTTTCCAACGAGGGACGTCTGCTGCGTCTGGCCGAATCCTACGGCGTGAAGCGCGATAGCTTCCTGGAACAGTACCAGGGCGCCGAACTCGACCCGAACTGGATGAAGTCGATCGGCAATCTGGCCGCCCGCGGCTGGAAGGAATTCGCCAAGGGCGAAAACACGACGATCCGAGACATCCGCCAGGAGATCCAGAATCTGGCGACCGAGACCGGAATTTCGATCTCGGAATTCCGCCGCATCGTGCATATGGTGCAGAAGGGCGAGCGCGAAGCCCGCATCGCCAAGAAGGAAATGGTCGAAGCGAACCTTCGCCTCGTCATCTCCATCGCCAAGAAGTACACGAACCGCGGCCTGCAGTTCCTCGACCTCATCCAGGAAGGCAATATCGGCCTGATGAAGGCGGTCGACAAGTTCGAATACCGCCGCGGCTACAAGTTCTCGACCTATGCGACGTGGTGGATCCGTCAGGCGATCACCCGTTCGATCGCCGACCAGGCCCGCACGATCCGTATTCCGGTGCACATGATCGAGACGATCAACAAGATCGTCCGCACATCGCGCCAGATGCTGCACGAGATCGGCCGTGAGCCGACGCCGGAAGAACTGGCCGAAAAGCTTGCCATGCCGCTCGAAAAGGTCCGCAAGGTCCTGAAGATCGCCAAGGAGCCGATCTCGCTCGAAACCCCGGTGGGCGACGAAGAGGATTCGCATCTCGGCGATTTCATCGAGGACAAGAACGCGCTGCTGCCGATCGACGCGGCCATCCAGGCGAACCTGCGCGAGACGACGACCCGCGTCCTCGCCTCGCTGACGCCGCGCGAGGAACGTGTCCTGCGCATGCGCTTCGGCATCGGCATGAACACCGACCACACGCTCGAAGAGGTCGGCCAGCAGTTTTCGGTCACCCGCGAGCGTATCCGCCAGATCGAGGCGAAGGCGCTGCGCAAGCTGAAGCATCCGAGCCGCTCGAGAAAGCTGCGCTCCTTCCTCGACAGCTGACGTTTCGACAATGCCATCATGATTTGAAAAAGCCGGGTTTTACGCCCGGCTTTTGCTTTATGATTAGTCCCGATGATTCCGCGGCTTTCTTGTCCCTTTGTGGTGACAAGCCTATAATCCGGCCGCGGGGGAAGGATCGGTCGCAACGCGCGACCGAGGGGCGACATATGCCTGCACGGCCTATCCTCCGCTGGTCCAGATGATTGCAGGCCCTGCCGGCCTGAAATCCGAATCCGGATCTGCATCAGGAAATAGAGCATGATGTCGTCTGCTCACCTTTTCGGCACCACGCTCTGGGAGGTGCGATATGACCACTTACATTCTTTTGATCGATTGGACGGACCAGGGCATCCGCAACGTCCGAGATTCGCCAAAACGGCTCGACGCCGCGAAGAAATTGCTCGCCAGCGTCGGCGGCTCCTTCACCCAATTTTATCTGACGATGGGCGGGCATGACATGGTCGCCGTCTGCGAGGCGCCCGATGATGCCGTCATGGCGCATTTCACCCTGGCTCTGTCAATGGGCGGCAATGTCAGGACTGAGACGCTGAAGGCTTTCCCGGAGGCGGCCTATAGGGATCTGATAGGTTCGCTCAGCTAGACCGAAGCCACAATACGCTGGCGACGGCCGCCCTGCCGGCCGATGAGGGACGGCGATCACGAGGTTTTTTGCTTTTGCGGCTTGATGCTGCCGGCTTTAAAGGCCACATCGCTCCTGTGACCGAAGAAGTGGAACTGGCAGAGACGAGTCATGAAACGGTAAAACGGCGGCCCGAAATCCGCTGGGGTATCGGCGCGTCCGTGCTTCTGCATGTGCCGGTCGTTGCCCTCCTTATCTTCGGCCTGCCGAAGATCGAGCCGAAGCCGCCGGAGGACGAGAGCGTGAAGGTGGAGCTCGTCCCGCCGCCGGAGGAGAAGAAGCCGGAAGAGAAGAAACCCGAGGAGAAACCGCCGGAGCCGAAGCCGCCGCAAGAGGCCAAGAAGGCGCCTCCGCCGCCACCACCACCGCCGCCTCCTCCGCCAAAGGAAGCTGCAGAGCTTCAGCCCAAGGCGCGCAACCCACTGCCAGCGACGCGTCCGGTCTTTGAATTCGGGGACGAGGATACCGGCCCGAAGAAATCGAGCACCGGAAGTTCCTCGCAAGGTGAGCCAAACGCGGCGCCTGTCCCTCCACCATCCGCGCCGACACCGACGCAACCTGAGCCCGCCGAGAATGCAGCGGAAAAGCCGGCTTCGATCCAACAACCTTCGGGCAATCCTGTTCCTAAGGACGTGAATTTGCCGGAAGTTGCGGCGGTGGATATTCATCCGGAACGAGATGCGCCTGTCGCCGCTACAACGGAAGAAGCGCAGACGAACTTCGAAATGGAGAGGCCTTCGGAAACAAAAAAGCCGACGCAACAGGAGGACGAGGCGCTGAGGGAGCAATTGCCACAGGCAAAGACGCTGTTTTCACGTAGTATCACCGATGATCCCGTTGCTCGCACGGCGATCGGCAATATGTCGCGCGGTCAACGCATGGACGAACTGTGTCGAACCGAGCTCGGCCAACAGCTTGAGCACGAATCGCCTAAGTATCGAGGAGCTGGTCTTCCTTCCTATAAATTCACGAACGAAACAGTGGTGGAGGTGCGGCAGAGGGGCCGTTTCGTGAGCGGCTCCGGCCGTTGGTATCGTATTCAGTTCCGGTGCGAGGTAAACGCTGATGCCACAAAGGTCCTGGCGTTCTTCTACAAAGTCGGAGACTTGATCCCCCGCAGCCAGTACGCCGAATTTAACATTCGCGACTAGCTCCTCGTGATCCTGAACTGCGCTCAGAAACAACCAGCCACGCGCAAGGAACTCTACCTAACCTCTCCTCATTGGCCGTGATGGTACGGTGAAGAAGGGACAATGATATGTCGAACGAGATCGAGCAGTTTCTGGAGCGGCAGGACGAAGCCGTGAGCGCGCTGTTTTTGGAAAGCAAGGGCGATGAGCTGACCGATATTCTGGTGGCGGCGCTCGAAGAGGCTTTCGAGATCCTGCTCGAAGCAGCCCCTGCCGAAACGCTTCATTGACATTTCAAGGCATTGCCGGCTGGATTCTTCGGCGCGCGTCTCTCCGGCTATCAAGATTATTGCGCTCGCCTGCCGTAGCATCGCCTATTCGGCGAGGCGCTGGTGCAGCCATTTCTCGATCGCTACGGTCTGCCGACGCCCGACCCGGCAAGGCTCGATTACTTCCAGCAGCTCGACGAATTCTTTTAGACGGTTGCGTCACCGGGGCCCGGCTGGCAGAGTTGCCGGATCGGACCTGCGGATGTGAAATGCCGAAAAACCAGTTCAGGATGCTGCGCTCGGCGGTGACGGGCGTCGAAGCGGTGGAAGCCGAAACGCCTCATAGTTTCGCCAGGCACACGCATGAGCAGTTTGGCATCGGCCTCGTCTCGTCGGGGGCACAGAAATCGCTTAGCGGGCGCGGCATGGTGGAGGCCGAGGCCGGCGATATCATCACCGTCAATCCGAACGAGGTGCATGACGGCGCGCCGATAGGCGAGCGCCGGTCGTGGCGCATCCTCTATTTCGATCCCGAGATCGTCACTGGTCTCTCGCAAGAGATGGGCGCAGCGCGCTCGGAAATCCCGCACCCCGTCATTCGTGACGCGGCGATCGCCGGCCGCTTCGAAGCATTGTTTCGCGCGGTGACCGCGAAAGCCCCCGACGGGCTGCTTTGCGAGGAGCTGCTTCTGCAACTCGTGGCCGATGTCATGCGGGAAAGCGCCGGCGGCGAGGAGAGGCCACCGGTGCCGGCGTCCATTCGCGCGGCGCGGGATCTGATCGATGACGACCCTCTTGCCGCCGTCTCGCTTGCCGATCTTTCCAGGGAAAGCGGCCTCAGCCGCTTCCAGCTGCTGCGCGGCTTCGCCAGGGCGACGGGACTGACGCCGCATGCCTATCTCGTCCAGGCCCGCATTCATATCGCCCGGCGGCTGATCGCTCAGGGCACGCCGCTTGCGGAGGCCGCCTTTGCCAGCGGCTTTGCCGACCAGAGCCATATGACGCGCGTCTTCGTGCGCAAATACGGCCTGTCGCCGCGGCTTTATGCCGGCGCGTTTATCTGAGGTCCAGCCATTCGCCCTCGTCCTTCGAGGCTCCGGCCTGCGCGCCTCGGGAGGAGGGCTGATCGTGGGTGACGCCCTGCAATTTCGTTCAAGACCCGGACCGGTCCCTGCTGTTTCCTCGGCGCATCCAACAGGAGCGCTGCATGTCGAGACAGGTTCAAGGCTATTTCTATCTGGCGGTGGCAATGCTGACGGTCGGCAGCACTGTCATTGCGAGCAAGATTATTGCTTCGGGACTGCCGCCGTTCACCGCCACCGCCTTGCGTTTCGCCCTCGCTCTCCCCGTCTTTTTCCTGCTGATGCGGGCAAGCGGCGCCCGGTTGCCGAAGCTCTCAGGGCATGACCGTCTGATCCTCGTCATTCAGGCCGGCGCCGGCAGCGTCGGGTATACGACGCTGCTGATATCGGGCCTCAGCCTGACCTCGGCGGCCGATGCCGGCGTCATCATCGGCACACTGCCGGTGGTCTCGGCGGCGGTTTCGATCCTCGTGCTGCGCGAACGGCCGGGGCGCGCCCTTCTGCTGGCCGTGGCGCTCGCGAGCGCCGGTGTGTTTTCGATCGCCTTCACGCCGGAGGCGACCGGTGGTTCCCTTGCCGGCAATGCGTTGATTTTCCTCGCGGTGATCTGCGAAGGCTTGTTCATTCTCCTGAACAAGCGGCTGACGGCTGACATTGCGCCGCTTGCCCAGTCGACGCTGATGACCGGCATCGGCTTCGCCGTCTCTATCATTCCGGCCATTTTCGAGGCGCCCTTTGCGCATGGATTTTCCACAAGCGCTGCCGCTGCCATCGTCTATTATGCCCTGGTGCCGACCGTCGGCGGCTTCCTGCTCTGGTATGCCGGGGCAGAGAGGGTAAGCGGCACCGAAGCTGCGCTCTTCACCGCGCTTGCTCCGGTTTCGGCCGTCATGCTAGCCTTCGTCATTCTCGGCGAGCCGGTCGGCTTCAACCAGATTGCCGGCGTGGTCTGCGTGCTGGCGGCCATGTCAGGGCTTGTCTTTGCAGGAAGCCACAGAAAAATTATCGAGGGGAAATGACCATGCAGTTCAGCCATTCCGACGCGATATGGCAGGCTTTTCCGGAACTTGGCGCCGGCGTGCTTCACGCCGGGGGCATTCATGCGGCGGTAGATGTCGAGGAGGCGATCGCAAGTTTCAGCGCGATTGCCGAGGCCCGCCTCGCTGAAGCACAGGAAGGCGAGTTCCCGGAGATCCAGGCCTGGCGGCGCGGCTTTTCCCGCATGGGGCTGAAGCCGACGCAGTATCGCTCGGCCTCCGAGGCGCTGCTGCGCCGTTTCCGCAAGGAGCGCGCCCTGCCGCGCCTTCATCCGCTCATCGATCTCTGCAACGCGATTTCACTCGCCTTTGCCATCCCTGTCGCCGTCTTCGACACGGAAAATATCGCCGGCGAGTTCCAGGTGAGGCACGCAACGGGACATGAGACCTATCTCACCTTCGGCGGTGAAAGCGAACATCCGGAGCCAAACGAGGTGATTTTCGCGGATGGCGAAGGCAGAGCGCATGCCCGCCGCTGGACGAACAGGCAGAGCGGGCTTTCTGCGGTTCGGGAGACGACGCGCTCGGTGCTGATCGTCGCCGAGGCGCTGCATGCCGGCGCCGGCGGGGACACGGGCAGGCTGGTTGCGACGCTCGCGGATGCGCTTGCGCGTCACTGGCCGGTGACGCCGATGACCGCCACTCTCGGGCGTGCATCGCCGCGTTTCGATTTCCAGGCGTGATGGGAGGCAAAGCCGGGGTTGGGCCGGCGGCATGGGCGCCCTATCTCAGGAGCATCGCTATCCTCTGGAGACGAACTGCATGTTGGACAAGTCGATCAAGATCCCGGGTCCGGACCATCCGATCACCGTCGAGCACAATCCCTGCCGCGTCGTCGTCACCTTCGGCGACAGGACGATAGCCGATAGCCGCAACGCGCTGACGCTGCGCGAGGCCTCCTATCCGCCGGTCCATTATATTCCGCGTCGGGATGTCGACATGACCCTGCTTCAGCGCACCGATCACCGCACGCATTGCCCCTATAAGGGCGACGCCTCCTATTACAGCATCGCTTTGGGTGGCGAACGCGCTGAGAACGCCGTCTGGACTTACGAAGCCCCGCATGCGGCTGTCAGCAACATCAAGGACCATCTCGCCTTCTATCCCGACCGTGTCGACGCGATTGAGGAAATGGCTTCGCCCGAGCCCGGCGCCTTCTGACGCCACGGTGGCGGCCGCTGAAAATTCTCCCGGCGGAACCTGCCGCCTGCGGGATCGTTAGGGGCATTATCGAAGGAGCATGCCGTGCCGAAATTCCACTTCCAGCTCTTCGATCGTGATGGTGTCGGCACCGAGACCGGATACGAATTCGAATCCGTCGAGGCCGCCAAGGCCGAAGCGCGAAGGGTGCTCGCGGAGATGGCAGCCGAAGGCCTGCCGACTGCGCCTTTGAACATGCTTTCGGTCGAACTCTTCGACGAAAGCCGCAAACCGCTTGCGGAGATCCGGCTCATTCTCGAAGAAATCGCGAAATAGCCGTAATTGGTATCCGCATGGACAATGCCTGCAGGCGTCGCCTTGGGGCGGCGAAACTATGTCAAATTTAATTGCCGCCTTTGACAGTGGGCCTTAGCGTCGCGTCCATCGACCGAGTCGGATTGATGCAAATACGGGACCCGGCGGCAGCCTCAATGGAGGCCGTCATCGCATGACGTCGAGCCATTCATTGCTGAAGACGAGGCTGGCGACCGTGACCGGATCGCCGCGCTCGTCGCGGACGGTGACGGCAATCGTCATGCGGTCACCTCCCGGCAATTCGTCACGGGCCACGTCCAACAGGATGCGGGTCACCTCTTTGGGGATGTCTTCACGAGATTTGAGCTCGGTGCCGTGCTCGTCGCGCGTCGGACCTTCCCCGTTGTGCAGATCGAAATAGTAGCGAGCCATGTTCTTTCCTGCGCGTCACAGGAGAAATAACTGATGAAGACAATTGTTCCCGAGGCTAGGCATTGATTCTCATAGAAAATATGGATCGCACCGAGGCGGTCCCTAACCCTCGCAAGATTGGGGGACATGACCGTGATTGAAGCCTTGTTGCTGAACCTTGGAAGCCGTGACGTGCTGTCGAGCGAGGAGGAAAACCTTCTCCGATCCATCCTCGTCAAGGACCGGCATTTTGCCGCCGGGGAGGATCTCGTCCCGGAGGGAAGCCGGCCGCCCTACAGCACGCTGCTGCTCGATGGCTTTGCGGCGCGCTACAAGGTGATGGCGGACGGCAGCCGGCAGATCACCGCCCTGCATGTCGCCGGCGATTTTGTCGACCTCCATGCCTTCCCGGTCAAGAAGATGGATCATGGCATCGTCGCGCTCTCGCCCTGTCACGTCGCCTTGGCCGATCATGCCGACTTGCGGGCGATCACCGAGCGCATGCCGCATCTGACGCGGCTGCTCTGGCTCGACACGCTGGTCGATGGCGCAATTCATCGGGAATGGATCGTCGCCATGGGCCGGCGCTCGAAACGCGCCCAGATCGCCCATCTCGTCTGCGAGCTCTTCATGCGGCTGCAGGTCGTCAGGCGGACGCGGGGCGAAAGCTTTCAGTTTCCGCTGACGCAGATCGAGATGGCCGACGTGCTCGGCATTTCGGTCGTCCACCTCAACAAGACGCTGCAGGCCCTCAGGCGCGAGGGCGTCTTCACCTGGGAAAACCGCACCATCACCATCGTCGACTGGGAACGCCTGCAGGAGATCGCCGAATTCGACCCCGTCTATCTCAGCATCTCCAGGGAGCCGCGCTGATATCAGCGGCCTCGCATGTGCGTTGAAAGCACGGAACGGCATCGTTAGGTTCGGCGGCGGGAATCATTCGGCGGGGCGATGCGTGAAGACGATATTTCTACCTTGTGTGCTGGCGGCGGTTGCCGCGGCATTGCCGGCGGCGGCGCAGACCGAATGGCAGGCAATCGAGGAGGTGCGGCCCTATTCGATTTCAGGCAGGACGGGTGCCGAGCTTTATGAATCGATCGGGGCACAGGGGCCTAAGGCCGGCGTCACCGGGCGGGTCATCGCCCATACGACGTTCAAGCTCACCTGGACCCGCAAATACGAGCCGCAGGGCAATGCCTGCGTCATCGTCACAAACCGGCCGAAGCTCATTATCACCTACACGCTGCCGAAGCCCTCGGCCGCGCTGCCGCCAGCCGTCAAGAGCAGCTGGGAGGGCTTCATCTCGGGCGTTGCCGCGCATGAGCGGGTGCATGGCGAAACCATCAAGGAAATGGTCAAGGAGATCGAGACGATGAGCGTCGGCCTCACCGTTGCCGACGACCCAGACTGCAAGAAAATCCGGGTCGAACTGACACGCCGCCTCGGCGAGATTTCCGCAAGGCAGCGCCAGCGCGGGCGCGATTTCGACAAGGTCGAGATGGGTGACGGCGGCAATATCCACCAGCTCATCCTCAAGCTGGTGAACGGGCCGTGAGTGCATGAAGAGCCTGCCTTCCGCTTCGTACCTGGACCTGCCCCGCTGGCCTCCTATCTCTGCCGCTAACCGGGATGAGCGAGGAGGTGTGTTATGTCCTATGTCGATGGTTTCGTCGTAGCGGTGCCGAGGGAGAACATCGAGGCCTACAAAAAATTCTCGACCTTCGCCGGCTCGATCTGGAAGGAATATGGCGCGCTCGAATATGTCGAATGCGTCGGCGACGACGTGCCTTATGGCGAGCTGACCTCCTTTCCCCGCGCGGTGCAGGCCAAGGAGGACGAGGTCGTGGTGTTTTCCTGGATTACATACCGGTCGCGACAGGAACGCGACGACGTCAACGCCAAGGTGATGGGCGATCCAAGGCTTCAGGGCGATCAATGGCAGATGCCGTTCGACGGCAAGCGGATGATCTATGGCGGTTTCGAGATGCTGCTGAAGCTCTGACCCCGCTCAGCCGCGGCTTCAGCCAGGCATTGACTTGGCCGTCACGGCGCGCCAACTCGCGGGGAGTGTCATTGCGAGATGGAGAGCGCCCGTGCCCCAGACAATCCTCACCCTGTCCACGCGCGGCCAGGGACTTTACGAATTCACCGATCAGGCGGCGGCCTTCGTCAGCGCCTCGGGGCGGGAGGAGGGACTTCTCACCGTCTTCGTGCGCCATACATCCTGTTCGTTGCTGATCCAGGAAAATGCCGATCCCGACGTGCGCACCGACCTTCTCGCCTTTTTCCGCCGCCTCGTGCCGCCTGCCTCCGATCCGTCGATGGGCTGGGTCGTGCACAGGGCCGAGGGGGCGGACGACATGCCGGCGCATATCAAAGCGGCGCTGACACAGGTGTCGATCGGCATTCCCGTCGCCAGGGGGCGCCTGACGCTCGGCACCTGGCAGGGCCTCTATCTCTTCGAGCATCGCGACCGGCCCCACAGGCGCGAAATCGTGCTGCATCTCGGGACCTGAGCGTGCGTCCTTCCCTCTCCGGGGCCTTGACACCCCGATCAGCCCTCGTCCTTGTACGTTGCCGTTGGTGTATAAACGGGCTGCGAAGGGCGTGGGTGGGTTGATGACGATCGAAAACCACTCATCTTCTTGTGAATGCAAACTGAATGCCCGGTTCGAACACCATTCAGCTTGCAGCGTTTACTGTCGAGGCAATCCCTGAAGGGAGAGCTTAAAAGACCAATCGACGGAGACACTCCATGACGCATTTCCTCACCAAGGCTTGCCTTGCCGCAGTGCTCGCCCTCTCATCAATACCGGCCACTGTTTCCACGGCGGCAGCCGCAGGGCCGCAGACGAGCTTCATCGTCGAGGCGCAATATCACCGCCCGATCCGCGGCTGCTCGCCGATGCACGCCGTGCGCAAGGCGCGCGATTTCGGCCTGCGCAGAGCCCATGTCACCCGCATGTCGCCCCGTGTCGTCGTCGTGGCCGGGCGCGACCGTCGCGGCTGGGACAGGATGGTCTTCGCCAATGTCCGCGGCTGTCCGCTGATCCGGCGCTGAGCCTCCGAGCGGCAGGCGCCGACACGCGCTCGCCGCTCCTTTTGCCTTGACGGCGGCACTTCCAGCCGTCTCTTCTCAGATTTGTATAAGTGATTCCACTGACGCTTTGATGCGGAGCGTGGGGAGGGCGGTTCGACCGCACCGATTATAGAACGAAAGGCTTTCTTTGATGATGCAGTTTCTGGCAAAGGCGGGTCTTGCCGCCATGCTGACCGCCGGCACTCTTGCCGGCACGGTGGTTCCGGCTGCCGCCCAGTTTAGTATCATTATCGGTGATCCGGATCGCGAGCCGCCGCGCGATTACCGCCGTCCGCCTCCGCCGCCGGGCTTCAATCGGCGTCCGCGCGGCTGCGATCCGCGTCTGGCTGAAGATCTCGCCCGCGATTACGGCTTCCGCCGCGCGCGCGTCGTCGACATCACCCCGCGCCGAGTCATCGTCCAGGGCTGGACCCGCCGCGGCCCCGATGAAATGAGCTTCGGCAACGTCCGCGGCTGCCCCCCTCTGCGCCGCTGATTTTTGTAGATACGGGCCGCGTCTCCCCGATGCGGACGCCAGAACCGCCTTTGCCGGTCTCCACGATCGGCAAGGGCGGTTTTCTATTTTGTGGGATTGTTTTGCGTCGGTTCGACCAGTGACCGAGACCGCCGAACCCTCCCCCGTGTGGGGAGGGGGCCTTTGGACGGCCGCAGCGCAGAACCGGGCTCCATCAACCTCTCGTCGAGGATCTGCTGCCCATTGCACCTCTTTCCAGGTGCGATTTACTGCTCGATGGCAAAGGTCACAGTGACGCTGACAGTGTAATTGTTCTCGCCGCCCTGGACGGGGACGGCCGCTACGTCAGCTTCCTTCATCATCGTGGCGCGATAGACCGGCTGCGGCAGCGGGCGAGGCACATTCTCGTTGATCTCGAGGATGCGGCCGAGCTTGACGCCGGCGGCTTCGCTCAACGTCTTCGCCTTCTTGACTGCTTCAGCGACGGCGTTCTTGCGCGCCTCTTCGAGCGCCGCGTCCGGCTTGTCATTGGTGAACTGGATGTCGCCGCCCTGGTTGATGCCGAGCGTCACCGACTGGTCAATCACCTGGCCGAGCTTGGAAAGATCACGCAGGCGGACGGTAACCGAGTTGATCGTCTGATAGCCGATCAACTGCGGCTGCTGTTGCTGGCCGTCGACCGGCTGCGGATAATTATACTGCGGCTGGATGGAAAAGCCCGAGGTCTGCAGGTCGCGCTCGGCGATACCGCCGTCCTTCAGCGACTTCAGCACGTCGTTCATCGCCTTGTTGTTCTCGTCGAGCGCCTCACGGGCGGTCTTCGCCTGCTTGACGACGGCGAGGTTGACGACGGCCATGTCGGGCGCCAGCGACGATTCGCCATCGCCCGTCACCGAAATCACCGCCTCACGCGGCTTTGTCTCCTGCGCCAATGCAGGCGCTGCACTGCCGAGCGGCAGGGCAAGAAGGGCAGTCATCATAAGTGTCTTCGAGAGAATCGGCGCCATGTTTCATTCCCTAGTTGTCGTTTCCCGATCAGCTTTCTGTCGGTTGATTGTGAAGCTATTGCGGCGGAAGGAACGGGCGCGGCCGCATTGGCAGAAAAATGTCAGAGCGTCCGGCTTGCCGCAAAACCAAGGCCGTCTGGACCGCAGCCTGCAGGCCGTTATCATGCGGCAACTATCATGGCGAGGAAACAATGTTCGAAATGCTGGATCCCGTGCCGGCCGATATCGTGGCTGCGATTTCCGATGGCCTCAGCGCCTTCAACGAGAGCTCGAACATCCGGCGCGAAGCCTTCGCCATCATCTGGCGCGAGGATGGGAGGCTTCTCGGCGGAATCACCGCGTCCGTTTCCGTCTCGATCCTCTTCATCGGCAACATGTGGGTTGAGAAATCGCGGAGGCTTACCGGCATCGGCACGAAGCTGATGGCGGCGGCGGAAGAGGAGGGGCGACGCCGTGCTGCCGGCACGGCCTGTGTTGATACGCTCTCGACCCAGGCGCCGGCCTTTTATCCGAAACTAGGCTATGTCGAATTCGGCAGGATCGGCGGGCGGGCCGAAGGCCGGCCGGTCGATCGGACATGGTTCCGAAAAGAATTGTCCGCCGCCGCTTGATAGGAGCTGTCGGCGGCGGCTTCGCGGCGCGTCAGGCGCCGAAATCATCCATGAAGGAGGGATGGATCGCGGGCTTGCGCTCTTCGCGGGCTTCGCGGATGCGCTGGGGAACCGCACCGAGACCGGCGACGAAGCGGGTCAGGAGGTTGCGGTTGAAAAGTTTCTGTATGCTCATGGCAGTTCACTCATTCTTTTTTTTGTTAGCCGGCGGCATATATTTTGCCCAGGCTGCCATAACAATGGGCAATTTGGCATGACTGCTATGCACAGGTGTGCAAAGCGATCACATTGACGTTAAGAGCGGCCTGTGGAGGGTTAACCGGCCGTTATCAATCCTCCCTTGTCCATCGCGGCGTGGTAGATTGCAGGCTCGGGCTAAGCTACGCCCCTCCGAAGGAGAAGTTCAGATGAACCGTTTTTTCGCATTTGTCGCGACCGGAACGCTGATCAGCCTTGCCACGATCACTTCGGCCTGCACCTCATCAGGAAATGTCGATCAGACGTCGTCGATCGGCGGCTATTATCAGGAAGGGCGGCCGCTTAATCCGGCTTGCGGGAATGGGTTCAGGCCCAGCGATGGACGCTCTTGCAGTTATTAGAAGGCGCGACACTTGCCATGACAGATTCGGCGGATATGTTCTCTACCGTACAGTTCTGCGAGTGTGTCTTTGGCGTTACAGCTATTTGTTGAGTTAGGCTGTACCCTCCAGTTGTGTTGCAAGACATGGGGTCACGAACATGAAGCTCACGATCGCCACCACCTTCCTAGCACTTGTCGCAACGACCGCGGTTGCAGCCGATGCCGTGCAGGATGTCCCGGCCGCACCTGTTGCGGCTGCGCCAACTTTCACCTGGTCAGGCCCGTATCTCGGCATCGATGGCGGCGCCAGTTGGCTAAACGGCGACTTCAGCCTCGGTGGCGCCAGCGATTCCCAGGATTTTAACGGCGGCGTCTTTGGTGGATTTGCGGGTTACAATTTCCAGTTCGACAACAACATCGTCGTCGGTATAGAGGGCAACCTCGAATACAATTGGAACGAAGAGGAAGCGCTGGGGGCGGACGTCGGGACCGATTGGGCCGGCGCAGTTCGTGGTCGTGTCGGCTACGCCTTCGACAGAGCGCTGCTTTATGGCGCAGCTGGTTGGACCGCCACGCGTGGATACGTCGACCTGCCGGGATTAGACAAGGAAACCGAGACCTTCAACGGTTACACCGTCGGCGCCGGCGTCGACTTTGCTATCACCAACAACATCTTCGCCCGTGGCGAGTATCGATATAACGACTTCGGCGAGAAAGACATTCTCGGTATTGATGTCGACGCCGACCAGCACGAACTCAAGTTCGGAATCGGCGTGAAGTTCTAAGAATTGTCCGTTGGATCAGCGATAAGCCCGACGATCTCCCTTTCTGGCTTGGCGGGCTCGATGGTGGCGTGGGGGTCGACCTCCCACGCCGGTCGCTTCACGGGCCGCTGTCGACATGAGAGCGATATCTAGCCGGAGGGGCGGAAGTGCTGTGTCCGTCTGCCTTTAAATCGCCGGGGCGTTCCACCGTTTTCCCGGCGCCAGGATCGACATGGCAAAGTCAAGTTGCCTTTTCGTGACTGACGGCGAGTTCGCCAGACACCTTGGCCTCGCGCGTAACAGACCACGCTGCAAGCGGCCGCGAAGTCGGGCTTTCAAATGAAGGATGCGATATTTGCAGATCGCCGATGCTGGCTGGCTTGCGTCGCTTGTCACGATCAGAGCTCATGATCGTTTTATCCCGAGAGCCGGCCGGCAAAGGTATATTCCATCTTATCTCGTGCCAGCCTAGGCGGGCACGAGATAGCCTCTTTATGGCGATGACAAACAGTTTAGCACTGCGGCTCACCCCATCGATTCGCTTAGCCCTTGTCCCAAGCCGCCGTCTACCTTGATGCGCTCTCCTGTGGTGAAGGTAGCGTCGAAGGCAAGAAACAGAACTGCGCGCGCCACCTCATCCCGGGTACCGTGGCGCTTCATCGGCGTCACCGCGTCACCGATCTTCATGAATGCCGCGCGTTCTTCCGCCGATGCGCCGGCGACGCCCATAGTCGGCGTGTCGATGAAACCCGGACTGACCATGTTGACCCTGATGCCGCGCGGTAAGAGTTCCGCCGCCAGGACCTTGCCGAAGGCCTGCAGCGCGGCCTTGGTGGCGGAGTACACCGCCATGCCCGGGATTCCGGAATCCTCAGCGATCGAAGTGGTGAAAACAATCGCTCCGCCTCTTTTAATGAACGGAATCAGGCGCTGAGTGGTGAAGAACGCACCTTTGGCGTTGATGTTGAACTGGCGATCGTAAGATGCTTCGGTGACGCGGCCGAACGGTTCCAGTTCCGACACGCCGGCGTTCACATGCAAGAAATCGATGTCGCCGAACTTCTGCCCTACCTCAGCGCCGAGCACGGCGATATCCTCCATGCTGGCGATGTCGGACCGGACCGCATGCACACTACCGCCAAGCACCTGGCGGGCATCCGCAAGGTTCCTTTCATTGCGCCCTGTGATCAGGACTTCGGCGCTTCCGGCGATCAGCGCCTGCGCCACCGCCAGTCCCACCCCATGCGTGCCACCTATGATAGCGGCCTTTTTGCCGTGAAATCTGCTCATGCCTCTTCCTTTCCCAGCGCCGAATGCGCTGTGATCCGTGGTTTGAAAATCTCTGGAACAGCCGCTTTGCGGTGCGAAAACTATCCCGGTGGAAGCTTTGCCTCTGGTCTTTTTGCCGCGCGCTCCGCCACCACGACAGAACTAGGCGTGCACTTCTTCTTGCGCAAGTACGGACAAAAATGTAAG
The DNA here is from genome assembly GCF_017357245.1 of Rhizobium bangladeshense. Taxonomy (NCBI): domain Bacteria; kingdom Pseudomonadati; phylum Pseudomonadota; class Alphaproteobacteria; order Hyphomicrobiales; family Rhizobiaceae; genus Rhizobium; species Rhizobium bangladeshense. Next base: position 3,033,264 of record NZ_CP071612.1, on the reverse strand, counting down.
GTACTTACCAAAATGCCGGAATTGGAGATTTCATTGGCAAGAAAACAAGGAAATTTGCCCGACAGTTGTGGATTGGGTTCGGCGTTTGCAGTTATCGGCGGCAAGTGGAAGGCGCTGCTGCTCTGGCAGATCCATCAGGCCCAGCCCTGCCGTTTCGGTGAGCTGAAACGGCTTGTCCCGGAAATTAGTGAAAAGATGCTGATCCAACACCTGCGAGAGATGGAAGCCGACGGAGTGATTCACCGGGAGGTTTTTCATCAAGTACCACCCCGCGTCGAATATTCGGTCACAGAGACCGGCGCCGACCTCGACTACGCGCTCGCTCCGGTGGCGGAATGGGGCAAGAAGCACCAGGCCCGTACTGAGAAGGATAAAGGCGAACGCAAGCATGGAGATAGGCACTCAGTCTTGGCTGACTGAGAGTATCCGCATGCGCGCAGGTGAGCTGGTGGTCACGGACGCGTCCCTTCGGTTCGCGTAGACCATGGGCGGCGACCGGAGGCCAAGTCGATCCAGCCGGTTCAAACCCAGTCGGCGCAGGATCAGAGCTACCGGCGAATGCCGCGCCAGGCACGCGAGAACTCAAGGACCCGTCTGCCGCTGCCGCCGTATATGCTCGATGGCGGCGATCTGCCCGGCCCAGGTTGGTGAGGGCGCATGTGCCGAGCTGCGACCGTGGAGCTGCCGATCCTCGGAGCGATGCCGTCGCAGCGAGTTGGCCAGGACACCTTCCGGAAGGAGCTCTCCAGAAAATGGTGGTGCCGGCGATGTACGTCGGCTCCGCGCGGCGGTTACTTCGAGGTGGCCTCACCGTCCACGATATAGTCGTAAACAAATATGCCGGTAAGCTTGCCGTTTGCGTCATGTTCAAAATGCGGCTCAGCAAACTGGGCGACAGCCTGATGGCTGGGATCCATCACCTCCGAATAAGGTTTGCCGACGAAGTAATCCCTATCCTCCCGGTTGGCGAATATTACGAGGAAGCCTTGCTCGAAGCCTTGGTCGAAGCCTTCCTTGCTGATGCCATCGCCGCCGGTAATCGAGATGATGTAGGGCTTCCCATTGCGCATCGAAGTATTTTTCAAGGCTTTGAATCGCTCGGCGATGTCGGCCTTGACGGAGGCGTCCACGTTCCGCTCGTAGCGCAACGCGACGAAGTGGTGGACGTCCGCGAGAGCCGGGGCGGCAAAGAGCGTCAAGATGAGCGAAGCGGATGCAATCATTCTTGTTTTCATAGTCTGTCTCCATGTTTCGAGCGTTGAATGCCGACCTCCTTGAGATAGTGGCAGCGACGCGGACGATGAATGCCGCAAAAGCCGAATCGTGTTGCCTTTCGTCCAAATGTGCGATCTTGGCGGAATGGCTGGTGCCCCCCGCGATCAGAATGCGGAAGCCGCGCGAGAACGTTGGATGTGGATAGCGCGAAGGCGGTACCGTTGGGCTGGACAACATACGAGAGTGTGCGCTCTGCGACGCGACCTCAGCCTGGCCTCGACAAGTCGGGGGTGCGGCGCTGTCGTTTTGGTGCTATTTTCATGGAATGCTTGATCGTTCGTCCAACGCTTCACTATTTGGAGGCAGCGATGCCGTCAGCGACCTGCTGCGCGGCCTGCGGCTCGACGGCGTCGACTATGGCCGCTGTGAAATGGGGGCGCCCTGGGGCATCTCTTTCCCCGCACAGACTGCAGCCCGCTTCCATTTCATCGATGGAAGCAGTTGCTGGCTGAAGGTTTCAGCAGGTGATTGGCTGGAGCTGCGCGCTGGGGACGCCGTGCTTCTGCCGCGAGGTCGCGAACATGTGCTGGCGAGCGCGCCTGATGTTCCATCTCTGGCGATCAGGAGCTTTAGCTTCGAAGAAGTCAGCCAAGGTATTTATGAGATGCGCGGCGGAAATGCGGAAGCAACGACAACGCTGTTCTGTGGCAGCATGCACTTCAATGTTGGCGTCGTACATCCGTTGCTCAGGATGATGCCCGAAACTATGCGGGCAACCGAATTGGCTGGGCGTGATCCCGCAATCCCACATCTGCTCGAAGCGATGACCCGTGAAGTCGACATGAAGCGCGTCGGCTCCGCAGGCATTCTCGCACGTCTGGCTGACGTCCTCGCCGCCACCATCATACGCGCGTGGGTCGAGCGCGGCTGCGGAGACTCGACCGGATGGGTTGCGGCGATCAGGAACTCCGACATCGGGAAGGTTCTTGCCGCAATCCATCGCAGTCCGGATCACGATTGGACCGTCGAATCGCTGGCAAAATTGATGGGTGCGTCTCGCTCGAGTTTCGCGGAACGCTTCACCGCGATCGTCGGTGAGACGCCGGCGCGCTATGTCACGCGGGTTCGGATGCACCAAGCCATGCATTGGCTGACGCGCGACCGGCTGCGGGTCTCGGTTGTTGCCACGCGGCTTGGCTATGACTCGCAGGCTTCCTTCAGCCGCGCATTCAAGCGCGTCATTGGCGAACCGCCCAGCCATTTCCGTGACGACGCCCAGGGTGAGGGCTTGTTCTCGTCTCCTCTTTTCTGAGGAGGAGATAGGCGCGACTGCTCACGTTCGTTCGCGCGGATGGGTGTGGTCGTGCGAACCATGAGGGCCTCGACAAGCGGCGATCGCGTCGCTTGCCGCGATCGAACGCCCATGGGCGTAGCCGATGCAGATGGAGGAATGCGCTTGATCCCTGATCACTCGACCAAACCCTCCATCAGCCAGGGACACGCATAGTAATCCGAGATGCTCAGGCCTCCATCTACGCCGATCTGAATGCGCACCGGATAGGTCGGACGCCAAGAGTCTTCGACCCAGTTGGACACCATCATGAGCAGCTCACCGTCGAATCGGGCGAGATCAAGATGCCAGGGGGTCTTGGACTTCTGGAACTCTGAAAAATACGGCGCGTTGCCGATTTCGCCGTCATAGCAATCGGCGACGTGCAGGTGTGCGTCGGCACTCGTCAGCTCGACAACGCCAGCCCAGTTCCGTTGGTTGAACAAGGCGACATACCGCTCCAGAAGTGCGACGAGTGCCGGATCGTCGGAAGCGGGTCTGGCGGACGCTTCCGACTGCGCCGCTAGTCGCGCCCGGCCGCGATGCAGGGCAGACTTCACGCCGCCCACGCTGTTGCCGACGACACCTGCCGCCTCTTCGAGAGAGAGGTCGAGCACGTCCTTTAAAAGCACGCAGGCGCGTTCCATCGGCGGCAGCGTTCTCACGAGCCGATCGATCGCGTTGGTGGTGCCGAATGCCGGTATTTCGGGGGGCAAAAAGGCTGGCGCATTCGCTTCGTCCAGTTCAACGAAATTCCAGGAACGCTTCGTGCGGATATGGTCGAGGCATCGATTGTGGGCGATGCGAAACAACCACGCCTTCATCGCCCTTGGTTCCTTGAGCAAATCCAGCTTGCGATAGGCCTCCAGCAGGACATCCTGCATCACGTCTTCGCCGTCGAGCACCGAGCCGCACATGCGCGCGCAATAGCGATGCAAGATGGCGCGATGGCCCCTCACCGTCTCCAGAAACGCCGCGTAGCGAAGATCGAAGAGGCCCTTGGGAAGCTGGTTCTCAGGCATTGCGTTGCCTGGATTTAGGAACGTACGTCATCACCACAACCCCGTTGCTAAACGAGCGTAGTCCGGCAAGGTCGAAGTCGACCAGCTCCGGCGGCACATCCTCGAATGCCCGTTTGCCCGCGCCGACGCGCGTTGGAATGATCGAGAGCTCATAGGCATCGACCAGTTCATTCTCGAGCAGCGTGCGGTCAAGCTCACTGATGCCATATTTCAACAGGTTGCCGCCATCCTGCGTTTTGAGCTCGCGAAGCTTGCCGACGATGTCGCCGTTCAGAATCGATGCGTTCCATCGAACGTCGGCCAACGTATTGGACACCACAAGCTTTTTGAGGCCGTTCATTCGATCCATGTACTTTCCCGTCAGCGCCGGCCACCTGGCGGCGAACATCTCGTATGTCTTACGCCCGAGGAGGAAGTAGTCGGCCTCGCCGGCCTTGTGATAGGCATCCTCGACCGCCTCGTCGGTGAAGAAGCGACTGGCCCAGGCCATTGGGCTCTCGATGACGCCATCGAGCGAAACAAAACTTCCGACAATTAACTTGCGCATGTGCGTACTCCAATTGAACTCCGCGTGAGCAGGGCACATGCAAGGACGTTCGGCAGCGACAGAAAGATACTTCACTATCGACGTATCCTTGTCGTCGGAAAGCTCGTCTTTGTTTTCGTCACAGGTTCAAACGGGAGACGAAAGTGGCAAGCAGAGCCAGCGCGGCCAATCGGCGGCACTACGAAGCCCTCGCTGCATCACCCCAGGCGGGTAGCGACGAGCTGACGAACGAGCAGATCCAGCACCGCGCCGACCTCCACTGGTCGAGCCTCACCGCGGAGCCGGGCAGCGTGGACTATAGCGAAGTCACGGTTGCCGGCCGCCGAGCCCTTTGGATCGTGCCCGAGGGATCGAGGGCCGACCAGGTGCTGTTCTATGTCCACGGTGGCGGATTCGTCGGCGGCTCGATCTACTCTCACCGCAAGCTCGTCGGCCATCTGGCGAGCGCAGCCGGCACGAAGGGCCTGCTGGTCTCGTACCCAATGTCGCAAACAGCGAAGTTTCCAGCCCAACAGCGGCACGTGAGAGACGCCTACAAGTGGCTGCTGAAGACGGGGTGTCCGGCCGAGGGCATCGTTGTGGGAGGAGACTCCGCCGGCGTGGGCGCTCTTTTTGGTGGCCTGCTTCTCGCCAAGCAGAGTGCCCTTCCCATGCCGGCTGCGGCGCTGTCGATTTCCGGCTGGGTCGATTTCACACAATCGGGCAGATCGTATCAGACAAACCGGGAGCGGGATGCGTTCTTCCAGAAGCCGACGGTCGATTTCCTTGCCTCATTGGTGCTAGGCGGCCTGGACGCCCGCGAAGCCAGCCCACTTTTCGCAGATCTCACCGGCATGCCTCCCACGTACCTGCAGGTGGGGGAACACGAGGCATTGCTGGACGACAGCGTCAGGTTCGCCGAGGCGTTAAAGGCGGCTGGCGTGGAAACAAGCATCGACATCTTTCCTGAGATGCTGCACTCGTTCCAGATGATGGCCGGCTTTGCTCCTGAGGCCGACGATGCGATAGCGCGCTTTGCCGGCTGGATGAGGCCACGCCTTGCTCGAAGCGTGCCGCCAGAGCGCTAATGGTGACCCGGTTCTGGAATGTCGGCTTTCACGCGACAGGGCTCGCAATTCCCGGCGGCCGGCGACAACGAAGCCGAAATCACCGCTGGCTGACCTCGGGCAAGAAGACCTTCGTGGCTGACTGCGATGCAGTACATTTGAACGGGGGGCCAGGCAGCGCTGCTTCGCGCCTCGAGGGGCTTCATGTCAGACGCCAAGGTTTTGACCTATGCCGCTCGCCACCTGACGTCTAGCTGAGAGGGCTGTCATCATGTTTCGAACTCGAGCGGGATCAGCAGGCGCTAACTCTGTTGGCGTGAGATCTACGCCCATGTCTTCGCGATGGTTTTGGTGGGCCCGGAGGGTAACCACTAGTGCAGAAGATCAATGACATGGCCGAAAGTGGGACCAGCAATTGTCCCGCGCGTTTCTTATGTTTTTCGGCGCTGAAGTCCGACCGAAGCAGTGCTGGAGTTACGAACCGCAATCGATATCGCTGACCTTTGCCGCGGCGATGAAGGCGGAACCCACTTCGTCGGGCGCGGCCACCTCGTTGATCGCATCTAGAAAAGCATCTCGGCGGCTTCCGCCGCCGGAGCCTGTTCCCGCCAGTCGTTAATCAAGGTATTGCCGACCTGCAGAATTGTCCGAAGCGTCCGCTTTGGGAAGACAAGCACTTCATCTACTGGGAGAACTTCGAAGAGAACTTTCGAGAGCCCATCGGTGAAGCGCCCGTCAACCGTGGACGTTTGAGACTCGCGAGCTCGACGGGACAGCTCGATCCCACAGTGGGTACGACAGCAGACATTTAAGTCACTGCTAATTCTCCCCATATATCACGCTGCGCCGGTTGCCGTTCTTCGTCCGGCGCAGCGGCGTGCTCCTGCGTTCATGGATGGTGCAGTTGAGCCGCCGCACTTCTTACTCAACGGAAGCCGAAGAAGCTCAGGATGGCGAGCACGATGACTACGGCGCCGACGAGCCAGATTATGTTATTCATGTAGAATCTCCTTCAAAATGGAATGAGTCAGGCTGCAAGCAGATAATGTGTGGCGGCAGCTCAGGTTCCATTTCCATCACCTGGCGCACCTTCTCTCGCGACAGGTAGTCCTGCGCCGGAGTCCCTTCGGGTCGAGCTCGGCGCTTTCATTATATCTTGAGGCGCTCGGCGGCCTTATTCGGACGGAGAAGACGATGGTGGGCCCGGAGGGACTCGAACCCCCAACCAAGCGGTTATGAGCCGCCGGCTCTAACCATTGAGCTACAGGCCCTCGGCGTCAGATGTTCGACGCCTGGGTGCCGGAGGCCGGCACCTTGATGCCGGGGCAATGGTTCCCGCAGCATTGGTTCGCTCTAGCCCAAATTGCAGGGAGCCACAAGCCGTCAGCGCAACATCTGTGGATGATGCATAATTCGTGGGCAAAAGCACTGGAACCTTCCAGCGCGGAATACACTTATTCGAATCATATACCGCATCAAAAGGGCGATCGCAGATGGTGGCTTCGAACAGTGCCGTGGTGCTCATCGTGGAGGATGAGCCGCTGATCCGGTTCAATGTCCTCGATGTGCTGGAGGATGTGGGCCATGTGGCGCTGGAGGCGGCGAATGCCGATGAGGCAATGGTGGTGCTGAAGGGCCGGCCGGATGTCGATATCCTGTTCACCGACGTCAACATGGCCGGTTCGATGGATGGGATCCAGCTTGCCAAGCGGGTGAGGGCGATGCGGCCGAATATCGGCATCATCATCACCTCGGGCATGGTGCGGCTTGATCCGATGGCGTTGCCCGCCAATACCGCCTTCCTGCCCAAGCCCTATCTGCACGACACGCTGATTACGACGATCGATTCCCTGATGGCGTGACTTCCCCCATGGTGTGACGCCCCCGACAAGGTGAGCGGGGGCGCGCAGCCGCAAAACGGGGACAGGTTTTGCGGCCACGCGCGAGGCGCCGGGAGGTGTGCCCCTCTTCAGGCGCGGCGGAGGGGCCCGCGCCCTCAGCCGAAGCTGCTCTTCAGCGCCTCATTCTCGTGGTGTGCCTTCTTTTCGTAGATCGTGAACAGCGCCATCGAGAGGAGATAGGAGAGGAACGGATCCCCTATCTGCGTGGCGATGTCGCGGGATGCGAGGACATGGCGCTCCAGCGCGCCAATGTCTTTCGGTGTTGCGGTTTCAACGACGCGTTTCATGCTGCCATCTCCAGGAATTGCGTTACGACCGAGCGGGCCGGAACATGTCTGACATAAAGGGGTAGGGTCAGGCCGAGGGCGGCGCGCATCTTGCGCAGCACGCGGTCCGACACTTCAAAGGCGCCGCAGCAGACGGGATACTTGCCGTAGCCGTCTGCGCGGCCGAGTTCTTCCACTTCGGCGCCTGCGCGTTTGTAGACGCGCTTGAGATAGGGTTCGTAGTTGGAAATCATCGTATGGATGCCGTGATCAAGCGCGCATTCGCACAGGGCAAGCAGCATCATCGAGAAGGCGCGGCCGGCGTCGACATTGGGGAAGTCCCTGGCGATCGCCTCCTCGTCGATGCACATGCGCGTGCCTTCCCAGATGCCAGGGGCGACGAGATCGGCTGCAGCCGGAAAGGTTTCACGGAAGACGTCGTAGAGAAGCGTCGGACCAGTCGTCGGCATCAGGCGCATGCCGCCATAGAGGCGCGTGCGGCTGTCGTTGCACCAGACGAGGTAGGCCGGAGAAAGCGAATCGTAGCTGTCGCGTTCGTAGGGACCGATGACCGGAACGTCCCAGCCGAGCTGGTCGGCGAAGACTTTTTTGCGCAGGCGGAACATCTGGTCGAGTACGGCGGCGTATTTCTGATACTCATGTGCTTGAATGATAACGAACATTTTGCCCTCCAGCGTTTGCAGTTCGTGGAGAGCAGAATGGTTCAGCCGGGCCAGATCGGAAATTCCCTCAGATGGGCCCCCTCAGATGGGGGGATTAGCCCAAAAGCATGAGGATTAGGTCACGACACGCGGAAACAAGGCGCAGCCCGGAAGCACCGCGATCCTTCGGCTTTTGACCCGACACGGCGTATTTTCAGAAAAGCGGTTCCGATCCTCAGGGATTGATGATGCGCAATTGCACCGCGCGCGAGGCGGCCGCCGAAATCGTGGCGCAGCCGAGCTTGAAGCGCGCGGTTTTCAGATAATCCCGTGTCGTGTGCTCTGATATGCCCAATATGACCGAGATATCCTTGTAATCCTTGCCGAGTGCCGTCCAGTGCAGGCACTCGATCTCGCGCGGCGACAAGGTCGGCACTGGATCATTCTCGCCATGCAACTCGTAGACGGCCTTGCGGTGGATTAGATGGGCGATCTCGATCCATTCGTTGCGGCAGCGGCGCACGAGCTCCGACCAGGCGTCGGCCGGGATGCGGGCGTTCAGCGACAAGAGCGCGCGGCGCTGCGCCTTGTCGGCGACGGGAATGGAATAGCCGTTGCCGCCGATGCCGTGCTTCTGGGCGTCGACCAGCATGGCATAGGCTTCCGGCGTCGGCTCGACCTCGCTCCAGTCGAAGGGCAGCTGGCGCTCGAAGCCCTGCTTGACGATCGGATCGACCTTCACATAGCTGTTCAAGAGGTAGCGGGAGACCCAGGCATCCGGATAGGTGGTGCGCACGAAGGGGGAATCGATCTTGCTCGCGATCGTCTGGGCGAGATGGTAGGTAACGAAATCGAGGCCATATTCCGCCTGCAGAATGCGGATGGCGCCATCCACATTTGCCGCAGCTTTGATCTGTTCGAAAGCGGGTTCGAACCTGTCGCTGTAGGTATTCTCGATCATTTCCATCGTCCCAATTCCCTCAATCCTACCGTGAGGACCGTCATAAATACAAGGCATCCCCACATATGCGGGGAATGACAATCCGGCCGCGGCCTGCTAGCGCCTTCATGAGGAGACCTCATATGGACAGCAAGAGACCGTTCGAGATTGCCGAATGCCAACAGGCCGCCAAGGGCCTGAAATCCAGCTGGCAGGACATGGCAGGTTCCGAAGCGTTGATCCGCGCCCTTGTTGCCGAACGCAACGGCGACACCCGGCTGGCGCTGTTCTGGACCGAGGTCCACCGGGCGCTTTGCCAGGAAAACAACGCTTTCTGACATGGCCCGCCCCGGCGGGCGGTTTGAGGCTTTCCCCGACACTAAAGGCCCGGCCAGGCAGCGATCAGCGGCGCGACCGGATGAAATCATGCTTCGTGCGCGAGCACGGTTTCATTCCTATTCCGTTTCGGATTTTGCGAGGAGAGTGTCGAGCGGCAATGTCGCGCTAGGGTGAAACAAAAACAGGTCCTCCATGGATTTGTGCCAGTATGCTTGACGAAGTGTTTCAAGCGGAAACAGCAGCGTTCGGGGAAGCGGTTGGACTGTGCCATTCTTGACGCTTCACCGTCCTGCCCATCACCCGCCCCCGTCCTTCGAGGCTTCGGCCTTTTGCCTGCGCGCCTCAGGATTGGGGCTGATCGGTGTGCTGTGTGGCTGATGGGGCGATGGGTATGCCGTGTGGCCGGTCGGTTGGACGGTGTAGCACCTTGCTAGCGGCTGATCTCTATGTTCGGTGTTGCAGAGTGATACCTCGCAATTGGGCGTTGACACTCCCAAGACCCCTCCGGTGCCGCAAGTCGCACCCTCTCTCCGCACTCATCCTGGGGCGCCCCCCGCGGGCCTAGCGGGACGAGGTCGGCCACCATCGCCACCGCCCCCGTTTGGACAAATCCGCCAAGGCCTCGTAGTCCATGGTGATCAGTGCCTCCTTCTTGCGGCGCACCAGCCCTTGATCTGCCGCTCGCGGGCGATGGCGTCGACGATGCGGTCATAAGTTTCGGTAAAGACGAGTTCGACCGGGAGGCGCTTGGCAGCGTAGTCGTCATAGGTCCGGGCATTGTGCTCCCACACACGAGCCTCGATCTCCTGCTTGGTCAGCCCGGTATAATAGGAGCCGTCGCTGCAGCGGAGGATATAGACGGTGACTTCCATGGCGCAGGCTAGCATAGGGAGCGAGCGGACAGCAATCGCGTGGCGCCGGAGTGCTCCTGCCGCAGGTGGGGCAAGCCTCACCTTCTCCCCGGCATCGTGGGCAGGCCGCACCTTCTCTCCGCCATCGTGAGGCAAGCCGCAGGGGCTCGAAGGACGGGGGTAGGCCACCCGCCCCCGTCCTTCGAGGCTCCGGCCAATGGCCTGCGCGCCTCAGGATGAGGGCTGATCGTGGTGCGGTGTCGCAATGGCCATCGTGTGTCGTGTGGCCACAAGCCACACCCCCGCAAGGGGCCCCGACGGACGAGGCCGGCCAGGTACCAGGGATGTGTTGCGTTGAGCAGCCCGGTCGCCGCTGAAGTCTGATCAGCCAGCCTTGGCGGGGGGAGTGACCCAGCCGGCGCGCGGCAGTTCCGGCCGCTGCGGCTTCGGGCGAAACTTTACCAGCACCTCGCGTCCATCGACCGAGGCCTGCGTGCGTTCCAGCGCGTCCCGCTCGGCGACCGCCTGACGCCAATGTTCACCGTCCCGGCCGTCGGGACGGCCCTGTTCTTCCCAGATCGCATAGGCCCTCTTGCTGATCCATTCATGGCGTCTGTCGCTCATCTATCGGTTCCGTTCGTGAAAGGTGTCATTCGCAATTCTGTCCGGCAGAACAGGCGCGCGGCGCTTGGCCGCCATCAGCAAGTCGAGTTCGATCGAGGAAGGCCCGAAACGGGTAAACAAGCTTTCGGCCTGGTCGCTGCGCAGGCCGTATTTAGAAGCGAATTCATCAAGGCTGTAAGGACGGCCGCGTAGCACTTTGCTTCGCCGCTCCGGTTCACGGATCTGCGTCATTGGTGGTAACCCCATCTGTACTTTCGAAGTATACGAACAAAACAGATTACAGCCGCAAAAGTTCCGTGATTTTTCGGGGTTTTTTCAGCCTTTCCGGCCGCTCCCGCGCGCTGGCATGGAATTTCAAGAATAACGGGTGCAAAGAAAATTTCGCCTAAAACATGCAGGAATTTCATGCCTTTAGGGAACGGGATGCCGCCGCGGTCGAGAAATGGGGTTTATCCCCGGGACGTTACTCTATAGAATCAATCGTGTTATTCGGTCCGCAGGGGGCAAAAATCGCTGAGTTCCCCGCGTTTATGCCGACCGATCCAGGAGGAATTTGGCTTAATCCATCAAGAGGAGACAGACATGATGAATGCCCTGCCGCCACTTCACAACGGCCACGCGCCGTTTACCCTCCAGCAGCTGTTTCGCGAAGCACTTTACGCCTTCGAGGAATGGGACAGCGAATTGACCGAACCGATCGTGACCCATGAAGGACGGGTCATCCCGATCAGCTTCGTTTTCGAAGCGATGCGCGAATGCACCGATATCGTGCCGATGAACATAGTCGGCGCTGTCACCGAGCGGCTGACCAAACCGTGGGAAGGTGAAGGTCCGCTCGATCAGATGACCTTCTCGACGGCGGCACGCGTCATGCGCGTGCTCGTACGCAAACGCCTCCTGGCCAATGGGACCGCGGACCTCGTCGCCGTCTCGGCGCATGCGGCCGAGGACCAGAGCCGCGACTGACCGAAAGGGATCGCGGCCAGAGCATGTTGCACCAAACTGTGCTGCGGTTTTCATAACGGCATGCTTGAGACAAAGACCTGAAGCGCAAGCGATCTGAAGGATCGCGATGTACTTTGGGGGCTGCGATCCTTTTCGGCTTCTTCGGAACCTCCCTCATTTCCGGCCGTTTACTGAATGATCCGAGTTTGCACCGAACTGGGAATTATCAGTTATTCAGCGCGTTACAGCGTGCTTGCGCGCCTGAAAGGCGCTGACGCTCGAATGCCGCAGTCACAGCCCGCGAGATGACGGGCGAGGAATAACGCCATGCTAAGATCCATCGTTCATGAAATCATCGGCACACCGCGACGTGAGCCGGAACTTCCACAATCGCTCGAGCAGTTTCGCGACAGCAAACGGGTGCTGATCATTTTCGCCGATGCGCTGGACGATCGCGCGGCAATCCAGGATGAATGGTTGCGGAACGCACATATGCGCCTCATCGAGGAAGAGGTCGAAGTCTTCATCATTGCCGGCGGCGGCGCTTTCTCGCTGTTCGACGACGGCTGGGAACTTGATGCGGACGATATTCGCGAACGGCTGCAGGGGCCGCCACACAGCGAGTTCGAGCTGATCCTGATCGGACGTGACGGCACAGTGAAGCTGCGCTCGAGCGAGCCGCGCACGGTGGAAGAAATTTTCGCCGCGCTGGACAAGCTGCCGAAGAAGGCATCGTGAATAGCTGCGGGCGACGTGCGCCCGCTCGTTCAAAGTTCGAAGGCTTCCTTGAGGCCGAGGCTCTTGCGTTCGCGTAGGTCGAGATCGGACTCGATGTGCGTGATGTGATGCAGCATCAGCTGGCAGGCGCGGTCGAGTTCGTTGTCTTCGATCGCCGAGATGATGTCGCCATGTTCGGAATGGCCGCAGCTCGAAGCCGTCGATTGGCCGTAGAGCGCGATGACGAGGGATGAGCGGGCGACGAGCTCCTCCATGAAACGCTGCATGATGGCATTGCCCGAGATTTCAGCCAACATCAGGTGGAAATCGCCGGATGCCTTGATCTCGGCGCGCCGCGCTGTCTGGCCACGCTCGCTCATCAGGCGGCCTTCTTCCTGCAAAAGCTCTCGCAGATTCCTGATGTCATCCGGCGTGATCCGCGCCGCCGCCTCACGCAATATGCCGGGCTCGACGAGACGCCGGGCGGAAAAGATCTGGCGGGCCTCATCAGGGGAGGGGTAGGCGACAAAGGCGCCGCGGTTCTTCTCCACCCTGACCAGGCCTTCATAAGAGAGCGCCTGCAGTGCCGCGCGGGCAAGCGTCCGGCTGACGTTGAAAAGATTGCCGACATCATTTTCGGAGAGCTTGGTGCCTGGGGAAAGCCTGCGCTCGACAATTGCCTCGCGAATGGCATCGCGGATCTGATGCGCGCCGGTTTCGGCGACTTCTTCGGCCTGCATGGCCTTTGCGGCGGATTTCATGAAAACTATTCCCTGATGGCGGGCAAACCATACCCGGCTTCGCGGCAAAAGTTAAACGGAATTTGTGATCGAAATCACGGTCGAATTGTATACGATTTTTTGCGCAAATTGCAGACGATAGCCTAAATGATGTGCAGACGATGTTTTGCCTACAAAAATGGCCTGCACGGGTTCTAGCGAGAAAACCGTGCTTTGCCAATGGTATAGCCTATTCCTGCGGCGATTGGCACGGCAGATGCATCATCTTTCCCGAACAGGGGAAGGCATGATGTCGAAAGCGGCAGAGATCGATATAGTATCCGTTTCGAAGGTCTACGGAACGACCACGGCCGTGCACGGGATCAGCCTGAAGATTCCGGCCGGTTCCTATTGCTGTTTCCTCGGCCCGTCGGGCTGCGGCAAGACATCGACGCTGCGCATGATCGCTGGCCACGAGAGCATTTCTTCAGGAGACATCAGGCTCGGCAAAACGGTCGTCACCGATCTTCCGCCAGCCAGGCGCGGCACGGCGATGATGTTCCAGTCCTATGCGCTCTTCCCGCATCTCGACCTGGTCGACAATGTCGCCTTCAGCCTGAAAATGAAGGGCGTCGATAAGGTGGAGCGCCGCGCCAAGGCGCTCGAGATGCTGAAGCTGATGCAGATGGAGCCGTATGCCAACAGGCGTCCGGCCCAGCTTTCCGGCGGGCAGCAGCAGCGCGTGGCGCTCGCCCGCGCGCTGATCACCGATCCGGAGGCGCTGCTGCTCGACGAGCCGCTGTCCGCGCTCGACCCCTTCCTGAAGATTCGCATGCGCGCCGAACTCAAGAAGCTGCAGAAATCGCTCGGCATCACCTTCGTCCACGTCACCCACAGCCAGGAAGAGGCGATGGCGCTCGCCGACGTGATGGTTATCATGAACGATGGCCGGATCGAGCAGGCGGCGGCGCCGCGCGAGGTTTTCGAGAAGCCGGCAACCGCCTTCGTCGCGCGGTTCATGGGCGATCACAATGTGCTCACAGGCAGGGTGACGTCGAGCGCGGACGGCGTGCTCGTCATGACCGTGCCGGAGGGGCAGAGCTTTTCGGTGCGCGGGACGGGCAGGGAAGTCGGCGAGCCGGTCGACATCGGCGTCCGCACCGACCGCGTGCGTCTGCAGGTGGCAACCGAGTGGACGCTCGGGTTCAACGGCATCGTCTCCAACATTGAATATCGCGGCTCCTCGGTGAAGATCACCGTTCTCGGCGCCGGCAGCGACGACTTCACCGTCATTTCAGACGACGAAGACTATTTCGCCCGGCCGGTGTCGGTCGGCGACGCCGTCTCGCTCAGCTGGGCGCTCGAGGATGCCGTGCTTCTTGGCCGCGCCTCCGCATGATCAATCAAGAACCATGAACTTCCACATCAAGAAAAGGGGAACTCACATGACGACTGAAACGACATCGACCAAGGCTGCGAAGGGTCTTTCCCGCCGCACGCTCTTGAAGACGGGTGCTGCCGCCGTCGGCGCCATCGCCGGCTCCGGCGCCATCACCGGCTTTCCCACTATCTGGGCGCAGACGAACATCACGCTTCGCCAGTTCGGCACCGGTGTTTCGAACATCAACGCCATCGCCGAGAAGTGCAAGGCCGACCTCGGCATCACTCTGGAAATGACGGCGACCGATTCCGACGCCGCCGCCCAGCGCGCCGTCACCCAGCCCGACAGCTACGACATCGCCGATATCGAATACTGGATCGCCAAGAAGGTGTATCCAACTGGCGTGCTGCAGCCGATGGACGTCAAGAAGCTCAAATATTACGACAAGATCGTGCCGCTCTTCATCAACGGCAAGATGAAGCCGGACAGCGTCATCGCCCAGGGCACGGCGCCGCATACTGTCGGCTTCGTCGAGGCGCAGGACGCCAAGAAGTTCGCCAAGGAGCCGACGCAGTGGATGACGATGGTTCCCACCATCTACAATGCCGACACGCTCGGCATTCGACCCGATCTCGTCGGCCGCGACATTACCAGCTGGGCCGACATCATGGATCCGAAGTTCAAGGGCAAGACTTCGATCCTCAATATCCCGTCGATCGGCATCATGGACGCGGCCATGATCATGGAAGCCATGGGCAACATCAAATATGCCGACAAGGGCAACATGACCAAGGAAGAGATCGACAAGACGATCGAATTCCTCATCAAGGCCAAGGGCGACGGCCAGTTCCGCGCCTTCTGGAAGAGCTTCGACGAGTCGGTCAATCTGATGGCTTCGGGCGAGGTCGTCATCCAGTCGATGTGGTCGCCAGCTGTCGCGGCCGTCCGCTCCAAGGGCATCGCCTGCAAATATCAGCCGCTCAAGGAAGGCTATCGCGCATGGGGTGGCGGCCTCGGCCTTGCCGCGCATCTCAAGGGCGCGCAGCTCGACGCGGCCTACGAATATATCAACTGGTATACGTCGGGCTGGGTCGGCGGCTACCTCAATCGCCAGGGCTACTATTCCGCCTGCATGGAAACCGCCAAGAACTTCATGACGGCAGACGAATGGGGTTACTGGATCGAAGGCAAGCCGGCACAGGGCGATATCCTCTCTCCGGAAGGCAAGGTCATGGAGAAAGCCGGTGCGGTGCGCGACGGCGGCTCCTTCGAAGCCCGCATGGGCGCCGTCGCCTGCTGGAACTCGGTCATGGACGAGGACCGCTACATGGTCCGCCGCTGGAACGAGTTCATCGCGGCGTAACGCAGGCCGGCGTCTGCCGCTTTTCCCTCCCCAACCCTCCCACAAGGGGGACGGAGTTCGGAGGCGGTGCGAGCTGTCTTTCGCTGATGCTCAAGACGTCGCCTCGCTCCGCCCCCTCATCCGCCCTTTGGGCATCTACCGGGGCGAGCCGCGGGTCTCGTCCGTCCTTCCGACCCCCGCTGGGGAGAAGGGGGAGCTTGCCGCTGGGCAGATAACAAAGAGCAAGGTTCGCGGTGGCCGAGGCGCTGCCGCGAATCTCTTCTTCCCAGCGGGGTCCGAAGGGACGGGTCGAGACCGGCGGCTCGGCCCAGGCAAGGGTGCCGGCAGGCGGAAGAGGGGGGCGGTACGCGCCCTCCGTCACTATCCCGGTCAACGAGATAACGGAGAATAGATGATGGCGACGATCGTTTCAGAGCAGACGGATCAGGCTTCGCAGCCTAGGCGTGGCCGCGTCTTGCGCCTCTCCCCCTCAGCCATCTCCTATCTCCAGGCGACGCCGCTGATCGCCATCCTAGGCTTCTTCTTCCTGCTGCCGATCGCCATGATCGCTGTCGTCAGTTTCTGGGATTACGATTTCGCCGGTCTCTATCCCGATTTCCTCACCATGAACTACACCGATACGCTCGGTTCATGGGTGACATGGAAGACCTATCTCAACACGCTGAAATTCACCGCCATCGTCTGGGCGCTGACGCTCGTCATCGGATTCTGGGTCGCCTATTTCCTGGCCTTCCACATCCGCAGGACCTCGACGCAGATGATCCTCTTCCTCATTTGCACCGTGCCCTTCATGACGTCGAACATCATTCGAATGATCTCCTGGATCCCAGTGCTCGGACGCAACGGCCTGGTCAATTCGGCGCTGATCGAGATGGGCGTCATTCCGCAGCCGATCGAGTGGCTGCTCTATTCCGATTTCGCCGTCGTGCTCGCCATGGTGCACCTGTACACGCTGTTCATGGTGACGCCGATCTTCAATACGCTGATGCGCATCGACCGGTCGCTGTTCGAGGCGGCCCGCGATGCCGGCGCATCCGGCTGGCAGGTGCTCTGGAACGTGATCATTCCGCTTGCCAAGCCCGGCATGGCAATCGGCACGATCTTCGTCGTCACGCTCGTGATGGCCGACTTTTCAACCGTGCAGGTGATGTCCGGCGGCCAGAGCGCCTCGGTGGCACTGATGATGAAGAACCAGATGTCGCTGTTGCAATATCCGGCCGCCGCCGCCAATGCCGTGGTGCTGCTTGCCGTCGTGCTGCTGATGGTCGCCGCCATCCTGCGTGTCGTCGACATCCGCAAGGAGCTTTGAGATGAACCACGAAAAGCGCGGCCTCCAATTCTACCTGCTGGCGATCTTCTTCGCCGTCTTCGTGCTCTTCCTCTACGGCCCCCTCTCGGCGATCCTGATCCTCTCTTTCCAGGGGCCGGACGGCGGCCTGACCTTCCCGATGAACGGCGTTTCCACCCACTGGTTCTTCAACCTGTTCGAGAAGCAGGCGGTCGGTGATTTCGGCGCCTCATTCAGGCGCTCCTTCACCCTCGGGCTGATGGTGATGGTGGTGACCGTCGTCGTATCGCTGCTTGCCGGCCTTTCCTTCCGCCGCCGGTTCCGCGGCTCAACCGCCTTGTTTTACGCCACGGTCGCCAGCCTCGTCGTTCCCTCGATCATCATCTCGCTCGGCATCGGCGTCGTCTTCCAGGAGGGCGGGCTGAAGCCCGCCTGGTATTCCTCGGCCTTCGGCGCCCATCTGACCTGGACGCTGCCCTTCGGCGTGCTGATCATGTTTGCCGTCTTCAACCGCTTCTCCCCGGCCTATGAAGAGGCGGCGCGCGACCTTGGGGCCACGTCCTGGCAGACGTTCCGCCACGTGGTGCTGCCGATGATTGCGCCGAGCCTGATCGGCGTTGGTCTGTTCGGCTTCACGCTTTCCTATGACGAATTCGCCCGCACGCTAATGACGTCGGGCACCTACAATACGTTGCCGCTAGAAATCTACGGCATGACGACCAATGTCACGACGCCGGTGCTCTACGCGCTCGGCACGGTGACGACGCTATTTTCCTTCACCATCATTCTCATCGCGCTCGGCATCATGATGATGCTGGGGCGATGGCAGGCAAAGATAGACTGACATGCGCATCCTCATCGTTAATCCGAATACGACGGCCTCCATGACCGCGAAGGCTGCCGCCGCCGCGCGCGCGGTGGCTGCATCCGGCACGGAGATCATCGACGCTACCTCAAGCATGGGGCCTGTCTCCATCGAGGGACATTACGACGGGGCCTTGGCGATCCCCGGCCTGCTTTTCGAACTCAAGGAGCGGCAGGCGGCGGGTTATGACGCGGCTGTGATCGCCTGTTTCGACGATACCGGCCTCGAGGCGGCGCGAAGCTTCGCCGATGTGCCGATCCTCGGGCTTTGTGAATCGGCCATCGCGACAGCGGGCTTCCTCGCGCAGCGTTTCACCGTGGTGACGACGCTGGAGCGGTCGCGGGTGCTGATCGACAATCTCGTGCGCCGCTACGGTATGGGCGAGCGCGCCAAGGTGCGCGCCTCCGACATTCCGGTGCTGGAGCTAGAGGATGCGGCCTCGGGCGCAATCGGCAAGCTCAGGGCCGAGATCGAGCGGGCGCTTGCCGAAGACGGCGCCGAGGCGATTGTGCTCGGCTGCGCCGGCATGACCGATCTTGCGCGCCAACTGCACGATATCTACGGCGTGCCCGTCATTGACGGTGTGGCGGCGGCCGTCAAGCAGGCCGAGGCGCTGGTGTCGCTTGGGCTTTCCACCAGCAAGCGCGGCTCCTATGCCTCGCCGCTGCCAAAACCCTTCACCGGCGCGATGAGCGGTTTTTCGCCGGTGTCGAGGATCGGCTGAACCATGGCCGTTTCCTTCGATTTCAAGCAGCTTTCGGAGCGCGAACGCTACAAGCTGATGATCGGCACGATCATCCCGCGGCCGATCGCGCTGGTGACGACGGTCGACGAACACGGCCGGATCAATGCGGCGCCCTTCAGCTTCTTCAATTGCCTGTCGGCCGATCCGCCGATCCTGGCGATCGGCGTCGAGAACAATGCCGACATGTCGTTTAAGGATACCGGCCACAATATCCGCATGACCGAGGTCTTCACGGTCAACATCGTCTCCCTGGCGATCGCCGAGGCAATGCATGTCTGCGGCGCTAAATATCCGCGCGGCGTCGACGAACTGAAGGAGGCGGGCCTGACAGCGGTCCCGGGCGCGAAGGTGGCGTCGCCCTTCATCGCCGAGGCGCCGGCCGCCTTCGAATGCAGGCGGCATGTGACGCTGGAGCTCGGCCGCTCACGGCAGATCGTCATGGGCGAGATCGTCTATGCGCATTACCGCGAGGGCGTCGTCGATACCGAGAGGCTACATGTCGATCCGGCGGCGGTCGATGCCATTGCGAGGCTCGGCGGCGATATCTGCGCTACCATCCGCGACCGCTTCGAGATGCTGACGCCGAAGCTCTGAGATCGACGGTAGCGCCAAGTTTTTGCTTTACTTTTCCGCATTCGGCGAGAATGGTCTGCAGCGGATCACGCGGCAGAGGAGGCCTATCCATGACAATCGAAGACGATCTCAGCCGGATCGCAGAGCAGGAACAGGCGCTGAGCTTCGACGCCTTCGATCTCACCACGGCATGGCAGCTCGGCAAGCTCCTGCAGGAACTCGGCACGGAGCGCGGCCTCGGCATTGCGATCGACGTAACCCTGCATTCGATGCCGGTCTTTTATGCCGCGCTTCCCGGCGTCACGCCCGACAACGTCAATTGGGTCAGGCGCAAGCGCAACATGGTGCTCCGTTATTTCCGCAGCAGCTATGCTTCCGGGCTGAAACTCAGGAAGGACGGCAAGACGGTCGAGGACAATGGCCTCGACGGCGCCGATTACGCGCCGCATGGCGGCAGTTTTCCGATCAACGTCAAAGGCACGGGCTGCATCGGCGCGGTCACCGTCTCCGGCCTGCCGCAGCGCGACGATCACAATCTCGTCGTCGAGGCCCTCGCGCTGATGCTGGCGAAGGATCTCGATACGCTGCGTCTCTCTGCGCTGTGACGCGGCCGCATCTGCCGGCCCCTGAAACAGCCGTCAGAGCCTGCCGCCGGCCTCGGCGATGCCTTTCGTCAGGCTGCCCGTTGCCGGGAAGAGTGGAATGAGACACGCCTGCAATGCATGATAAATGTCGCCCTTGCCAGGGAAGAGCGAGTGCGAGGGAACGAGGTCTTCCGTCAGTTCCTCATGCCAGCCGCCATTCCGATGGTCGATGAAGGCGCGTTCGATCACGTTCCAGATCTTGCGGTAGCTTTCCTCGTGGAAATCGCTCGGCAGATGCTCGTTGAGGAAATGCGCGGCAGCCGCACCCTCGCAGGCCGGCCACCACAGCTTGTTGCGCTTGGCCGGCCTGTCGTCCCAATCGAGCGTATAGAAGAAGCCGCCCTTGTCATTGTCCCAACCGAGCGCCATCGACTGGGCGAAAAGCGCCTTGGCCGCATCCGGCATCCATTCGATTTGCTTGCCGCCGAGCGCCCAGAGCTGCAGGATGAGGCGGGCCCATTCCAGCCAGTGGCCGGGTGTCGTGCCGGCCGGACGGAACATTTCATTCGGATGGTAGTAATCCTTATCGAGGTTCCATTCGGCATCGAAGTGCTCGGCGACGCGCCAGTCGACCGAACCGGCCGCACGGCGGATGACGAGATCGGCGATGCTTTCGGCCTTGGTGAGGTAATCCCTGTCGCCGGTGGCTTCGAAGGCCGCCATCAGCGCCTCTGTCAGGTGCATGTTGGAATTCTGGCCGCGATAGGCGCCGCCGTCGAGCGGCTGCCAGTCAGCGGCGAATTCCTCGGCGATCGCGCCGTGACGCGGTTCCCAGAACCTGGTGTTCAGGATTTCGGTGATATCGGCCAGCATGCCGTCGGCAAGCGGATGGCCGATCGTCTTTGCCGAAGAGGCGGCGAGCAGGACGAAAGCGTGGCCATAGCCCTGCTTGTTGGAATCGACCGGGCCGTTATTGTCGAGCGACCAGAAATAGCCGCCGTTCTTGCGGTCGCGATGGTGGTTCCAGAGATAATTCATGCCGTGGTCGACGACGTCGAAGGCGCCGGGACGGCCGAGCAGGGCACCGATCGAGAAGCAATGGACCGCGCGAGCCGCGATATGGATGCCGCGCACTTGGCCGTCGGCGTCGAGCGGACTTCCGGTGTCGTCAAGATCGTAGAAGCCGCCCCTGGGATTGATCGAATTGTGCTGGAAGAAATCGAAGAGGCCGTTTGCCTGGTTCAGCAGCCAGCCGCGATGGTAGTCGCGGCTTGCCCAGTTTCCAAGCGTGCCGTTGCCGGTTGCGGGTGCCATGATACTCCTCCGATTTCGTACACAAGCGTCGCAAAGGCCTATATAGAGCTCCAGCGAGCCTGTCATCGGCGAAGCTTCGCAAAGCACGAAATCGATAGCCATATATTGACATAAAGATATCTTTATGTGATCTGGAAGTCTGGTCTTACGACGTCAAGGAGCCCTCCCGTGTTTGACAATCTCTTTGGTCCGGAAACGGGCAAGCGTGACGGCAGTGAAGTTTTCGCCGCTTTGAAAAAAGCCGCGAGCGAGCGCATCCTCATTCTCGACGGCGCCATGGGCACGCAGATCCAGGGCCTCGGCTATGACGAAGACCAGTTCCGGGGAACCCGCTTCATCGGGTGCGCCTGCCACCAGAAAGGCAATAACGACCTTCTGATCCTGACCCAGCCGGACGCGCTCGAGGAGATCCATTACAAATACGCCAAGGCCGGCGCCGATATCCTCGAGACCAACACCTTCTCCTCGACCCGCATCGCTCAGGCCGATTACCAGATGGAAGGCGAGGTCTATGCGCTGAACAAGGAAGGTGCGGAGATCGTGCGGCGGGCGGCGATCCGCGCCGAACGCGAGGACGGCCGCCGCCGCTTCGTCGCCGGCGCCATCGGGCCGACCAACCGCACCGCCTCGATCTCGCCCGACGTCAACAATCCCGGTTTCCGCGCCGTCACCTTCGACGATCTCAGGGAAGCCTACGGCGAGCAGATCGACGGGCTGATCGACGGCGGCGCCGACATCATCCTCATCGAGACGATCTTTGACACGCTGAACGCCAAGGCGGCGATCTTTGCCTGCGAGGAGCGCTTCGCTGCCAAGGGTGTGCGCCTGCCGGTGATGATCTCCGGCACGATCACCGACCTTTCCGGCCGCACGCTCTCCGGCCAGACGCCCTCGGCCTTCTGGAATTCGGTGCGCCACGCCAACCCCTTCACGATCGGCCTCAACTGCGCGCTCGGCGCCAATGCGATGCGCCCGCACCTGCAGGAGCTTTCGGGCGTCGCCGATACCTTCATCTGCGCCTATCCGAATGCCGGCCTGCCGAACGAGTTCGGCCAATACGACGAAACACCGGAACTGATGGCCGCGCAGATCGACAGCTTCGCCCGCGAAGGCCTGGTCAACATCGTCGGCGGCTGCTGCGGCTCGACGCCGGAGCATATCCGGGCGATCGCCGAGACCGTGGCGAAATACAAGCCGCGGCCGATCCCCGAGCATCGCCCCTTCATGTCGCTGTCCGGCCTCGAACCCTTCGAACTCACCAAGGACATTCCCTTCGTCAATGTCGGCGAGCGCACCAATGTCACCGGGTCGGCGAAGTTCCGCAAGCTGATCACCAACGCCGACTACACGGCGGCACTCGATGTCGCCCGCGATCAGGTCGAGAATGGCGCGCAGGTGATCGACATCAACATGGACGAGGGTCTGATCGATTCCGAAAAGGCGATGGTCGAATTCCTCAACCTGATCGCCGCCGAGCCCGACATCGCCCGCGTGCCCGTGATGATCGATTCGTCGAAGTTCTCGATCATCGAGTCCGGCCTGAAGCGCGTGCAGGGCAAGCCGATCGTCAACTCGATCTCGCTCAAGGAGGGCGAGGAGAATTTCCTCGCCCAGGCGCGGCTCCTGCGCAATTATGGCGCCGCCGTCGTCGTCATGGCCTTCGACGAGACGGGGCAGGCGGACAATTACGACCGCAAGGTCGAGATCTGCACGCGCGCCTACAAGCTGTTGACCGAAAAGATCGGTTTCCCGCCCGAGGACATCATCTTCGACCCGAACATCTTCGCGGTCGCGACCGGCATCGAAGAGCACAATAATTACGGCGTCGACTTCATCGAGGCGACGCGGACGATCCGTGAGCGCATGCCGCTCGTGCATATCTCCGGCGGCGTCTCCAACCTGTCCTTCTCGTTCCGCGGCAATGAGCCGGTGCGCGAGGCGATGCATGCCGTGTTCCTCTACCACGCTATCCAGGCGGGCATGGACATGGGCATCGTCAATGCCGGCCAGCTCGCCGTCTACGACAATATCGATCCCGAGCTTCGCGAGGCCTGCGAGGACGTGGTGCTGAATCGCCGTCCAGACGCGACCGAGCGGCTGCTCGAAGTGGCCGAGCGTTTCCGCAGCGCCGGCGCCAGGGAGGGCCGCGTTCAGGATCTCTCCTGGCGCGAATGGAGCGTCGAGAAGCGCCTCGAGCACGCGCTGGTCAACGGCATCACCGAATATATCGAAGCCGATACCGAGGAGGCGCGCCAGCAGGCCGCCCGGCCGCTGCACGTGATCGAAGGGCCGCTGATGGCCGGCATGAACGTCGTCGGCGACCTGTTCGGCTCGGGCAAGATGTTCCTGCCGCAGGTGGTGAAATCCGCTCGCGTCATGAAGCAGGCCGTTGCCGTCCTGCTGCCCTATATGGAAGAGGAAAAGCGCCTCAATGGCGGCGATGACCGGCAGTCCGCAGGCAAGATCCTGATGGCGACCGTCAAGGGCGACGTGCACGATATCGGCAAGAACATCGTCGGCGTCGTGCTTGCCTGCAACAATTACGAGATCGTCGACCTCGGCGTCATGGTGCCGGCGACGAAGATCCTTGAAACGGCGATCGCCGAGAAGGTCGACATCATCGGTCTCTCCGGCCTGATCACGCCGTCGCTCGACGAGATGGTGCATGTCGCGGCCGAGATGGAGCGGCAGGGCTTCGAAATCCCGCTCCTGATCGGCGGCGCCACCACCAGCCGCGTGCATACGGCCGTGAAGATCCATCCCGGCTACAACAAGGGGCAGGCCATCTACGTCACCGATGCGAGCCGCGCCGTCGGCGTCGTGTCGGCGCTGCTCTCGCCGGAGACGCGGCAGTCCTATGTCGACGATATAAGAGCCGAATATGCCAAGGTGGCGGCCGCGCATGCCCGCAGCGAGGCGGAGAAGGTGCGCCTGCCGTTGTCGCGCGCACGCGAGAATGCGCACAAGATCGACTGGCCGGCCTACAAGCCGACGAAGCCTGAGTTCTTTGGCACGCGGGTGTTCGAGGATTACGATCTGGCGGAGCTTGCCAGATACATCGACTGGACGCCGTTCTTCCAGACCTGGGAACTGCGGGGCCGTTTCCCCGCCATTCTCGAAGACGAGAAGCAGGGCGAGGCGGCGCGTGCGCTCTGGGCCGATGCCCAGGCGATGCTCAAGAAGATCATCGACGAGAAGTGGTTCCGCCCGCGCGCCGTTATCGGCTTCTGGCCGGCGGGCGCCGTCGGCGACGATATCCGCCTGTTTACGGACGAAAGCCGCAGCAAGGAACTTGCCACTTTCTACACGCTTCGCCAGCAGCTGTCGAAGCGGGACGGGCGGGCGAACGTGGCGCTGTCCGACTTTGTCGCACCTGTCACAAGCGGCGTGCAGGACTATGTCGGCGGCTTCGTGGTGACGGCCGGCATCGAGGAAATCGCCATCGCCGAACGTTTCGAACGGTCGAACGACGACTATTCCTCGATCCTCGTCAAGGCGCTGGCCGACCGCTTCGCCGAAGCGTTCGCCGAACGCATGCATGAGCAGGTGCGACGTGAATATTGGGGCTATGCGAGGGATGAGCAGCTCAGCAACGAAGATCTGATCGGCGAAGCCTATGCCGGCATCCGCCCGGCGCCCGGCTACCCGGCTCAGCCTGACCACACCGAGAAGAAGACGCTGTTCAAGCTGCTCGATGCGGAACACACAGCGGGCGTGAAGCTGACGGAAAGCTATGCGATGTGGCCCGGCTCATCCGTTTCCGGCCTCTATATCGGCCACCCCGACTCCTATTATTTCGGCGTGGCCAAGGTGGAGCGCGATCAGGTGGATGACTATGCCAAGCGCAAGGGCATGGAGGTTTCCGAGGTCGAGCGCTGGCTCGGGCCGGTGCTGAATTACGTGCCGCGAAAGGCGGACGAGGAGATTGAGGACGCCGCCTAGGGTCGCTGTCGTCCTTAATGCAACGAATCAAGAGACATTGAAGCCGGAAAGAGATTCACTTTCCGGCTTCATGTTTTTGATATTGCTATATTTTATGCGCTGGGCCTACGCCGCCCCGATCGTCAGTTCCGCGACAAAATCATAAGCGTCACCGCGATAGAGCGAGCGGGTGAATTCCACGGCGCGGCCGGAGCCGAGATAGGAGATACGCTCGATCGACAGGCCGGCCGCGCCCAAGGGGACGCCGAGAAGCTGGGCGTCGGCTTCTTTCATATTGGTTGCGGAGATACGCTGAACGGCGCGCACCGGACGAACCTGGCGGCGTTCGAGTTCGGCGTAGAGCGAAGTGGTGACGATGGAGGGATCCGGCAGGAATTCGCCGGAGACGCTGGCGTTCTCGATCGCTAGTGGCTGGTCGTCGGCGATACGCAGGCGCGAGAGGCGCGAAACCTTTACGTCGGCGGCGAGGCCGAGGATCATCATTTCGTCGGGTGAGGGGGTGTGAATGCCCTTGTGCAGCCATTCGGAGCGGGAGGACATGCCTCGGCGCGCCATATCCTCGGTGAAGGAGGTGAGCTGCGACAGCCGCTGCTCGACTTTGGAGACCGGCTTGGCGACAAAGGTGCCGGAGCCGTGGCGACGCACCAGCAGACCGTCGGCGACGAGCTCGTCGATCGCCTTGCGGACGGTGACGCGGCTGACGGCGGCAAATTCGGCGATGTCGCGCTCTGGCGGCAGCGCATCGCCGTGGCCGAGCGTGCCGGTGCGCACGGCTTCTTCGAGTGTGCGGCGCAGCTTCACATAGAGGGGGCCTGTGCCGGCCGCCTGCAGGCGCTGCAGGGACAGGAGGGTGGCGAGGTCGTCGGTCATGCCGCACCGCTCTGCTGATCATTCAGGAGCTTGACAGCAAGTTCCACCGCGCCCTGCAACGCATCGTTCTTCGGCTTGGCGAGCAGCGGCTTGTAGCGTTCCGAAAGCCAGGGCTCATAAGCTTCCGCAAGGCCGCCGAGCAGGCAGATGGACGGGCATTCCGGCCAGAGGAGAGCATCGAGGCTTTCGCCGATCGCCGTTGCGGCATTCCTGACGATGTCGACCGCAACGGCATCGCCCTCGGCAGCATGTCTGAAGACCATAGGCGCGTAACGGGCGAAATCCGTCGGCCGTGCCGTATGGGCGAAGTTGACGATCCGCTCCGGATCGTCCCCGTATTCGGCCATGACCGCTTCTGTGACCGGCGATGCCGGGCGCACTCTGTCATGGGCGAGCAGCGACCGTTCCATGAGGTCGCGGCCCAGGCGGGCGCCGCTTGCCTGGTCGCCGACGATGAAGCCCCAGCCGCCGATGCCGTTCATACTGCCGCCCCTACGCGCATTATAAACCGAGCCGGTGCCGAAGGCGCCAACGATGCCGTCGGCATCGCCGAGCGCGCCCTGCAGGGAGATCAGGGCATCGGTGACGACACGGCCTTCGGCAAAGGGCAGGGCTCTTTCGATTCGTTGGCCGTAGTCCATGACATTGGCGCCCGCGACGCCGACGACCGATACGACGGAGGTCACCACTTCGGCGTCGAGACCGGCGTCGCTGAGCGCTTGCCGGGCGGATTCGACGATGTTGACAAGAGCGTTCTCCAAGTCGGACAGGATGTTGGCAGGACCTGCCTTGCCGCGGCCGAGAATGTTGCCGTCTTTATCCGCGACTGCTGCCCGGCAGCTCGTTCCGCCGCCGTCTATGCCGATTGCAAGCTCCGTCATCGTGCCTCCGATACGCCGTTCCCCTTGGTTTTTCTTACAATACCAAAAAAATACCATTTACCAAGTAGGAATGACGGCATAAACCGATCTTTTTAATCTGCTGATTTTATTGAATAAAATTTTTAAATGAGTTTTTGAAAGCCAAAAGGTTAAAATTCGGCTAGACAATTGGTATTTTTTTGGACTTAATTCGGTAAAAGGGAACAGCAGTTCGAAGCCCGCGAAAACCGGCAGTAAAGCTAAGCCGGGCCGCTTCGAGGATGATCAAGGAATGGCGTGTCGGCTTGCCAAGCCGATGGCGAATTCAGGGGTCTATCGGCTTTCCCACTTCATTCGCCGCGCCCGGCCAGCACGCCAGGGGCGCAGTCAGACCGCAGGCGATCCCGCTTTCGGTCCGTCGAGCTTTCGGGGCCGGCAGTCGCTGGCGGCCCTCCAAGGGGCATTGGGTGTTTCCTCAGACGCGCCAATTGCTTGTTTCAGATCAAAACGGCGCCTTCCGGTGCTAAAAACAGGAGAGGGAAATGAAAAACACTGCTCTGAAAAGTCTGCTGCTTGCCTCAAGCCTGCTGAGCTCGGCAGGTCTCGTCCATGCCGCCGACGTCACGCTGACGATCGAAAGCTGGCGTAACGATGACCTGCAGATCTGGCAGGAGAAGATCATTCCGGCTTTCGAAGCCAAGAACCCGGGCATCAAGATCGTCTTCTCGCCGACCGCGCCTACCGAATACAACGCTTCGCTGAACGCCAAGCTCGACGCGGGCTCCGCAGGCGACATCATCACTTGCCGTCCGTTCGACGCCTCGCTCGAACTCTTCAACAAAAAGCAGCTCGTCGACATCACCAGCCTGCCGGGCATGGAGAATTTCTCGCCGGTCGCGAAGGCCGCCTGGACGACCGACGACGGAAAGTCGACCTTCTGCGTGCCGATGGCCTCGGTCATTCACGGTTTCATCTACAACAAGGATGCCTTCGACAAGCTCGGCATCTCCGTGCCGAAGACGCAGGACGAATTCTATGCTGCGCTCGACAAGATCAAGGCTGATGGCACCTATATCCCGCTTGCCATGGGCACGAAGGACCTCTGGGAAGCCGCAACCATGGGCTACCAGAATATCGGGCCGAATTACTGGAAGGGTGAAGAGGGGCGCGAAGCCCTGATTTCAGGCAAGCAGAAGCTGACCGATCCCGAATGGGTCAAGCCCTATGAAGAGCTTGCCAAGTGGAAACCCTATCTCGGCGACGGTTTCGAAGCCCAGACCTATTCGGACAGCCAGAACCTCTTCACGCTCGGCCGCGCCGCGATCTATCCGGCCGGCTCCTGGGAGATCGCGCTCTTCAACACGCAGGCGCAGTTCAAGATGGGCGCCTTCCCGCCGCCGGTTCCGAAAGCCGGCGATCAGGGGTACATTTCCGACCATCCTGACATCGGCGTCGCCTTGAACGCGAAGAGCACGCATCCCGAGGAAGCCAAAAAGTTTCTGAGCTGGGTGGCTTCGCCCGAATTCGCCGATATTTATGCGAACGCGCTGCCGGGCTTCTTCAGCCTGAACTCCAACCCGGTGAAGATGTCCGATCCGCTCGCTCAGGAGTTCGTCTCCTGGCGCGGCCCTTACAAGTCGACCGTGCGTTCGACCTACCAGATCCTGTCGCGCGGCACGCCGAACCTCGAAAACGAGACCTGGGTGGAATCGGCCAACGTGATCAACGGCACGGATACGCCACAGGTCGCTGCCGAGAAGCTGCAGAAGGGCCTCGACAGCTGGTACAAGCCGGCCAAGTGATGTGATCAGGGGCGGCGTTTGCAGCCCCTCATCCGGCCTGCCGGCCACCTTCTCCCTGCTTGCGGGGAGAAGGAGACTCGCAGCGACCTCCCAGCCCGTAATAGCATTCCAGCAGGGCGTTCCCTCTCTTGCCAGGCGGCAGAGAGTTCGGGTGAGGCGCAACATTTTCCATCTGCGCCCGCAAGATTGCGGCCAGGCGACAAGAACAGGCAAAGCCATGAGCGGAACCGACAACGCGGCCGATATCGTCCCGATCAAACGCCCGGTGCGCTGGCACATCTTCGTCTTCATGCTGCCTGCGGTGATCGTCTATTCCGCCGTCATGGTGCTGCCGCTGATCGAAACGCTCAGGCTTTCGCTCTATAATACGGTAGACGGGCAGCCGGCCTTCGTCGGGCTTGCGAATTTCAAGGTGCTTTTCGGCGATCCGCGCTGGGCGCATGATTTCTGGAACGCCCTCGTCAACAACGTGATGTTCTTCGCCATCCACATGTGCGTGCAGAACCCGATCGGCATTGCGCTCGCCGCGCTGCTTTCCGTGCCGAAATTGCGGGGTGTGGCCTTCTACCGCACGGCGATATTCCTGCCGACGCTGCTTTCCTTCGTCATCGTCGGCTTCATCTGGAAGCTGATCCTTTCGCCGATCTGGGGTGTCGCGCCCTGGATGCTCGATCTCATCGGCTTGAAGTTCCTGTTCGCGCCTTGGCTCGGCAAGCCAGGTTCGGCGCTGATCGCAGTGTCGCTGATCTCCAACTGGCAATACATCGGCATTCCGATGATGCTGATCTATGCAGCGCTCCTCAGCATCCCCGAAGAGGTGATCGAGGCGGCCGAATGCGACGGCATCACCGGCTGGGCGCAGTTCTGGAAGATCAAGCTGCCGCTCATTCTGCCGGCGATCGGCATCATCTCGATCCTGACCTTCGTCGGCAATTTCAACGCCTTCGATCTGATCTACACCGTGCAGGGCGCGCTTGCCGGCCCCGATATGTCGACCGACATTCTCGGCACACTGCTCTACCGCACCTTCTTCGGTTTCCAACTGCAGCTCGGCGACCGCTCGATGGGTGCTACGATCGCTACCGTGATGTTCCTGATCATCCTCGCCGGCGTCTCGCTTTATCTTTTCGTCATCCAGCGGCGCATGCGTCGCTACCAGTTCTGAGGAGCGCGCATGTCCAAGGCACGCACATCTCCAATCCGCACCGGCCTCGTGCATCTGGCGCTCTCCGCCTATACGCTGGTCGCGCTGTTCCCTGTGTTCCTGACCATCGTCAACTCGTTCAAAGATCGCGCCTCGATCTTCCGCGAGCCGCTGATGATCCCGACGCCGTCGACCTTCAGCCTCGTCGGATATCAGACGGTGCTCGGGCAGGGCGATTTCGCAACCTATTTCCAGAACAGTTTCATCGTCACGATCGTCTCGATCCTGCTCGTGCTGCTGTTCGGCGCCATGGCGGCCTTCGCTCTGTCGGAATACCGCTTCCGCGGCAATATGCTGCTCGGGCTCTATATGGCGATCGGCATCATGATCCCGATCCGTCTCGGCACGGTGGCGATCCTGCAGGGCATGGTGGCGGCCGGCCTCGTCAATACGCTGACGGCGCTGATCCTCGTCTACACCGCGCAGGGCATACCGCTCGCCATCTTCATCTTGTCGGAATTCATGCGCACGGTTTCTGACGATCTGAAGAATGCCGGGCGTATCGACGGGCTTTCCGAATACGCGATTTTCTTTCGCCTGGTGCTGCCGCTGGTGCGTCCGGCCATGGCGACTGTCGCCGTCTTCACGATGATCCCGATCTGGAACGATCTCTGGTTTCCGTTGATCCTGGCGCCGGCCGAAGCTACCAAAACGGTGACGCTCGGTTCGCAGATATTCATCGGCCAGTTCGTCACCAATTGGAATGCGGTGCTCGCGGCCCTGTCCCTCGCGATCCTGCCGATTCTGATCCTCTACGTCATCTTCTCGCGGCAACTGATCCGCGGCATCACCTCGGGAGCGGTCAAGTGAGCCAGGAGAAACTGATCCGCGTCCTCGTCGCCGGCCTCGGCAATATGGGCCGCAGCCATGCGCTCGCCTATCATAACAATTCAGGCTTCGAGATCGTCGGGCTCGTCAATCGCTCGACGCCGGTGCTGGAGCCGGAACTGCAGGGCTATACTATTTACCCGGACTTCGCCACGGCGCTTGCGGAGCTGAAGCCGGACCTGTGTTCGATCAACACCTATTCCGACAGCCATGCCGATTACGCGGTCGCCGCCTTCGAGGCCGGCTGCCATGTCTTCGTGGAGAAGCCGCTGGCGACCACTGTCGCCGATGCTGAGCGGGTCGTGGCCGCAGCAAAGACTGCCGGAAAAAAGCTGGTGATCGGTTACATCCTTCGCCATCACCCATCCTGGGTGAAGCTGATCGAGGAGGCGCGCAAGCTTGGCCCACCTTACGTCTTCCGCATGAACCTGAACCAGCAGTCCAGTGGCCCGACCTGGGCGACGCATAGGTCGTTGATGCGCACGACCTCGCCGATCGTCGATTGCGGCGTTCATTATGTCGACGTCATGTGCCAGATCACCGATGCGAGAGCCGTCGAGGTGCGCGGCATGGGACTGCGGCTCTCCGACGAGATCGCCGCCGACATGTATAATTACGGCCACCTGCAGGTGCTGTTCGAGGACGGCTCGGTCGGCTGGTATGAGGCCGGCTGGGGGCCGATGATCTCGGAGACCGCCTTTTTCGTGAAGGATGTGATGTCGCCGAAGGGCGCGGTGTCGATCGTCATGGATCCGAACGCCAAGTCCGACGATATCGACACGCATACCAAGACCTCGGTGATCCGTCTGCACACGGCCGAAACCGGTCCCGACGGCAAATTCATCCGGCCCGACCAGGATATGAGGATGACGGGCGAGCCCGGCCATCAGGCGCTTTGCGACCTGGAACAGGCCTTCATGCTGAGGGCGATCCGCGAGGATCTCAACCTCGACCGCCATATGGCGGATGCGGTGGCGTCGCTGCGCATCTGCCTTGCCGCCGATGAGAGCGTGCGCACCGGCCAGCCGGTCAGATTGTAAGGGAAAGACAGTGGGATCACTTCAACTCAAATCCATCCGCAAGACCTATGGTACGCATGAGGTGCTGAAAGGCATCGACCTTGAAGTCGAGGACGGCGAGTTCGTCATCTTCGTGGGGCCGTCCGGCTGCGGGAAATCGACACTCTTGCGCAGCATTGCAGGCCTGGAGGATGTCACCTCCGGCGCCGTCGTCATCAATGGCCGCGACGAGACGCTGACGCCGCCGGCCAAGCGTGGTATCGCGATGGTGTTCCAGTCCTATGCGCTCTATCCGCACCTGACGGTCAAGGACAATATGGGGCTAGGCCTCAAGCAGGCGGGAACGCCCAAGAACGAGATCGACAAGCGCGTCGGCAAGGCGTCCGGCATGTTGTCGCTTGCGCCCTATCTCGCTAGGCGGCCGGCCGAGCTTTCCGGCGGTCAGCGTCAGCGCGTCGCCATCGGCCGCGCGATCGTGCGCGAACCGGAACTCTTCCTGTTCGACGAGCCGCTGTCGAACCTCGATGCGGCGCTGCGTGTCCAGACCCGGCTCGAAATCGCCCGGCTGCACCGCAGCCTGAAGGCGACGATGATCTATGTCACCCACGACCAGGTCGAGGCGATGACGCTGGCCGACAAGATCGTGGTGCTGAATGCCGGCACTATCGAGCAGATCGGTTCGCCGATGGAACTCTACAATCGCCCGGCCAATGTCTTCGTCGCCGGCTTCATCGGCTCGCCGCAGATGAATTTCATCGCAGGAGAGAAAGTCGGCGATCACGGTGCCAAGACCATCGGCGTGCGTCCCGAACACATGACGCTGTCGCGCGAGCAGGGAACCTGGGCCGCGAAGGTCGTGCATGTCGAGCATCTCGGCGCCGACACGATCATCTATCTCGAATCCGAGCAGTGCGGTCTGCTGACGGCGCGTTTGTTTGGCGAGCATCAATACGAGCCGGACGAGATCGTCCATGCAACGCCGGACCAAGCGCACGTACATCGCTTCGATGTGGATGACGAGGCGATCCGATGAACGCATGGGCAGAGGGATGAGCCCCGCCAGCCGGCCTGGCGCGGCTTATCATTCCTGTCGTATGCGGTTTAATCAACCGAGCACGGGCCGCATGAAGCTCCGTTCATAGCTGATGATACTGCGGTTGCGTTTGTCGAGTTCGAAAGCGGCCTCACATTCCGGATCGCTGGCCATGCTCGTGCGATAGTCTTCGTAAGCGGCAAAGCTTGGGAAGGAAAACAACGCAACGGCAATGTTGTTGGCACCCTCTGACGGCAGAAAATAACCATGATGGGTACCACCCATCCTGTTGACGATCGGAATCCAGAGACGAGCATATTCCTCGAATTCCGCGAGCTTGTACGGATCGATCACATAGCGTAGGTGGCAGGTAATCATTGAAATACCCCATTGCGTAGATGCCTGGCGGAGGGCTGCCGGGCTGGTTCGGCTGTGCACAAGTTCCGGCACTGAACCTCGGAAAGCTCAAGTGCTTTGTGGTGATGGCTGCATCACGTTTTCTGACAGGTCGGTCGGCCTGAAGTGAAAATGGCGCCGCGACGGCGGCGCCTTCCTGCAAGATCACGCTAGCGGTTCAATCGCGGATGATCAGCAGGTCGGCTGCCATGAAACGGAGCGTCACGGTTTCTCCGGCCTGCGGCGGGGTGACGCCGGGGCTGTTGAACATGTCGAAGGAGATGACGTTGCCGCCAACATTCATGCGGGTGCGGATGACCGAGCCGAGGAAGTGGGCGGACACGACCTGACCAGTCAAGGCGGTGTCGCTTCTGGCGGTGTCGGAGAGAGAGCCTGCTTCCGGGCGCAGCGCCAGCGAGATGGTTTCTCCGGCCTTGTGGGCTGCGACCGACTGCTTCAGTGTGATCTTCTGATCGCCGATCTGGATGAGGTTGATGTCGGGATCGATGACCTTGGCTTCGATCAGGTTCAGCGTGCCGACGAAGGAGGCGACGAAGCGCGTGGCCGGTTTGTTGTAGATCTCGAAGGGCGAGCCGATCTGATCCGCCTTGCCGGCGTTCATGACGACAATGCGATCGGAGATCGACAGGGCTTCTTCCTGATCGTGGGTGACGAAAACCGTGGTGATGCCGAGCTGTTGTTGGATCTGGCGGATTTCCTCGCGCAACGACACGCGGATCTTGGCATCGAGCGCAGAGAGCGGTTCATCGAGCAAGAGCACCTGCGGTTTTACGGCGAGCGCACGGGCAAGCGCGACGCGCTGCTGCTGGCCGCCCGACAACTGATAGGGGTATCGGTCGGCCAGATGATCGAGCTTGATCAGGCCTAGCATTTCCTTGACGCGGGCGTCGATTTCGGGCTTCGGCGCGCCGGCGACCTTGAGGCCGAAGGCGACATTGTCGCGCACGGACATGTTAGGGAAGAGAGCATAAGCTTGGAAGACCATGCCGATATTGCGCTGGTTCGGCTTCAGCGCGCTCTGGTCCTTGCCGTTGATCGTCAGCGTGCCGCCGGTCGGGGTTTCGAAGCCAGCGATCATGCGCAGGACGGTCGTCTTGCCGCAGCCGGACGGTCCGAGGAAGGAGATGAATTCGCCCTTCTCGATGTTCATGTTGAAGTTCTTGACGACCTGAACCGGGCCGAAGGATTTCTGAATGTTGTTCAGTGTGAGAAAGGACATGCCGGTTACCTTAAGCCTTTGCCGGGCGAGCTTTGCCGAAGCGGGAAACGAGGTTGAGCAGGCCCATGCTGAGCCAAGTGATCGAGAAAGCAATGACCGCGAGCGCCGAAGGCTCGTAAGCCTTGTTCGCGCCGACGAGCTGCAAATACGGGCCGAAGGCCGGGCGGTTGAGCAGGGCGGCGAAGGTGAATTCGCCCATTACGATCGCGAGCGTAATGAAGGCGCCTGACAGCACACCGCTCATCACGTTCGGGAAGATGCAGCGGAACATGATGGTCGTCCAGCGGGCGCCGAGGCTTTCGGCCGCCTCCGTCAGTGTGCGAACATCGATGGCGCGCATGGCGGTATCGACGGCGCGGTACATATAGGGCAGTGACAGCGTGATGTAGGAGAAGACCAGCAGGGCGTTGGTCCCGGTCGTCGAACCCGTCAGCGGCAGATAGGACGAGGAATTATACATTCTGAGGTAGCCGAAGACGATGACGATTGCCGGAATGACGAGCGGCATCAGCGTGATGAATTCGACGACTGGACGCATCTGCGGCAGGCGCAGCCGCACCCAATAGGCCGTCGGCACCACGAGCAGCATGCCGAAGACGATGGTCAGAAGCGCCATGAGCATGGAGTAGCCGAAGGTTTCGCGGAACTGAATATCCGAGAAGACTGATGTATAGGCATCCAGGCTGTATTCACCGCGGCGCATGCGCAGCGAAAACTCGATGGTGCCGATCAGCGGGATGATGAAATAGGATGCGCCGAGAATGATGGCGATCCAGGCTCCCAAGCGTTGGGTTTTCATTTTTGCCACCTCTCGGCGCGCATGCGCAGCATGAGGTAAAGGATGTTGGACACGCCTGTGATGACGATCATGCCGAGGGCGATGGCGTAACCGAGGTTGGGATTGTGCAGAACGTCGCCGCGGATCTGCGCGTAGAGCAGGATCGGTACGATGTTCAGCGAGCTGCCGGTCAGCGCAAAGGCGGTGGCGATAGCGCCGAAGGCGTTGGCGAAGAGCAGCAGCGTCGTACCGAGCAGGCTCGGCCAAAGGATCGGCAAGGCAACCATCGTCCAATATTGGCGATTGGTAGCGCCGAGGATCTGCGAGGCTTCGCGCCATTCTTTCTTCATGCCATCAAGCGCCGGCGTCAGGATCAGCACCATCAGCGGGATCTGGAAATACATGTAAGTGATCGTAAGGCCGAAGAAGGACAGCAGGTTGAAGCCTGTGCCGTAGAGATTGAAGCCGAACCATTCCCGCAGGAAAACCGTCACGAGGCCCGTGCGGCCAAGCGTGGCGAGGAACGCGAAGGCGAGCGGCACGCCTGCAAAATTCGAGGCAACGCCGGAGAAGGTGAGAAGCGCAGAACGCACCGAGGCGGGCAGGCCGCCGAGCACGACAGCCCAGGCAAGGAAGAAACCGATCAGCGCGCCGCCTAGTGCCGACGCCACCGAGACGCGGATACTGATCCAGTAAGCGCTCATGATCGATGGAGTAAAGAGATCCCCGATATTCTTCAGCGTAAAATTGCCGTCCGGCGTCAGGAATGCGCCCACTACGAGATAGAGCGTGGGGATGATCAGGAACAGCAGCGAAAAAATAATGAAGGGTGTAATGCCCAGCCAGTCGATCACGCGGTCTTTGCTGATCAAGGGAGCGCTGCTCACCATCGGCGTTGAAACGGTACTCATAGAAAAGCTCATCCTGGGGCGTCGGAGAGAGAAAGCCTCCCCGCCTTGTGAGCGGGGAGGCTGGATCGAATATTACTGAACGTTGGCGCCGACGACGCTATCCCAGTTCTTGGTGATGGTCTCCTTGCCGGCGGCCTGCTCTTCGAGCGTCGGGAAGACGGCCTTTTCATAGGCCTCTGCCGGCGGCAGCTTGTCGAGCAGTTCCTTCGGGATCTTGTTGTTTTTGGCAAGATCGTTGAAGCGGATCGGGTGGCAATAACCCTTCAGCCAGCCGAGCTGACCTTCGTCGGAATAGAGATATTCCATCCAGAGCTTGGCGGCGTTCGGGTGCGGAGCGAAAGCCGAAATGGCCTGCACGTAGACGCCGGCGACGACGCCCGTCTTCGGAACGACGACTTCGAAAGGAGGATTGCCCTTCAGGCTTTCACCCCAGGAAAGCGCATTGTAGTCCCAGGCGATGATGATCGGCGTGGAGCCTTGTGCGAAGGGGGCAGCCTTGCCGACGACAGGCACGAAGTTGCCGGTCTTGTTCAGCTCGGCAAAGAACTTCAGGCCCTCTTCGCCTGCCTTGGCAGCGTCACCGCCGGATGCGGAAAGACCAGCCGCATAAACGCCCTGAACAGCCTGGTTGGCGCTGCGCGGATCGCCTGCGAGTGCTACGCTGTTCGCATAGTCGCTCTTCTTGAGATCGGCCCAATCTGCCGGCGATTCCTTGACCAGATCCTTGTTCACGAGGAACGAGAGAACGCCGTAATAGTCGCCGTACCAGTAGCCTTCGGCATCCTTGGCGCTATCGGGGATCGAATCCCAGGTAGAAACCTTGTAAGGCTGGATCAGGCCATCTTTCTTGGCGGACGGGCCGAAGGAGAGGCCGACGTCGATGACATCGGGGGCCTGCGGGCCGGTGTTGCCCTTGTTGGCCTTGATGGCTTCGATTTCGTCACCCGAGCTGGCATCCGGATTCAACTCGTTGACTTCGATACCGTACTTCGCCTTGAAGCCGGCGATGACATCGCCATAGCCGCACCAGCTGTGCGGAAGAGCGATGGTGGTCAACGTGCCTTCCTTCTTGGCGGCGGCGATAAGTTCTGCGCTCGGTTCTGCGGCGGCAATCGCGGTCGAAGCCACGATCATCGCAGTAGAAAGCGACAGAAGTCGAGAAATGTTAGAGATCACTGTTGTTCTCCTTCGGTTTTAGTGTCTGGCGATGCTGTTAATGAGCTTACATGAAGCTTGTGTGACGGCTGGATGACGTTAATTTTGCCGGAATAGCAGGCGCTTGAGGCAGATGTTTCATTTGCGACTGCATTGCTCATTTCCGCCAATCCGTGCTTGTTTTTCCTCTCCTTAATCTTGGCCCCCTAACCGAGTTTGCGGAAAAGCTTGGTCTGCTCGAATAGCCCTTCCAGCGTCTTCATGCGTTCCTTCGTCTCGTCCCAGGTGGAGTTCTGAACGGCTTCGATCAGAGCCTCGACGATGAAAAGGGTGACGACCGACGAATCCCAGGCCGAAGGCGCTTCGATGCGGACCCGGAAAGCGTGCCGCGCGAGTTTGGCGGCAGGCGAGCCCCATTGGTCGGTGAATAGGACGATTTCGGCCCCGCGCTTGCGGGCGGCGGTGGCAAGGCTCACCATTTCCTGTTCGTAACGTCGGATGTCGAAGATGATAAGGATGTCGCCGGCATTCATGTTGAGGGCATATTGCGGCCAACTGCTGGAATTGGACGACAGCAGCGTCGTTGCCGGCCGGATGACCTGCATGTGAGTGAAGAAGTACTCGGCCAGCGCTCCGGTTATGCGGCCGCCGACGAAATAAAGGCCGCGCTTGCGGTCGGACAACAGCGAGGCGACGCTGTCGAAAGTGGCGGTGTCGAGATCGGTCAGCGTCTGGCGTAGATTGCCCATGATGGCATCGGCAAAGCGGTTGAGGATATGGGTGCCCGGCGCATTTTGCGCCCAGCGGTCATGCTTGGCGATCGGGTTGGAGATCGTTGCCTCGACCTCCTGATGCAGGCGCGCCTGAAAATCCGGATAACCCTTGAAGCCCAGCTTCTGCACCATCCGCACGACAGTCGGCGTGGAGACGCCAGCATTCTCCGCGATGGTGGTGATGCTGCCAAGGCCGGAAACCGGATAATTGTCGAGCAGGCTTTCCGCCAACTGCTTTTCGGCACGTGTCAACACGCTCAGATGCGAGTGTATGACGTCCGAAACCGTCTTCGACGCAGTTGTCACCTAGCTATGCTCCCCGGGATGGTCTAGCGCCACTTTCCCACGCAAAGTTAACAACGCTGTCACAATCAATGTCAACTACTGTCATGAAAAGAAATTTTCAGAGACTGCTTGACACCCGGCAAAAGCTGAAGAATTCTTTTCTTAAAGATTTTATTAAGGGATAGGAGTGGCGGCTTTGGTGCTGGCCCGGCCGAACATCCTCAGCGAAGCGGACGGCGATTGCGTCGGGATTGAGCGCGTTGATGGCCGGAGCCCCGTGATGCTCATCTGTGAGCATGCATCAAACAGGCTTCCTGCCAAGTTCGGCGATCTCGGCCTTTCCAAAGAAGCGCTGTCGAGCCACATCGCCTGGGATCCCGGCGCTCTCTCGGTCGCCCGCGGCATATCAGAAGGCCTCGATGCGACACTCGTATACCAGCGGTTTTCCCGGCTGATCTACGACTGCAACCGGCCGCCGAGCTCTCCGGGGGCCATGCCTGAAACAAGTGAGATCTATGCCATTCCCGGCAACAAGGATTTGACTTTCGAAGAACGTCTTGCGCGCAGAGACGCGCTCTACGTGCCCTTTCATGACGCCATTCGCGGGCTGATCCGCGATCGCCGGGCAAAGGGACAGGACAGCGTCATCGTGACGATGCACAGTTTCACGCCGGTCTATCACGGGCGTGAACGGCTGGTCGAACTCGGCATATTGCATGACGAGGATAGCTGGCTCGCCGATCGGATGCTTGATGCTGCGGCCAAAGCGCCGCTTTATAGAACCGAACGCAATCAGCCCTACGGGCCTGAGGACGGCGTGACCCACACGCTGATCCTGCACGGGCTTTCGAACGGCTTGCGCAACGTGATGATCGAGGTCCGCAATGACCTCATCGCAGACGATGTCGGCCAAGGGGTCGTGGCCGATTATATAAAAGGGCTGCTCCAGCAGAGCCTAGACGCCTGATAAAAAGAAGACCCGAGGGAGCAGTCTAACTGCGGACGTCCGAAGGCGAAATGCTGCGGACTATTGGCAATGAACCGGTCGCAATCCCGCGGCCGATCGTCAACAGGGGGAAGTCATGTCGGATTATACCGAATTGGACAAGAAGCAGGATGTTCACATCCTGCATTCCATGGGCTATGCCCAGGAACTCGAACGGCGAATGAGCTCGTTCTCGAATTTTGCAATCTCGTTTTCGATCATCTGCATTCTTTCCGGCGGCATCAATTCGCTCGGGCAGGCAACAGCCGGAGCTGGCGGAGCGGCGATTGGCATTGGCTGGCCGCTCGGCTGCCTCATTTCGTTCATCTTCGCATTAGGCCTCGCGCAGATCGGCTCCGCCTATCCGACAGCAGGGGGGCTCTATCACTGGGGCTCAATCCTCGGAAACCGCTTTACCGGCTGGCTGTCGGCTTGGCTCAACCTGCTCGGGCTCGTCACCGTGCTCGGCGCCATCAATGTCGGCACCTTTTATTTCTTCTTCGGTGCCTTCGGGCCGCAATTCGGTATTGAGGACACGCTTCTTCATCGTGTCGTGTTTGTGGCGATCATCACAGCGCTGCAGGCGGGGATCAACCATTTCGGCATCGGCCTGACCGCCAAGCTTACCGACTTCTCGGGATATCTGATCTTCGCAACGGCGATCC
Organism: Rhizobium bangladeshense; assembly: GCF_017357245.1. Taxonomy (NCBI): domain Bacteria; kingdom Pseudomonadati; phylum Pseudomonadota; class Alphaproteobacteria; order Hyphomicrobiales; family Rhizobiaceae; genus Rhizobium; species Rhizobium bangladeshense. Next base: position 2,993,281 of record NZ_CP071612.1, on the reverse strand, counting down.
TCCTGACGATCGTCTGCCTTGCGGCCGCGCCGAGTTGGGATATTTCACGGCTCTTCACGTTCGCCAACTATACGGGCACCGAAGGTGCATCGCTGGTCTGGCCGGTGACCGTCTCCACCGGCATGGCATTCCTGCTCGGCTTGCTGTTGCCAGTCTATACGATCACCGGCTACGACGCCTCGGCGCATACGTCGGAGGAGACAGTGAAGGCCGCCGTTTCCGTGCCCCGTGGCATGGTTTCCTCAGTCCTCTGGTCGGCGCTCTTCGGCTATCTCATGTTGTGTGCTTTCGTGCTCATGATCCCGAACATGGACGACGCTGCAAAGCAGGGCTGGAACGTGTTCTTCTGGGCGATGGAGTCGCAGGTGAACCCGACGATCAAAAGCATTCTCTACGTGCTGATATTCGTCGCTCAGTTCCTGTGCGGGCTTGCGACCGTCACCTCGGTTTCGCGGATGATCTTCGCTTTCTCGCGTGACAAGGGTCTTCCGGCATCCTCGACCCTCTCCAAGGTCAGCCCGAGCTTCCGCACGCCGGTCGCGGCCATTTGGACGGGCGCCATCCTCGCCGTCCTCTTTGTCTGGTTTACCTCGGCGATAACCATTGCCGGGACGCCGGCCTATTCGATCGTGGTGTCGTGCACGGTCATCTTCCTGTTCCTGTCCTTCGTCGTGCCCATCGCTCTCGGCCTCGTTTCGATCGGAACGGCGAAATGGCCGACAATGGGGCCATGGAATATGGGAGTGGGGCTGTACAGGGTGGTTGCCGTCCTCGCTATCCTCTCAATGGCGCTGATCTTCTACATCGGCATTCAGCCGCCGAACGACTGGGCGCTTGAAATTACCGTCGGTTTCCTAGTGTTGACCGCTATCGTGTGGTTTGCATTCGAGAACCGCCGCTTCAAAGGTCCGCCGATCGGCGACGCCATTGCCAAGCGTCAGGCTGAGATCGCGGCCGCCGAGGCGGCTGTCGGCGAGGCCTGAGAAACGAACTTCCCTCGATTGGCGGGGCCGCATCCTGCGGCCCCGCCACCGGTTCAACGAAAAGGCATCGGGCCGCGATACCAGGCCGAGCGTATGCAGTTTCGTTGCCTCGATTTTTCAATCCCTATTTCAGGCGGATCAATCATGAGCAGCAGCTATACAATCGACGATCTCAGGAAGGATGTTGCCGAAGGGCGCATCGATACGGTTCTCGCCTGCCAGGTGGACATGCAGGGCCGGCTGATGGGCAAGCGCTTCCAGGCTGAATATTTCGTCGAAAGCGCCTGGAAGGAAACGCACAGCTGCAACTACCTGCAGGCGACTGACATAGAGATGGAAACCGTCTCCGGCTACAAGGCGACGAGCTGGGAGAAGGGATACGGCGACTATACGATGAAGCCGGATCTTTCGACACTGCGCCGCATCCCCTGGCTCGAGGGTACCGCGCTCGTGCTCTGCGACGTGCTCGACCATCACACCCATGAAGAGGTCGCCCATTCGCCACGCGCGATTCTGAAGAAGCAGGTGAAGCGTCTCGAAGACATGGGCATGAAGGCCTATATGGCCTCGGAGCTCGAATTCTTCCTGTTCGACCAGAGTTATGAGGCGGCGCATGCTTCGGGCTACCGCAATCTGAAGCTCGCCAGCGCCTATAACGAGGACTACCACATCTTCCAGACCACCAAGGAGGAAGAGGTGATGCGGGCGATCCGCACCGGCCTGCAGGGTGCCGGCATTCCGGTCGAAAACTCCAAGGGCGAGGCCTCGGCCGGACAGGAGGAGATCAACGTCCGCTACGCCGACGCGCTCGCCATGGCCGATCGGCATGCGATCATAAAGAATGGCTGCAAGGAGATCGCTTGGTCGAAGGGCAAAGCCATCACTTTCCTTGCCAAGTGGAACTACAATGCCGCTGGTAGCTCCTCTCATATCCACCAGTCGCTGTGGAGCCTTGAGGAAAAGCCGCTATTCTTCGACCATACCGGCAAATACGGCATGTCGCCGCTGATGCACAATTACGTTGCCGGACTTCTCGCCCATGCGAGCGAGATCACCTATTTCCTGGCGCCTTACATCAATTCCTACAAGCGCTTCATGGCTGGCACTTTTGCTCCGACCAAGGCGATCTGGAGCAAGGACAACCGTACCGCCGGCTATCGCCTTTGCGGCGAGGAGACGAAGGGCATCCGTATCGAATGCCGCGTCGGCGGCTCCGATCTCAATCCCTATCTCGCATTCGCAGCGCTGCTCGCCGCCGGTATCGACGGGATCGAGAACAAGATGGAGCTCGAGGCTCCCTTCGTCGGCGACGCCTATGGCGGCAAGGACATTCGTGAGATCCCGCGCACGCTGCGTTCGGCGGCGATTGCGATGACGGAATCGGCGATGCTGCGCAAAGCCTTCGGCGACGAGGTGATCGACCACTACACCCGCGCTGCCGAATGGGAGCAAGAGGAATACGACCGCCGCATCACCGATTGGGAAGTGGCGCGCGGTTTCGAAAGAGCTTAATAGGCATTTCGCGGGGTTGCCCCTCACCCTAACCCTCTCCCCGTAGAAACGGGGAGAGGGGACTTGCCATGCGAGACGTTGCGGGGGGACCGAAAGGTTGCGGCATATCCCCTTCGCCCCGTTTGCGGGGAGAAGGTGCCGGCAGGCGGATGAGGGGCTGTCGCCCACCAATTTTGAAATGATACGAGGACAGGAAATCGATCATGGCAATGATCCAATGCATTTCACCGGTCGACGGATCGGTTTACGCGGAGCGTCCGGCGCTTTCGCTCGATGCCGCCAAGGATGTGGTGGCGCGCGCCCGCAAGGCGCAGAAGGCCTGGGCGAGGCGGCCGCTTGAAGAGCGCGTTCAGCTCGTGCTGAAAGGAGTTGCGCGGCTGAACGAGATGTCGGACGTCGTCGTGCCGGAGCTTGCCTGGCAGATGGGGCGGCCGGTGAAGTACGGCGGCGAATACAGGGGCTTCAACGAGCGCTCCAACTATGTCGCCTCGATCGCGGCTGACGCGCTCGCCCCGCTGGTCGTCGAAGAAAGCGACCGTTTCGAACGCCGCATCGAGCGCGAAGCGCATGGCGTCGTCTTCGTTGTCGCGCCGTGGAACTATCCCTATATGACGGCGATCAATACGATCGCGCCGGCGCTGATGGCCGGCAATACGGTCGTTCTGAAACACGCCTCGCAGACCTTGCTCGTCGGCGAACGGCTGGTACAGGCCTTCGTCGAGGCGGGTGTTCCGGACGACGTATTCCAGAACGTCTTTCTCGATCATGAAACGACGTCGGCACTAATTGCTGCCGGCAGCTTCAACTTCGTCAATTTCACCGGATCGGTCGAAGGCGGTCGCTCGATGGAGCGGGCCGCCGCCGGCACCTTCACCGGCCTCGGCCTCGAGCTCGGCGGCAAGGATCCGGGTTACGTCATGGAAGACGCCGATCTCGATGCGGCCGTCGACACGCTGATGGATGGCGCCACCTATAATTCCGGCCAGTGCTGCTGCGGCATCGAGCGCGTCTACGTGCATGAATCGCTCTACGACGCCTTCGTCGAGAAATCGGTTGCCTGGGTGTCGAACTACAAGCTTGGCAATCCGCTCGATCCCGAGACGTCGCTTGGGCCGATGGCGAACAAGCGTTTCGCCAAGGTGGTGCGCGAGCAGATCGCCGATGCGGTTTCCAAGGGCGCCAAGGCGCTTGTCGATCCCAAGCTTTTCCCTCAGGACGATGGCGGCGCCTATCTCGCACCGCAGGTCCTCGTCGATGTCGATCATTCCATGGCCTTCATGCGTGAAGAGACCTTCGGTCCGGCAGTCGGCATCATGAAGGTGAAGAGCGACGAGGAGGCTCTCGCTTTGATGAACGACAGCCAGTACGGGCTGACGGCCTCGCTCTGGACCAAGGATGTCGAGCGGGCTGCGCGTCTCGGCCGCGACATCGAAACCGGCACCGTTTTCATGAACCGAGCGGACTATCTCGATCCGGCGCTCTGCTGGACCGGCGTCAAGGAGACCGGCCGCGGCGGCTCGCTGTCGATCATCGGCTTCCAGAATCTGACGCGTCCGAAATCCTTCCACCTGAAGAAAGTGACAGCATGAGCAGCAGCAACATCACCGCAAACTGGAGCTACCCGACATCGGTCAAGCTCGGCCGGGGCCGGATCAAGGAACTGGCCGACGCCTGCAAGAGCCTCGGCATGAAGAAGCCGCTGCTTGTCACCGACCGCGGCCTCGCCGCGATGGCGATCACCAAGAACGCGCTCGATATCCTCGAAGATGCCGGTCTTGGCCGGGCGATCTTCGCTGACGTCGATCCGAACCCGAATGAGAAGAACCTCGAGGCCGGCGTCAAGGCCTTCAAGGACGGCGGCCATGACGGCGTCGTCGCCTTCGGCGGCGGCTCCGGCCTCGATCTCGGCAAGTGCGTCGCCTTCATGGTTGGCCAATCGCGGCCGGTCTGGGATTTCGAGGATATCGGCGACTGGTGGACGCGCGCCAGCGTCGAGGGCATCGCGCCGATCGTCGCCGTACCGACGACGGCCGGCACCGGTTCGGAAGTCGGGCGCGCCAGCGTCATTACCAATTCCGAAACGCATGTGAAGAAGATCATCTTCCACCCGAAGTTCCTGCCGGGCGTCGTCATCTCCGATCCGGAACTGACGGTCGGGATGCCGAAGATCATTACCGCCGGCACCGGCATGGACGCTTTCGCGCATTGCCTGGAAGCCTATTCCTCGCCCTTCTATCATCCGATGTCAGCCGGCATCGCGCTCGAAGGCATGCGGCTCGTCAAGGAATTCCTGCCGCGCGCCTATCGGGAAGGCACCGATCTCGAAGCTCGCGCCAACATGATGTCTGCTGCTGCCATGGGCGCGGTCGCCTTCCAGAAGGGGCTCGGCGCAATCCACGCCTTGTCCCATCCAATCGGCGCCGTCTATAACACCCATCACGGCATGACCAACGCGGTTGTCATGCCGGCGGTGCTGCGTTTCAACCGTGCGGCAATCGAGGAGAAGATCAGCCGCGCGGCGGCCTATCTCGGCATTTCGGGCGGTTTCGACGGCTTCTATGACTATGTGCTGAAGCTCCGTTCCGATCTCGGAGTGCCGGAGACGCTGACGGCGATGGGAATCGCCCCCGACCGTATCGACGAATTGTCGGCCATGGCGATCGAAGATCCGAGCGCCGGCGGCAATCCTGTCGCGATGACGCTCGAAAATACCAAGGCGCTTTTCAGGGATTGTTTCTGAGGCCTTGAGAGCGAACCTGCGGATTGGCCCGGAAAGCTCGGCTTTCCGGGCTTTTTCTTCTTTTTCGGCGTCCCCAATTTTCGGAATATGAAAAGTACAGGCTGCAATTTGGGCGGGCGCGTTCGGAATTTGTTAACCATGATTGTAAAGGATAGCTTAACCGCATGATGCTCTGACAGTGCGCAAAAGAGCGATGCCGGCTCGTGCCATTTTCCTCCCGAGGACCGAACATGCCAGTGATTACATTCGCAAATACCAAGGGCGGCGCCGGCAAGACGACCGCTGTTCTCCTGCTCGCGACTGAGCTTGCCCGCAAGGGCTATCGCGTCACCATTCTTGACGCCGATCCGCAACACTGGATTACGCACTGGCACGAGATCTCTGGTCATGTGCCCAATATCTCTGTGATCGATTTCGTCACCACCGCCTCGCTGCCGCAGCATATCAGCGAGAACAAGCATAATACCGACTATTTCATTGTCGACCTGCCGGGCGCGCGAAATCCTCTGCTCGCCACCGCCGTCGGCCTCTCCGACCACGTGCTGATCCCGATCCAAGGCTGTGCGATGGATGCACGCGGCGGCGCGCAGGTGCTCGAACTTCTGCAGTATCTGGACGAGAAGGCCGGCATCAGGATCGGTCATTCGGTGGTGCTGACCCGCGTCAACTCAATGGTGACGACCCGGGCGCTGCAGCTCGTCAAATCGCTCCTGAGCGAACGGCATGTGCCGGTGCTGGATACGGCGATCATCGAACGCTCGGCCTTCCGCGACATCTTCGACTGTGGCGGCACGCTGCAGACCATGGACCCCACGCGTGTCAGCAATCTCGACAAGGCGCGCGAGAACGCCACCTGTTTTGCCGAGGAGATCATGCGCAAGCTGCCGGTCAGGCTTTCGGCGTCGACCCACATGGCGACCGCGGCCTGACAATTTTCCGCATTCTAGGGAAATGCGTCCGGTCCGTCCGCGGCGCATTTTCGCTTTTCAGCCGATGGCCGTGCCGCCGCTATCGTTGAGAGAATGAGCCAGAAGGCCCGACAGACGCCTTTTGACTGCGGCGAGTTCACCCGACATGCGATTGCGCCGCCGCGGCAGCCCTACATCGACCACCTCTTGAATGCGTCCCGGCCAGGGACGCATCACCACCACACGGTCCGCCAGAAAAGCCGCCTCTTCGATGTCGTGCGTGACCAGCAGCATTGTCGTGGCATTTGCGCGCCAGAGGTCGAGCAGATGATCCTGGAGTTCGAGGCGCGTCATCGCATCGAGTGCGGAGAAGGGTTCGTCCGCCAACAGCACGGCGGGCTTTGTCACGAGCGCGCGCGCCAAGGCCACACGCTGAGCCTGCCCGCCGGACAGTTCTTTGATCCAGCGGTTCTCGTAACCACGAAGGCCGATCTTCTCCAGGGCAGCCGATACCTGCTCGTCACTTTCGCTGCTTGGCAGATGGCGCAGGCCGAAACCGATGTTGTCGGCAACCGTCAGCCAGGGAAAGAGGCGAGGTTCCTGGAAGACGATATTCACGAGCGGGTCCGGCTCCGTCAGCCGCCGTCCTTCCAGGCTGATTTCGCCTTGTGTGGGCGCTTCCAGGCCCGACAACAGCCTCAAGAGAGTGCTCTTGCCGCAACCCGAGCCGCCGATGACCGCAACCAGCTCCCCCCTTGCGATGCTGAGAGAAAAATCTTGCAGCGCATGCGTTCCATTGGGATAGATCTTGGACAGAGAGCTGATATCGAGCATGTCAGATTCCGCTCCTATGGCTGTCACGCCAGCGCAGGAACGGCGAGGTCGCAATCAGAAGCAGGCTGTCGGTCGCTTTGCCGACGATGGCAAAGATCAAGATAGCAGCGAGGATCTGATCCGGCTTTCCGAGCTGCTGGCCGTCCACCAGAAGATAACCCAGGCCTTCCGACGCTCCCATGAATTCCGCCGCCACAACGAACATCCACCCGAGGCCGAGGCCGGCGCGGAGCGCAAGGACGAAGTCCGGAAGGACGGCTGGCAGCAGGATCAGACGAATGAGTTCCAGCCCTGAAAGGCGGAAGACGCGGCCGACTTCGACGATGCGCCTGTCGACGCCGACAACGGCGCCGTAGACCCCGAGATAGACTGGGAAGAACACGCCGACGGCAATCAGGGCGACTTTGGAGGCCTCAAAAATGCCGAACCACAGGATGAACAGCGGCACCCAGGCAATCGAGGGAATGGCTCTCAAGGCCTGCAGCGTCGGATCGAGCAAGCGTGCGAGCAGCCTGGAGTATCCGGTAAGCGCTCCGAGCGCTGTTCCTGCCAAAGAGCCGAAGGTAAAACCAATCGCCACTCTGCGCAGCGTCGCGCCCACATGCGTTATGAGATCGCCCGATGCTGCGAGCGTATAGACGGTAAACAGAATCTTCGAAGGCGGCGGCATCAAACGGCCTCCGACTATACCTGTGCGGACCAGGATCTCCCAGGCAGCAAACAATGTAACTGGAAAGAGCATACCGACGATCGGATGATCGAAAGGCGAAACTCGGCGCTGCCGGGTCTCCCTTGCTGGTTCCGTATTGCGCCATGATAGCGCGATGTCGACCAACGACATGGAACATGTTTCCTATCGCGTTACTGCCCGAGGGCGGCAAAGGCGTAGCTGGGGTCAATCAGCGCCGATACGGTCTTGGTAACATCGACATCCGCCTTGATGACATCGGCCCTTTGCAAGGCGAGGCCTGCCGCCTCGATCGTCTCCCGCTGTGCATCGCCGATGACGGAGTAGCCGAGATCCGTGCGCTCCAACTGGCGGTCGATCACAGTATTGGGCAACTTGGTGGCGGTGACGAGCGCTTCTTTGAGCTTGGCCGGATCTTTCAGGGCTTCGGCACGTGCCTTCTCGTATGATGCAAGCACGCGTTTGACGATATCGGGATGGGCGGCGGCAAACTCCTCGCGCACGTTGAGCACGCCCCAGCTGTTGTTCTCGGGCTTGCGATAAAAGAGTACGTCGCCATCTTCGATCTCGGCGGAGGCCATGATCGGATCGAGGCCGGCCCATGCGTCGACATCGCCCCGCTTTAGCGCCAGGCGGCCGTCCGCGTGCTGCAGCAGAACAAGCGAAACATCCTTTTCGGTCAGACCCGCCTCGGCGAGAGCGCGGACCAGGAAAATATGCGGATCGGTGCCGCGTGTCACGGCGATGGACTTGCCTTTAAGGTCCTCGACCTTGGCAATACTGGTATCTCTGCGTGTGACCAGAGCGGTCCATTCCGGGCGTGAATAGACATAGACCGATTTGATCGGGTTGCCATTGATCCGGCCGATCAGGGCAGCTGCGCCCGCAGTCGAACCGAAGTCGAGGGAGCCGGCATTCAGGAATTCCAGCGCCTTGTTGGAGCCGGCTGACTGCACCCACGTTACCTTGATCCCGTCTTTTTCGAATTCCTTTTCCAGAATTCCTTCATCCTTCAGGATGAGGCTGACCGGATTGTAGGTTGCCCAGTCCACCCGAATTTCCGACACATCGGCAGCCTGCGCCGTTGCGACCGCTACTAAACCTGCCAAAGTGCTCAAAGCTAAACGAACAAGCGATTTCATCGGACCTCCACAAATGTTATGAAGGAAAATCTACCGATTTAATGGCTTTATGCGTGCTTTCAGGTTCCAAACTTTGGGAAAGGAGAAGCAAATTTGAACTGCCGCCGTGGGCGACGCTAGATTGTTGTGTCAAACGGCGGGCGGCGGCGGTCCGCCCGCGTCTTCGTCAATCCACGAATTCTACCGTCACGCCGGGCTTAACCATCTTGGCAAGCTCGGTGGCATCCCAGTTGGTCAGGCGGATGCAGCCATGACTCTGGGTACGGCCGATCTTGGAAGGATCGGGTGTGCCGTGAATGCCGTAAGTGGGCTTGGAGAGCGCCATCCAGACGGTGCCGACCGGGCCGTTCGGACCCGGGGGAATGTTGAGGATCTTGTCGTTGGCGCCCTGCTGGAAATTGATCTTCGGATTGTAGGTATAACCGGGATTGAGAGCGACGCGCTCGACTGTCACGGTACCTGAGGGGGAGGGTGTGTCGGCGGAGCCGATCGACGCCGGATAGGCGGCCAACAGATTGCTGGCGCCGTCATATGCGAAGACCTGCTTGCGGCCCTTATCGGCGATGATGCGGGCAACTTCGCCGGTTTTTGGTTCGCCGGGATTGACCACTTTGATCACCGTGCCGGGAACGCTGAAATCGGCACCCGGGTTCATTTCCTTAAGAAAGGCCTCATCCATGTGGAAGCGCTCGGCCAGCATTTCGGTGGTCGAGGTATAGGCAAGCGACGGCAGCATCGCCTTATGCGCATAATCTTCCGGGATCTGGGCGACGAAGGGGCCCGCGGCATCGGCTGGTGTGATCGTGTAGCTTACGACGGGCAGGCCGCCTGTCATGCGGAGTTCTTCGAGAATGGCGTCGGTGTTGTTTGGATCGAGCTTGGAGCCGGTCATTTGGTCATAGGCATAGATCGCCTTGGTGACGTTCGAACCCATATGGCCGTCGATGACGCCAGGAGAGATGCCGGCGCGGTCAAGGAAGACCTGCAGTGCGACGATCTCGGGCTTGGACTTACCCTGGAGCGTAATGACGGGTTCTTCGGGCGCGGTCGTCGGCGCGTCGGCGGGCGGGATCTGCTGGTCGGGATCGATTGAGGCGTAATCTTCGCCCGATTGCGGGTTGCCGATGCTGTTGTCGTCCGGATAGGGCTGCTCGCCTAGCGGCAGGCGCTCGATCGCTGCGTCGCGCGGAATGCCGCCGGTAACGGCGCCGCGCTCGGAATAACGCGTATCGCCATACGGATCGTCGGCATAGTAGGGATCATTGCCGTACTGGTCGGAATAGACTTCGCGCGGACTGGGGCGCTGCGAATAATAGCCGCGGGCGCGCATCTCGGTGGCGACGATATTGCCGTAGGCGTCGATCAGCACGCGATTGCCGCTGCGGTCGCGGGCATAGGCAAAGCCGCGGGGCACATAATCGAGGATTTCACCGTTCGGCGTGACCAGCACAATGTCGCTCTGGCGGCGGTCGCGGAATTGCTGCGCACTTGCGTCGGGTGCTGCCAGCGCAAGGGGTGCCAGGACGGCGGCAACCGAGAATGCCGATTTCAAAAAGCGACTCACGTCTCAAACCTCGAACAGTACTGGGCAGACACACACCCGCGAATCTTGACGCTAGTGTGGAATTTATGAAAGCGTGCTGAACAAAATATGAAAATCACTAAGATTTCCTTTTACTCATAAACGTTTGCGTCCTTGTGTCAGTTCCGCAAAATCCACGGTTGCGGCAAAAGCGCAAGAGGCGAAAGGCGCCGATTGACGAAAGACGGCGTGAAACCTAACGCTACGGCGGCCGATAACCCCGAGGAGACCCGAGATGATCGAATTTGCCGCTGCAAGCGGGCCGCGCCTGATGCTGGATGAAACATCGGTTCTGGATATCGGGGGATGTATCGTCGAAGGCGTCGATATCGCGCCGAAACGAGCCATTCCCGACGATGGCGATCCGCGAATCGATCACTCACTTGAGGGGTTTCTCTTCACCTGCGGGCCGGACCATATCCGCCATCGCCAGCCAATCGCCGGCCGGGGCGACGGCAAGGTCTATCCGCTGCACGGATCGGCCTCCGGCCACGCAGCGAAGGTGCTCTGGACGAAGTTCGAGAATGGCAATGCCGAATGCCGCGCCGATGTCGACATCGTAACCATCGAGGGGCTTCCGCAGCGCATAGAGCGGCTCTGGCGGATCGACGGCGTGACCGGCGAGGTGTGGCTCGAAGACCGCGTCGTCAACACCAGCGACGAGACGGTGCCGACCTTCCTGATGTATCATATCAACATCGGCGGCAAATGGCTGGACGAGGGCACGCGACTCGAAGGGTATATGCTGGAGAACGGCGGCTTTCCCTGGACCTTCGGCGAAGAGCCGGGCGGCATCTTCTGTGTTCCGGCGCCCGCGACGGAGGAGGGGTTTGCGGAAGTCCGGCTTGGTCCCATCGCCGCAATCGGCGGCAGGACGCTGCGCGTCCGCTTCCGCGCCGATACGCTGCCTTATCTGCAGGTGTGGCGAAACCAGAATGCGCCGGCACATGTCATCGGCATCGAGCCCGTCTCGCATCGATGGGTCCTGCGCGACGAACTCGAGGCGTCCGGCGAGTTCAACATGCTGGCGCCCGGCGAGAGCCGCAGCTATGCGCTCACCTTCGCATTCGTGTAAGCGAAGTGTTGTTGACGCTCGCCAGCCTCCCGTCGTAGACCTTCAGCCCACGACTTATGAGGAGACAAGACGATGGATATTCGCCAGATCGACGATGAATATTCGGTTTCGGGACAGATCACGCTTAAAGATCTCGACGAGATCAAGGCGCTGGGCTTCAAATCGATCGTCTGCCACCGCCCCGACCATGAAAGCCCCGACCAAACGTCGTTTTCCGTCATCGAGGCGCGTGCCAAAGAGCTCGGACTCGATATCGCCCATGTGCCGGTTGGACCGATGGGCGTGACCGAAGAGGCGGTGCAGGGCATGGTCGACGCGCTCGACGAGTTCCCGCGGCCGATGCTCGGATATTGCCGCTCGGGCGCGCGTTCGACGGCGATTTACCAGAAGACCCACCATATCCGCAGTTGAGCGTCGCACCAGCCGCCGATTTTCGGGCGCTGCTCCGCAGCGCCGCCACCCTACTATTCACTCAGGAGACGATAATGAGCATTAAGCGTATCGACGTCGGCGCACGCATGAGCGGCGCCGTCATTCACGGCAACACGGTTTATTTGGCGGGCCAGGTCGGCGAGGGTGAAAGCGTCACCGATCAGTGCAAGTCTGCGCTCGCCGAAGTCGACCGCCTCTTGGCGGCCGCCGGAAGCAGCAAGTCGAAGATCCTGCAGACGATCGTCTATCTCTCCGACATCGCTTATTTCGCCGAGATGAACGCTGCCTGGGAAGCCTGGATCGATCCGGCCAATCCTCCGGCCCGCGCCACCAGCGAAGCCAAGCTTGCTGCGCCGAAGTACAAGGTCGAGTTCATCGTCACGGCCGCGCTCGACTAAGGTTGCTTCAATCCTGTCTCTCAAAGCCGGCGGGGCAACCTTACCGGCTTTTTGTTTGCGCGATTTCCGAAAGCGTTCTGGTCGGTGTGATCGCTTCCGGGTCGAGCTTCACCTCGATGATCGCCGGCTTGCCGCTTGCACGCGCGCGCTCGAAAGCGGGGGCAAATTCCTCCGTGTTTTCTACCGTCTCGCCGTGGCCGCCATAGGCGCGGGCGAGGGCCGCGAAGTCCGGATTGGTCAGATCGGTGCTGCTGACGCGGCCGGGATATTCGCGCTCCTGGTGCATGCGGATCGTGCCGTACATGCCGTTGTTGACGACGATTGCGATGATCGGCAGGTCGTAACGGATGGCGGTGGCGAATTCCTGGCCGTGCATCAGGAAGCAGCCGTCGCCGGCAAAACAGATGACCTCACGCTCGGGAAAGAGCCGCTTGGCGGCCACCGCCGCCGGCAGCCCGTAACCCATCGAGCCGGAGGTGGGCGCGGCCTGGGTGTTGAAGCGGCGGAAACGGTGGAAGCGGTGCAGCCAGGTGGCGTAGTTGCCGGCGCCATTGGTGAAGATCGTTTCCGGCCCGATATTGCCTTCCAGCCACTCCATGATCGGTCCCATATGGACGGCGCCCGGACCCGTCGCCGGCGGCTTCGACCAGGCGAGATAGGCCTGGTGCATATGCGCGGTCCGCTGCGCCCACCGTGGCTCGGCCGGGGCTTCGAGATCGACGAGTGTTTCGACAAAATCGGCGGGGCTCGCGCAGATGGCAAGATCGGCGCGATAGACGCGGCCGAGTTCCGACGGATCCGGATGGATATGAACGAGGGACTGACTGGGGTAGGGGATGTCGAGCAGCGTATAACCTGAGGAAGGCATTTCCGACATGCGGCCGCCGAGCAGGATCAGCAGGTCGCTCTCCTTGATCTCCTTGGCGAGCGCTGGATTGATGCCGATGCCGACATCGCCTGCATAACAGGGGTGGAGATGATCGAACAGCATCTGCCGGCGGAAGGAGCAGCCCACCGGCAGCTGAAAACGTTCGGCGAAGATTGCAAAATCGGCGACGGCATCGGCATCCCAGCGTGTGCCGCCGAGAATCACCATCGGCCGTTCGGCCTTCAAGAGTCTTACATAAAGATCATCGATCTGGCTGCGGCCCGGGTGGGCCTCGACGCTGGCATAACGCCTGGCGCGGGGCGCCTCGACCTCATCGCGCAGCATGTCTTCCGGCAGCGTCAGCACCACGGGGCCGGGACGGCCGGAGGTCGCGACCGCAAAGGCGCGGGTTATAAACTCGGGAATGCGGGCGGCATCGTCGATCTCGCCCACCCACTTGGCGAATTCGGTGAAGGCGCGGCGGAACTCGACCTCCTGGAAGGCCTCGCGTTCACGCGCCTCTCGCTGCACCTGGCCGATGAAAAGGATCATCGGGGTCGAATCCTGCCTTGATATATGCAGACCGGCGGAGGCGTTGGTGGCGCCAGGTCCGCGGGTCACCATGCAGATGCCTGGCTCGCCCGTCAGCCTGCCCCAGCAATCCGCCATCATCGCCGCCCCGCCTTCCTGCCGGCAGACGAGGACGTCGATATCGCTGTCGCGCAAGGCGTCGAGAACGGCGAGGAAACTCTCGCCGGGCACGCAGGAGAGGCGCTTGACGCCATTCGCCTTCAGCGCCTCGACAATCAATTCTCCGCCCGTCTTTTTCATGATGATGCCTTCTTCATGACGATGCCTTCCTCTCCAACTCGGCGAGTTCCGCCAGAATTTCCTCCCTGTGCTCGCCAAGACGCGGGCTCGGACTGATGTAGCGCAACGGTGTTTCCGACAGCACAACCGGCGTCCTGACCCCGGGAATGATCGTGCCGGCGGCATCGGTAAGGTCGATGCGCAGATCGCGGGCCTTCACCTGCGGGTCGGCGAACATTTCCTCGATCGTGTTGATGGCGCCGGATGGGACCGCGTTCTGCTCACAGGCCTTCAGAAGATCCGCCTTCTGCAATTTCAGCGTCTCGGCGGAGATCAGGCGGCGGACTTCGCCGCGGTTGGCAACGCGGGCCTTGTTGGTGGAGAAACGCTCGTCGTCCGCGATCGTCTCCAGGCCGAGGATGGCGCAGAGGCGGCGGAACTGACCGTCGTTGCCGACGGCAAGGATGAGATAACCGTCGGCCGTCGGCACGACCTCATAGGGCGAGATGTTGGGATGGGCGTTGCCGAGGCGGGTCGGTGCGGCGCCGGAAATGAGGTAATTCATGTTCTGATTGGCGAGAACGGCCGATTGCACGTCGAGCAGGGCCATGTCGATAAGCTGGCCTTCGCCGGTTTTCAACGCGTGGATCAGGGCGGCCTCGATCGCCGAGACGGCATAGATGCCGGTGAAGATGTCGGCGATCGCCACGCCCGCCTTCATCGGCTGGCCGTCCGGCTCGCCTGTTATCGACATGAAGCCGGACATGCCCTGGACTATGTAATCGTAGCCAGCGAGACCGGCATAGGGGCCGGTCTGGCCGAAGCCGGTGATCGAGCAATAGACGAGCCTCGGGTTCAGCTTGCGCAGGCTGTCGTAATCGAGCCCGTATTTGACGAGGCCGCCAACCTTGAAATTCTCGATCACCACATCGGCGGTGGCTATGAGGCGACGAACGAGATCCTGGTCCTCAGTGCTCTTGAGGTCGGCGGTGATGGAGCGTTTGCCGCGGTTGGCAGCGTGGTAATAGGCGGCCGAGAGATTTTCGCCGTCGGCAGCTTCGACGAAGGGCGGGCCCCATTGGCGCGTATCATCGCCGCCGTCGGGATTTTCGATCTTGATCACGTCGGCGCCGAGATCGGCGAGCATCTGTCCCGCCCAGGGGCCGGCCAGCACGCGGGCAAGCTCGATCACCCGGATGCCGGCAAGCGGCGGCTGTTTCGTCGCGGTCTCGATCATGTTCCTCCCGTCAATGTCTAAGGCGCCAGCGTCACCTCAGATGTATCGGATACGGGCTTTGAAGCAAAGCGGCGCTCACGCCAGAGGATGTACAAGCCCGACACCATGATGATCGTGATGCCGAGCCATTTGACTGCATCCGGAAAGTCGCCGAAGACCAGCCAGGCGAAGATCGTTGCCGAGACGATTTCGAAATATTGCAGCGGCGCCAGCGTCGACGCCGGTGCAGCGCGATAGGCGTAGACGCCGAGGATCCCGGCTATGGCGGCCGTGGCCCCTACGCCAGCGACGTAGAACCACGCGCTGCCCGCAGGCATGACGGGATCGAAGAGATCGGAGCCGCTTCCTTCGCCGACAAAAAGCAGGAGGACGCAGAAGAGCAAGCCCCAGATGCCCATCTGGAACTGCATCGACCAGGGGTCCTCCCTGTGTGAGAGGACGCGGGTCATCAACACGAAGATCGCAACGCAGAGCGCGCTGACAACGGGCAGGAGCGCGACATAGCCGACCTCCTCGAAGCTCGGCTGGATGATCAGCATCGCCCCGAAGAAGCCGACGCCGCAGGCGGTATAGCGCCGCCATCCGATCGTCTCCTTGAGGAAAATGCCGCCGAGGACCGTCACGATGATCGGCTCGATGAAGAAGATCGCGATCGCGTCGGCGACCGCCATGTATTTCAGCGTGGTTACGAACGAGATCATCGAGACTGTGATGATGAAGCCGCGGATGGCGTGGAACAGGCTCTGGCGCCACGAGAAGTCCCTAAATCTGCGCCGCCATAGCACGATCGGCAGCATGCAGAGCGCCTGCACGACGAAGCGGCCGGCGGTGATCTCGGCGGACGGGACTGTGACGACGGCGAGCTTGGAGAAGATATCAATGAGCGGCGAGACCATCACCGACAGAAACATCAGCACGAGCCCCGTCGTCACCTCGGAGGCAGACGAAGCGGTGCGGGCGGAGGGGCTGCTCATGATGGATTCTCTCTGGCTCGGAATATTGCGGGTGCCGCGTCGCACCAGTCCGCGAAGGCTGCGATCGCCGCGTCGGCGCCAATTTCGTTCAGCGTTTCATGCCGCATGCCCTGATATATCACGGTGGTGATCCGAGAGAAGCCCTTGGCTTTCAAATGGTTTGACAGCCAGAGCACGGCTTTTCCACGCTCCGTCGCGGGATCTTCGGCGCCGCCGACGAGATGGATCGGCATATCACGCGGCAGCCGGTCCACATGGAGTTTCTGCGGCGCGCGAAAGGTCAGCTCGAAGAGGTCGAGCCAGAGCGAGACCGATGCGTCGAAGCCGCAGAGCGGATCGGCGATATATTTGTCGACGTCATCGGCGCGATGCGACAGCCAGTCGAACGCCGTGCGGCCTTCCGGGATCGATTTTCCCCAAGCTCCGAAGGTGAGCTTCGGCAATAGGCCACTCGGTACGTCTGACCCCTTCAGCATCCGTTCGGCAAGCAGGATCGCCTGGGCAGCTCGGCCGGCAAGGCCGACAGCGAAATTCGAATTCCAGACGGCGACGGCGTCGAAGTCGGCCGGAGCGGTGACGATGGCATTGAGCGCGATGAGGCCACCCATCGAATGGCCGAAGAGGATCACCTTCAGGCCGGGATGGCGCGAGGCCGCATGGGCGCGCATGGCAATGACGTCGCCGATCACCCGTTCGACGCCATTCCGGCCGGCAAAGCGTCCGATCGGCGCGTCGGGTGCCATCGTCTCGCCGTGGCCGCGGTGATCATGGGCATAGACGTGATAGCCGCGCGCCGCCATCGCCTCGGCAAAGCGGCCGTACCGCTTCGAGTGCTCCGCTAAGCCATGCGATATCAACAGGATGCCGCGTGCCGGACCGGCGGCCTCGGCATGGTGATAGGCCAGCGACGCTTCCCCTATTGCGAGCCTTCGCGTATCAGAAAACATCCGGATCCTCCCTGCCGCAGCAGAGCAGATCGCTACTGCATAATTCCTTAAAGCGGAATCGATTTAAGGAATTATGCAGTAGCTCCAGGCGCGATAGTGTTCTTTGCGCGGCTTCGAACATGACGTGCCATGAACCACCGCATCTTTTCCGGAAATATACAGCTGACATAAATTCTGAATGTGTTTCGATTCAGGGTTGCTGTCGTTTACTCTTTGTGCTTATCTGTTCCCGCATTGTTCTTCTTTTGGGGGTTGAAATGAGCAGCATGCAGTTGCGTACCTTTACGTTCGCCGTATCGATGGTCCTTGCTGGCGCTGCCACGGCGCAGGAGACCGACGGCCGTACCCGTTTCATTCTTGCCGCGAGCTGGCAGCCCGCTTTCTGCCAGACGAACCAGAAGAAAGCCGAATGCGCCAGCCAGACCGGCGAGCGCCATGACGCGACCAATTTCTCGCTGCACGGCCTCTGGCCGATGCGGCAGGACTATTGCGGCGTCAGCGACGACCAGAAGGCCGCCGACAAAGACGGCAAGTGGGATGCATTGCCAGCGGTCGCTGTTTCGGCCGAGACGCAGGCAGCGCTTGCAAAGGCGATGCCGGGCACGCAGTCCGGCCTCGAGCGGCACGAGTGGATAAAGCATGGCACCTGCACGAAAATGAGCGTGGAAGACTATTTCGGCGTCAGCGTCCGTCTCGTGGATGCGCTCAACGCATCGGCCGTGCGCGATCTCTTTGCCGCCAATATCGGCAAGACGGTCAAGGCCGAGGCGATCAAGGCGGCTTTCGACAAGAGTTTCGGGCCCGGTGCGGGTGACCGCGTCAAGATGAGCTGCCGGCGAGCCGGCAATGTCAGAATGATCAGTGAGCTGACGATCGGCCTGTCTGCGGATGCCGGAACGGCATCGGGGAAAAACGCGAGCCTTGCCGATCTGATCCGGGGGGCGGGAAAAACCTCCTTCGGCTGTGACGAGGGCGTTGTCGATGCGGCGGGCTTTTGACCGGAATCCTGCGTAACCGGGTTTCGGCGTTGCTCACAGGCGCTGTTTCGCCTACATAGCGGCACGAAACGAAGTTTCCCGCCCGGAGCAGCGCAGCATGGCACGTCAATTCATCTATCATATGTCCGGCCTCAACAAGGCCTATGGCAACAAGAAGATCCTGGAGAACATCCACCTTTCCTTCTACCCGGATGCCAAGATCGGCATCCTCGGCCCGAACGGCGCCGGTAAGTCCACCGTGCTGCGCATCATTGCCGGCAAGGACAAGGAATATACCGGCGAAGCCTGGCTCGCCGAGGGTGCCACGGTCGGCTATCTCGAACAGGAGCCGCAGCTCGATTCCGCCAAGACCGTGTTCGAGAACGTCATGGAGGGCGTTGCCTCGAAGACCGCGATCGTTGATCGCTACAACGAATTGATGATGAACTATTCCGACGAGACGGCGGAAGAAGGCGCCAAGCTTCAGGACATCATCGACAGCCAGAACCTCTGGGATCTGGAAAGCCAGGTCGAGATGGCGATGGAAGCCCTGCGCTGCCCGCCGCGCGACGCCGATGTCACCACTCTTTCCGGTGGTGAGCGGCGCCGCGTCGCGCTCTGCCGCCTGCTTCTGTCGCAGCCGGACCTGCTGCTGCTCGACGAACCGACCAACCATCTGGATGCCGAAACCATCGCCTGGCTCGAAAAGCACCTGCGCGACTACCCCGGCGCCGTGATGATGATCACTCACGACCGTTACTTCCTGGACAACGTCACCGGCTGGATTCTCGAACTCGACCGCGGCCGCGGCATCCCTTACGAGGGCAATTACTCGGCGTACCTGCTGGCTAAGGCCAAGCGCATGGCGCAGGAAAATCGCGAGGAAGCATCACGCCAGAAGGCGATCAGCCGCGAGCAGGAATGGATTGCTTCCAGCCCGAAGGCTCGTCAGGCCAAGTCCAAGGCGCGCATCAAGTCCTACGAGCAGCTGGTGGAGGCCGCCGAGAAGCAGCGTCCCGGCGACGCGCAGATCATCATTCCGGTCAGCGAGCGCCTCGGCCAGGTGGTCATCGAGATGGAAGGCATCACCAAGGGCTTCGACGGCCGCACGCTGGTCAACGACCTGTCGTTGAAGCTGCCGCCGGGCGGTATTGTCGGCATCATCGGCCCGAATGGCGCCGGCAAAACGACGCTGTTCAAGATGATCACGGGTCAGGAAACGCCGGATGGCGGTTCGATCCGGATCGGTGAGACCGTGCATCTCAGCTATGTCGACCAGA
Organism: Rhizobium bangladeshense; assembly: GCF_017357245.1. Taxonomy (NCBI): domain Bacteria; kingdom Pseudomonadati; phylum Pseudomonadota; class Alphaproteobacteria; order Hyphomicrobiales; family Rhizobiaceae; genus Rhizobium; species Rhizobium bangladeshense. Next base: position 2,973,894 of record NZ_CP071612.1, on the reverse strand, counting down.
GCCGCGATGCGCTGGATCCCAACAAGACCGTCTGGGAAGAGATCTCCGGCGGCGCCGAAGTGATCAAGCTCGGCAAGTTTGACATGAACTCCCGTGCATATTGTGGCGCCTTCAATTTCAAGGGTGGCGATCAGCAGCAGAAGGTCGGCAGTCTCTCGGGCGGTCAGCGCAACCGCGTTCACCTCGCCAAGATGCTGAAGTCCGGCGGCAACGTTCTGCTGCTCGACGAACCGACGAACGACCTGGATACGGAAACGCTCGGCGCCCTCGAGAACGCGCTTGAGAATTTCGCCGGCTGCGCCATCGTCATCAGCCACGATCGTATGTTCCTCGATCGCCTGGCGACGCATATCCTGGCTTTCGAGGGTGAAGGCCATGTCGAGTGGTTCGAAGGCAATTTCGAGGATTATGAGGAGGACAAGGTTCGCCGCCTCGGCCCCGACGCTCTCAATCCTGGCAGCCAGGCACATAAGCGCCTGACGCGCTGATCGCAGCGTTTTGTTTACGAAAGCCCCGGCTTTTTTCATGTTCGCTCCTGTCGCAATGGGAGCAGTCGATTTCGCAGAGAGTGCGAATTGCCGCTTGTCACCGCCGTTTAAATCACATAAAGATATCTTTATATCTTGATTGGGCTGATGATGAGCGAACCCTTGAAGCTTGGACTGGATGGGCTTGTGGACGTCTTGAAGGCGGCCGGCGAACCCACGCGCCTGCGTCTTCTGGCGCTTCTCGACGGCGGCGACTTGACGGTGACCGATCTTACCGAAATTCTCGGTCAATCTCAGCCCCGTATTTCCCGCCACCTGAAGCTGCTCGGCGAGGCCGAACTGATTGAACGCTACCAGGAGGGCGCCTGGGCCTACTTCCGTCTCAAGCAGGACGGCAAGGCAGCAATGCTCGTTCGGGCGTTGCTCAAGCATGTCTCCGAGAACGATCCGACCATCCTTCGCGATGGCGAGCGGCTGTCGGCGGTCAAGCGCCAGCGGGCCGAGCGGGCACAGGCCTATTTCAGCCGCAACGCTGCTGAATGGGACGAACTTCGCCGCCTGCATGCCGCCGACGAGGAGGTCGACGCCGCCGTCATCCGTCTGCTCGGCAACCAGCCGATCGATTCGCTGCTCGATCTCGGCACCGGAACCGGTCGCATCCTCGAACTCCTATCCGGGCTCTACCGGCGGGCGATCGGCGTCGACGCCAGCCGCGACATGCTGAGCGTGGCGCGCGCCAACCTCGACAAGTCCCGCATCACCAAGGCGACGGTGCGCCACGCCGATATTCTGAACCTGCCGTTCGAGGGGCAGGATTTCGATCTGGTGACGATTCATCAGGTCCTGCATTTTTTCGACCAGCCGGAGATTGCGATTACGGAAGCGGCGCGCATGCTCCGGCCGGGCGGCCGGCTCGTGGTCATCGATCTTGCGCCGCACACGCTCGAATATCTCCGCGACGAGCATGCGCACGTCCGGCTCGGCTTCTCGCACCAGTCGATGTCCGATTGGCTGCGCAAGGCCGGGCTCGATGTCGAGCAGGTCGTCGACCTTCATCCGGGTCAGCAGGGCGGGCAGGGGCTGACGGTCACCGTCTGGCTCGCGCGCGATCCGAGGCGCCTCATGGCTTCGCAGACGAGCGAAGGCGCCGAACCTACATTTGCCGGGAGAGTATGACATGGCTTTGAAAAACGAAGCACGCGGGCGCAACATCGGGATCTCTTTCGAATTCTTCCCGCCGAAATCGGAAGAGATGGAAGGCCAGCTTTGGGAGACCGTCAGCAAGCTGCAGGACTGGGAGCCGGATTTCGTATCGGTGACCTATGGCGCCGGCGGCACGACCAAGGCGCCGACCCTGTCGACCGTCACGCGCTTCCTGGCGCAGACGCCGCTTGCCACCGCATCTCATCTGACCTGCGTCGGCGCGACGAAGGAAGAGACGCATCAGGTGATAGATACATTCCGCAATGCCGGCGTGACGCATTTCGTGGCGTTGCGCGGTGATGCGCCCGGCGGCGCTGGCGCGCCCTACGCGCCGCACCCCGGGGGGTATGCCAACGCGGCCGAGTTGGTGGCCGGGCTCAAGGAGATCGGAAATTTCGAGATCTCGGTCTCCGCCTATCCCGAAAAGCATCCTGAGAGCCGCGATACGGCCGCCGATATCGAGATGCTGAAGCGCAAGGCCGACAACGGCGCCGACCGGGCGCTAACGCAGTTCTTCTTCGACAACGACAATTTCGAGCGTTACCTGGAGCGAGTGCGCGCTGCCGGCATCTCGATCCCGATCGTGCCCGGCATCATGCCGATCCAGAACCTGACGCAACTGAAGCGTTTCGCCGGCGCCTGCGGCACGGTCATCCCCGCCTTCCTCGACGAACGTTTTTCCGGCTTCGACGACAAGCCCGAGGAACGGGCGAAGGTCGCGGCCGACGTTGCCGCCGAACAGATCGAGGATCTCGTCCGGCGCGGCATCGATGAGTTCCATCTCTATACAATGAACCGCGCGCCGCTGGTTTCCGCGGTGCTCGAAAATCTCGGCTTGTCCCGTCGGGCGACAAAGAGCGCGGGCGCAGCGGCCTGATTTTCCGCAACATTCAAAAGTGAAAAAGCGCATGTCGGGCGGGACATGCGCTTTTCGTTGGCGGATTGATCAGGGGAGTTTAGGCACTATCAGCGTACACGCCCGCCACCCCGCTCAAATGAAGAGCATGGATAGGACGAAAACGAACGCTGCACTGACCAACAGAACATTCAAGGATTGCGTGAGTCCCATGTCTGTCTCCTCGCGTTAACCGGCTGATATTATGTCTGAAATATGTCGGTTGGAAAGCGAATTGTATGCTGCGCCGCCGAAATGGGCGGTGGATAAGTCGAACATCGTTTTCGCAAGCTGTTGGAATAAAACAATAATCTTCACGTAATTTTTGTTCACACATTTTAACGCGGCGTTAAATCAGGCGATTACGGATTTACCTGTGAGCCTAAAACATGGCAGGCTTGCAAGTGGTTGAAAGCATAGACGAAATGCAACCGCCCGTCAGGCGGGTTTCACCAGCGCGCGATAGGCGCGGCCATCGAGGATGACGAGGCCGAAACCGATCAGCGCCATGCCGGCGAATTCGCCAAGCGCCAGCCGTTCACCGAGAAAAAGCACGCCGAGAAGGATTGCGCTTGGCGGCACCAGCAGAGTGACAAGCGAGGCGTTCGTGGCGCCGGCCGCCGCCATGATCCGGAAATAGAGAATGTAGGCGAAAGCGGTCGATACCAGCGCCAGCGCCAGAACGGCGAAAACGATATCGAGCGGCGGCAAGGAGAGCGTCCAAGGGCGATCGGCCAGCAATGAGAGCGGCAAGGTAATTAGCGAGGATGCGGTCAACTGGCCGGCGGCGGTGACTGGTGCCGGAACGTCCTTGAACCGCTTTCCGTAGATGGCTGCGAACCCGTAGGAGATGGCGGCAAGCACGGGAAGCAGCAGCGCCCAAAGGGGTGCTTGGCCGCTGGCTGACAGTCCGGGGCCGATCAGCACGATCGTTCCGGCCAGGCCGACGAGGCAGCCTGCGATCTTGGCAGAGGACAGCTTTTCGTCGGAGGTGAGGTAATTGGCGGTCAGCACGGTCCAGATCGGCGTCGTGGCGTTGAGGATCGCCGCAAGGCCGGCGCCGATTCGGGTCTGGCCGAAGAAGATCAGAGCATGCGGCAGAGCATTGTTGATCAGCCCGAGGATCAGGAATTCGCGCCAGCGGGATTTCAGGGTCTGATAGACGTCTAAACGGCCGGCGATATAAATGTGCAATGCGAGCCCGGCCAGCAGCAGCCGGAGGAAGACGAGGGTCAGCGGCGGGATATGCTGGACGGCGATGCGCGCGAAGAAAAAGGAGCCGCCCCAGATGAGACCGAGCAGGAGCAGCAGGCTCCAGGTCCACGCGTTCATTCTGGTGTCCATGCCGTCCTCCTCCATCCCAAGCCGCATCGTCACCGTCTCGTCCAATTCCGGCGTCGCTGCTCACCATAATGGTTTAACGGGCAGGGAAAGCGGCGCCACCCGTTTCTTGCGAAGCGAGCGGCGGGAGTGTCAGCGGCGATTAGAGAGCGTTGAGAAGGGCGGGCGTCGCCCAGCCGTCTGCCGGCATGCCCAACCGCTGCTGCTCCTTCTGGATCGCGACACGCGTGCCGGAACCGAGGATGCCGTCGATCTCGCCGACATCATGTCCGAGCGACTGCAGCTTGCTCTGCAGCGTCTTCATCTGGTCATTGGCGAGCCCTTGTTCCGGTGTGCCCTTCAGGTAAGTCGGGGCGCCAGAAAGGCGGGTCGCGAAATAGGCGGCCGAAGTCGTGTAGATGAACGACTTGTTCCATTCGAGATAGATCTTGAAATTCGGATAGGCAATGAAGGCCGGTCCCATGCGGCCCTGCGGCAGCACGAGGTCGCCTTCGAGATCGCCGAAGCCCGTGTTGCCGTCGCGCGGCTTGACGCCGAGCGCGAACCACTCGCTGGCCTTCATCGTGCCGCCAAGGCCGGATTTCTCGAAGGGCAGGTTGTCGGGCAAGGTCACTTCCTGCAGCCAGGGCTGACCGCGCTCGAAACCGAGATGCTGGATGAATTTCGCTGCCGTCAGAATGGCGTCCGGGCTGCTTTGCTTCAGGCGGACGTGGCCGTCGCCGTCACCATCCATGCCATAGGCGATGATGTCGCGCGGCAGCATCTGTACCTGGCCGATCTCGCCGGCCCAGGCGCCGGTGTTGGTGGCGGGGTCGAGGTCGCCGTGCTGGACCATTTCGATGAGGGCGATAAGCTGCGGACGGAAGAGTTCCGGGCGGCGGCAGTCGTGCGACAGGGTCACCAGAGCGTTGCGAGTGTTGAAATCGCCCTGGACAGCGCCGAAGTCGGTTTCCATCGCCCAGAAGGCGGTGATGACGCCGGGGGGCACGCCGAACTCCTGCTCGGCCCGGGCAAAGACGTCGGCATATTGCTTCATTTTCTGGCGGCCGATGTCGAGGCGGGCCTGGCTGACGGTGCGCTGGGAGAATTCGAGGAAGGTCTGCTTGAAGACGCCTTGGGCGCGATCGCGGCTCAGGACCTTCTGATCGACCTCGGCGCCGGCGAGCGCCTCATCGGCGGCCGCCGCGCTGGCGCCCGCTGCAATTGCGTCGGCCTTGACGCCCTCGAGGAAGTCGGACAGATCGCCGCCGCAGGGCGCTGCCGACGGGTCGGAGGCAGCTGGCGCCTGCTGGGCGGCCGCGCCGCCTGCAAAAGTAAGGGCAAACAGGAGGGCGAGTGCAGAGCGGCTTGTGAGCGAGCGGTGCATGAATGCGGTCCTTATAGAAAATGGATGCCCGTCGCTTTCACAGAGGAATGTGACGGAAGCAAGAAAGATTGAAAGACGTTACTAAGAATTTGCATCCTTAGAAACGGTCGCGACCCAATTGTTCCAGTTCTTTGCGCTGCCGGCAAAAACGTTAATATCGGTCGGTCCCTTGATGCCGGGAACAACACCGGTCGAGGTATATTGCCAGAAGGCCCAGCGACGGTCGGAGTAAGTCGCTTCCGGGTGTTTTGCCACCGAGCGCACCCAGAAATGATAGTCCTGAAAGTAGCCAACGAGGTTTTCGCGGTGGAAATCGACCGAGGTATAGATGATTGGGCGTTTGCCGTAATAGGCCTCCAGCCGGTCCATAAAGCGCTGCATTTCCGCGCGCACCGTTTCCGGGTCGGGACGATAGCGGCAGGTCTTCGATTCGCCGTTCCATTCGACGTCGAGCACTGGCGGCAGGCGCATGGCGTCCTTCGGCACGTTGCGGATGAACCAGTCGGCCTGCTGGTCGGCCGAGGAGCAGAAATAATAGAAATGATAGGGAGCGTGCGGGATACCGGCGGCGCGAGCCTCGCGCCAGTATTCGTCAAAGCGGGGGTCTAGCCGGTCCTTGCCTTCTGTCGCCTTGATGAAGGCGAAGGCGACGCCGGAAGTCTTCACCGTACTCCAGTCGATATCGCCCTGCCATTTGGAGATGTCGATACCATGAACCGCGTTCTGATGCGGATGCTTTGCTCCGAAATCCTGCGGATCAGTGTCCTTGAAGCGCGTCTTCGGTTTGATCGATGCCGTTTCGAGATAGTCATAACCGGAGGAAGAGCAACCGGCCAGCAGGATGGCCAGGGGCAGAACGCAACACAAAAGCCGGCGCATGGGTATCCCGTCGTGAACCGAATGATCTCTTTGCCCCACAGTCTGACCTTCGAAAACGACGAGCCCAGCAGAGGAATAACCCTCTTTTCACCATATCAACGTAAAAAATCGGTTAGTTTCAAGCGAATTATGAACGCCTGCTGATAATTGCCGCCCGCCAGGCGTAACCGCCGCCGACTGTTTCAAAGGACAGTTGCGCACCGTGTTCCCGGGACTGCGCTTCCAGAACCTCCCGCAGATCGGCGCGGGGAGTGACATGGAATTTCGCAAGCCAGGCCTGCAGAATGCTTCGGAACCAGCGCGGCAGGGCTTCTTGCTGGCCGAAATCGACAATATGCAACTGGCCGCCGGGATTGAGCGCGGCGATCGATGCATCGACGGCGCGTTCCCAATCGGGAATCATCGACAGAGCATAGGAAATCAGGATGCGGTCGAAGCCACTGACACCGAATTCACGCGGCGTAAACGCCGTGGCGTCGGCGACGCGGAACTCCGGAATCGTCGCCTTGGTGGCGAAGGTCTTGCGCGCCGAAATCAGCATTTCCTGGGAGATATCGAGGCCGAACAGCTTGGCGCTCGGGAAATGTCGATGAGCCAAAGCCATGTTGCGCCCCGTGCCGCAGCCGACTTCGAGCAAGGTGCCGCCGTCAGGCACGTCCAGATTGCGGATCGTGCTGTCGCGCCCAAGCAGGTAATATTTTCGCGTCAGGTCGTAGATATGGCGCTGGTAGCGGTACATGCCATCCATGAGGCTGGCATGCTGCTCGCTCTTTTCCGCCGTCTCGGCGCCGGCTTTGCTCACGCCTTTTTCCCGTAGATGTGGAAGCCGCCGTAGATCGCCGAGCGATCGAGCGCGCTCAGCTCTCGCGACTTCTCCTCGAAGTAGTCCCATTGGTCGCGGATCGAAGGAGAGAGACGACCTTCGATAATGCTCCTTTCGGCGGCGGTGCGGAAGATCACGCGTGCGCCTTCGCGGGCAGTGCGGGTGATCTCGCGCCAGACGTCGTTCAATTGGCCGTCGGTCATCCAGTCCTGCGCGTCGAGCAGGATGTAGCGGTCACGCGAGGCCGCCGGCTCGCGAGCCAGAAGTTCGGTAAAGCTTGCATGGTGGACGTTGACGCGATCCACATTGGCGCGGATCACCTCGTAGTGCTCGGGCCTCAGATAGGTCGGCAGCGGGCCTTCTTCCTCCGTGCCGTAGCGGCGGCCGAAGGCCTGCCAGGCGAAATAGTTGTCGCGCATCGGGAAATGACAGGCGAGCTTTTCTAGGCGGTGCTTGAGCACCGGCGCGATCGATTGATCGGCGGCAAGGCTTGCAAGCTCGTCATATTGCTGCGGCGGAATCCCGAGTCCGAAGAGCGAGCTTTTGCGGCCAGTGATCCAGCGTACGACCGGCTTCTCGAACAGGGGTGCGATCTGCTCGTCGAAGAACTGACGCTGCTCGCGGATCGAGCGGGTTTTGGTCATCTCGCGCAGTTTGACGCCGTGCAGACGGGCAAGGAGATGGGCTGCGCCGATGAAGCGGCCGAGCAGGCCCGTTTCATAAATATTGCGGTCGAAAACGGTGACGCGGCGGCGGCCGAACTTGCGGCCGTTCCAGTAACTGCGCGTCGTCTCGTCGAGCTTGGCGGCGAGATGCTGATCGTAGGCGCGGCTGTTCGACTTCTCATTCGGCATTGCCAGGAAGCGGACGAGATCGGCGTGACCGGGAAGGTATTTGAATGCGGCAAGCTTCAGGCGGTTCAGCGCAATGTGGTGCGGATTGAGATCGACGACGTCGATCGAGGCCGGTGCCCTGGAGAGATAGGCGAGCATGTTGCAGCCGCCAGAGCCGATGGTGACGATGCGATGATTTGGCTGCAGCTCCATCGCCTGCATGTCAAGATCCGGATCCTCCCAGATCTGCGGGTAGACGAGGCCGGAGAAGAGGAGACCGAAGAGACGCTCGGAAAAGCCATCCTTCGAAAAAGCCTTGTGGCGGAGAAGGGCGTCCTTGAGTTTCCGGTTCTTGCGGAAGCCGGCATCCGGTGCAAATTCTGACATGAGTCTGTCACCTTTTTAGCGTTCAGGGCGTGTAGCGCGCCACTGCTACAGTTTGATGACGCGGGCTGTGAGCCTGCGCTGTTGGAAGACATCCTCCTCCTCGGAAAGTGATCGGGGTGAGGGATCTTCTTCGCGCCGCCCCCTTTCCGGCAGGGGGAAATCCTGCTTCTCTCCGGTCATTCGGAGGAATGTCATGCGATTTGTCCTGCGTGCCCTGAAGGCGCTTGCTCTCCTTCTCGTTTTCACTGTCGTTGCCGGCGCCGCCTGGCTGTTCATCTGGCCGCCGGAACTTCTGCGCGTCGGTGACGGCTATGCCGCCAAGATCGTCTGCTCCAATGTGTTCATCGCCGGAAGGAATGCGGAGGAGGTGCTGGAGGACGACGTGCAGGCGCCGGGAAATCCGTTGCTGCGGCTCGTGCGCGTCAGCGTCGACCGTGACGACAACCGTGTGACCGCGCGCTTCATGGGTCTGTTTGCTTCGAGTTACGCGCTCTACCGCGGCGCTTTTGGGTGCACGAGCGTGCCCGACGGCGATTTCGAGGCGGCGGCGAATGCCGTACCTTTCGACGCGCCGGCAAAAATGGAGGCGAGCGCGGCGTTGTGGCCGGAAGGCGAGGGCATCGGCGGTCGAGACGAAAATATCGCCGCAGTGCTTACTGATACAGCACTTGCCGGACCGGCGATGCGGGCGATCGTGGTGGTGCGTGATGGCCGTATCGTCGCCGAAGCCTACGGCTCCGGATTTTCAGCGAAGACGCCGTTGATCGGCTGGTCGATGACGAAGACGGTGAATGCGGCCGTCCTCGGCCGGTTGATGCTCGATGGCAAGATTTCTTTTGACGATGATCATCTGCTGGCGCAGTGGAAGGACGATCAGCGCGCCAGGATCAAGGTATCCGATCTTCTCGGCATGGAGAGCGGCCTTGCCTTCAAGGAAAACTATGGCACGGTCGCTGACGTGACGCGCATGCTCTATCTCGACCCCGACATGGTGTCGCTGCCGGCGAGTGCGCCGATGGAAGCGGCCCCGGGCCAGCGCTTCCGCTATTCGAGCGGCACGGCGGTGCTCTTGTCGCGCATCTGGATGGACCGGGTCGGTAATGCCCCGGCGGCTTTTTCATACCCGCACGACGCGCTCTTCTCTCCGCTCGGCATGACGAGCGCCGTCTTCGAACTCGACGCGCGGGGCACCTTTGTTGGAAGCTCCTACCTCTACGCGACGGTGCATGACTGGGCGCGCTTCGGGCAGTTCCTGCTGCAGGATGGCGTGTGGAACGGTCAGCGGTTGCTGCCGGAGGGTTTCGTCGGCGCTATGCGCACACCGACGGCGGCGTCGAACGGCCGGTATACGCAAGGCCAGGCTTGGCTCGCGCCAGGTGGTTCAAACGCGGCGTTCGGGCTGCCGGAGGATACGTTCTGGCTCACGGGGCATGACGGGCAGAGCATGGCGATCGTGCCTTCCGCCAATCTGATCGTCGTCCGGCTCGGCCTGACGCCGGGCTGGCTCGGTTATCAGCCGCAGATGCTTCTCAAGGCGATTCTAGCGGCGTCGCCGCAACCGGGAGGGGCGCAACAGGAGGCCGGATCGCAGCAACGGACGCAAGCGCAGCCATAGAGCGGCGTGAGTTCCTTTCGGGCGCAAAAAGCACGCTCCAACACTTTGAATCTGTGCATCGTACATTCCCGAGAATCCGATCCGGGCGTTTACACGTCAAAGCATTTCAGTCTTTGTTGTCAGTAATTGCCTTGGGCAATGTCGTTCATGCCCTTGCGCTTGGCGTCGTAATAATAGCCACGGGCATAGAGTCGTACGGCGTCGTCTTCCTTGTTGTCGGAGACGAGCCAGGCGCCGCGCAGATATTTCGCGGCATATTTGATGTTGGTCTCCGCGTCGAACAGGCCGCCCGGCGCACCGTCATAGCCCATGGACTTGGCGGTGTTGTATTTGATCTGCATGAGGCCGAAATATCCGCGCTTGTTGTAAGCTTTCGGATTGTAGCGGCTTTCGCGATGGACGACGCGGTGGAGCAGCGTTTCAGGGATTTCGTAAATCTTAGAGTATTTCTGGATGAGCTTGGTGACGAAGCTCTTCTCGACGGTCGGCGCATCATCCTTGTCGTCGTCGCTGAACATCGGGGGAGCCGTCGGCGGATCGATCGGCCCGGATTCGTCGAAGCCGTAATCCATGGAACGCGGCGTCGTGTCGACTGCGGCCAGTGCCGCAAGCGCGCTGTTCTGTGGGGTGGCGGCAAAGGCGAGCTGCGTCGCCGGCTGTGCCGGCGTTCCCGGCCGCGGCGTCGGCACGACGGACTGGATCGCCGTCATCTCGGGGGTCAGCGGGATCTGCGCATAGGCCCCCGGCTGGATCCCTGCCTGCATGGTCAGATCGGCAGGCTGAGACGGCGCATTTGCCGGCATCGCCGTTGCGACGAGGGAGGGGCCCGCCGGCGTCTGGGGAAGGGCGGCGATTGCCTGGCCGGCAACACCTTCTGCGGTCGGGACCGCGGCAAGTGTCGCGTCTTCGCCGGGCTTCGGCGTCGGCACCACGGTCTGAGCAGCTGTGAGTTCGGCCTGAGAGGTATATTCGACGCTGGTGCAGCCGGTCATTACGCCACAGCAGAGCACCGTGGAAACGACAAGACTGCGTTTCAGCCCGGATAATCCGATCGCTACCATTCCGTCACTTTCGTGAAATCGCGCCGCCCCGGCAGCGTTATAAAAGTTACTAAAAAGCTTTAACCTGACGACCCCATTAACGTATTCGTGGCATTCCGGCAACCACGGATTATTTTGAGAGCCTTTCCCGATTAGCCGGCACGTTTCACCCAACCCTCCCGCAGATTTGCCCGACAATGCAAGACTTCAGACTCGCCGGACGCACTTATCGCTTCGCCAGCGAAGTGGTGTGGCCGGGCATCTCTAGCAAGATCGAAGGCGATCGGCACGGACGTACCAGGAGGTTTGCTCGTCGCCAACGCCTTTGACCTGACGAAACCCTGCTCCGGCAGAATGCTTCAAGCTGATCGGGAAGGCTCTAAGCTGCAATACGGCGATATCCGGCGGTGACAGCACCTGCAGCGATCAGCAAGGTGCCTCCGGTCCGGTTCACCGCACGCTGGACACTCGCCTTGCGAATCAGTCCGCGAGCGGAGTGGGCGAGAAACGCGTAGGTGGCGGCGTTGAGGATCGCCAGCACGAGGAAGGTCACTTCCATGATGGCCATCTGCCCGAGGAAGGGCAGGGCCGGATTGAGGAACTGCGGTACGAAGGCGACGAAGAAGACGATGCTCTTCGGATTGAGGGCGGTAACGACATAGGCGTGGAGGAAGATCTTGAGCGATTTTTCCTCCGGCAGATTATCGTTGTCAGCGACCGGCTCGCCGATAACGGGAGCCCGCCAGAGCTTGATTCCCAGCCAGATCAGGTAGGCTCCGCCGATCCACTTCAACAGGGTGAAGAGGGTGGCGGAAGTGGCAAGCACCGCGCCGAGGCCGAAGAGAGACGCGGACATGGCGGTAAAGTCGCCAAGCGCCACGCCGCTCACCGTCGCAAAGGCCGTCCGGCGGCCATGGCCAAGCGCATAGGAAACGACGAGCAGTATCGTCGGCCCCGGTATGGCCAGCATGATGGCGGATGCGGCAGCAAAAGCGAGCCAGGCTTCAAGCGACATGGAATCTCCTCCTATTCCGTCGGGAATAAGCAAAGACACCATATTAACCATCCGTCAATCATGCTTCTTTGTATTTCTGCCCTATATTGTCCATGACTTCGGCAAACCATGCCGTAGACAGGTCAAAAGCTTTGCCACCTTTGATGCGGGGAAATTCTATAGTGCGCAACTTACCGTTCTGCGCCTCGTCATGGCCGGTGACGCCGGAGACCTTGTTGAGAGCGCTTTCGACGGCGAGATCGACCATGCTCTGGATCAGCCTTAGGTCGTCGCCGTTGGCTGGCGCCGAGCGAGCGAAGTAGCCCGATTTCTGCACAAGCGAACGTTCGGCGTTCAGAAGGTTGGCGAACTGCTTCTGGAACCAGGCGCCGACATTGATCGTGTCGATCTTCACGTGGCCGAAAGCGTCGCGCTTGACGGTCTCGCCTGCAGCTTCGCGCTCGGCGACGATAGCGTCGAGGCAGGCCCCTTCCGAGACGAACACGGTGGCATGGCCGGTGCGGTCCATAATTTCTTTGAGGCGAGCGGCCTCGGCGTCGAGGTCAAAAGCCATTTCGGGCAGATAGACGGCGTCGACACCCTTCAGTTGCGAATCCATCATCAGGCCGTCGACATATTGATTGTGTCTGGTGCGCTGGAGGTATGCGCGGGCGGTGGCGGCTGTCAGCCAGCCGCAATGGCGTCCCATGACCTCATGGATGACGAGGGTGCGGGGGGCGGCGGTCTGTTCGTTGCCGACATTATCGAAGAAGTAGGCGCCAACCTCCGCGGCCGTCCAGGCGCCGAGCGACTGGCGGATGGGCACGACATCGTTGTCGACCGTCTTCGGCAAACCGACGACGGTCAGGTCGTAGCCGTTGGCGGCGAGGTAAGCAGCAAGGTCGGCGGCCGTAGTATTGGTGTCGTCGCCTCCGATCGTGTGGAGAATGGTGATGCCGTCGCCTGCAAGACGTTCGGCGGCGACCCTCAGCGGATTCTCGCCTTCCTTGACAAGGCCGCGCTTGACGCAGTCGGCGGCATTGGTGAGCTTGACGCGGCTGTTGCCGATGGGGGAGCCGCCATAGCGGTGCAGCAGCGGCGCTTTTTCACGCATTTGACCGGTGATCTCGATGCCTTCGCCGAGCAGAACGCCCTGATAGCCAGACTTGTAGGCGACTATGTCGAGGTCAGGCGCGACGTCGCTGTAGCGTTCGATAAGGCCGCCGACAGCAGAGGAGAGACAGGGCGCCAGGCCTCCGGCGGTCAGCATTGCGACTTTCTGTTTGGCCATGATTCCTCCTATGGTGTTCGGTGCGGCAGCGTTAGCTACCGCATGGATGCGGCAGGGAAAGGGCTCTGTAAAGTAAAGAATTTACGAAAAACGCGGCTTTTTACCGGGTTGAACGCTGAAGGTGGCGCGAAGCATCGATATAATCGGTTCAAGCTCAATTTGCCTGTCGGGAACTGTTTGTGGAAATCGGCGGTTAAGCCTTGAGGAAGCTGTGGGCAATCTTCTCCTGACAGATCAGTGAAGGCGATCGATCGCTTGCTGCAACGCAATAATTACCGAATTGTGAAAAGTGTTTTCGATCCTATGACCAAACGTCGCCTTGCAAAGGCTTAGATTCTTTGGTCAAGCTGATTGCCATACTTGACTAACGTGCGAGAGATTTCGATGTCCTTCTGGGAAAAACTGTTGAATGCCATTGGCAATACCGCGGGCAATGCGCTTTCCGCGGTCGTCGAGGCTATCCGAACGGTTTTCGAAGGCGATCCCGAAACCCGGCGCAAAGTGGCTTTCTCCGTGGCGATCATCGCGCTTTCGGCCAAGATGGCTAAGGCCGACGGCATCGTCACCGAGAAGGAGGTCGACGCTTTCCGGGAAATCTTCGAGTTCCCGCCGGATCAAGCGAAAAACGTCGCCAGACTTTATAACCTCGCGCGTCAGGATATTGCCGGCTATGAGGCCTATGCCGAGCGACTCTCCACGCTTTGCATCACCTGTGCGGCCAATTGCACGGTGCTGGAAGACGTGCTCGATGGGCTTTTCCACATCGCCAAGGCCGACGGGCTGATCCATGAGAAGGAACTGAATTTCCTGCGTCACATCGGCGAGATCTTCGAGATGAGCGAGACACGTTTCGAGCAGATCGCCGCTCGCCACGTGTCGTCCGGCGGCGATCCATACAAGGTGCTCGGCGTGTCGCCTTCCGACGATTTTCCGACGATCCGTCGCCGTTACCGCGGCTTGGTCAGCGAACATCATCCGGATCGACTGATCTCGCGCGGGGTGCCGCAGGAGTTCCATTTGATCGCCAACGAGCGCATGGCGGCGCTGAACGCAGCCTATGCTGCGATCGAAAAGGAACGCCGCGCCGCATGACCTCTTTCGAGGCCGATTATCGACGCGCTTCCGTGCGCCCGTCACCCAACCACGGCGAGCGGGCGGATGGGCGGCATCCCGATATGATCCTGCTGCATTATACCGGCATGCCGACGGCCGATGGTGCGCTCGACTGGCTCTGTCGGGAGGAGAGCCAGGTTTCCAGCCATTATTTCGTGCACGAGAATGGACAGGTTATCCAACTCGTTCCGGAAGCGCGGCGCGCCTGGCACGCGGGCAAGAGCAGTTGGCATGGCGAGAGCGATATCAATTCGCTGTCGATTGGCATCGAGATCGCCAATGCCGGCCATCCCGGCGGCCTTCCCGACTATCCGGAAGAGCAGATCGCCGCCGTGATCGAATTGTGTCACGACTGTGTCAAACGTTGGTCGATTGCGCCGGAACGGGTGCTCGGCCATTCCGATGTCGCCCCGATTCGCAAGGTCGATCCGGGGGAAAAATTCCCTTGGGCCGAGCTTCATCGGGCGGGTGTAGGCCACTGGGTCGAGCCGGCGATGATTACCGGCGGCCGGTTCTTCCAGCGGGGGGATGCCGGCCAGCCCGTGGAGGCGCTGCAATCGATGCTGTCGCTTTACGGCTACGGCACTGAAATCACAGGCGAATTCTCTGAAAAGACGATGGGAGACGTGGAGGCCTTCCAGCGCCATTTCCGGCCGGAGCGGGTGGATGGGATCGCCGATTTCTCGACGATCGACACGCTGCATCGGCTGCTGTCGGCACTGCCGCGTTACTCTTGAGGGCAGGGCGCGGATCTCGCGGCGGTTTTGCCGTCGTTCGCGAGAAATCCTCCCCGCCACATCATTTCCCTATTATCTCCTCATTGCGATGGTCTAAGGACGCCCGCTGAACGGCGCTTACGGCTGGTTTCAAGTGTAACCAAGAGCGCCAAATGAAACGATAAGAATTGCTACGGAACGTGATCAGTCTTGATCACGTATGACCGGATGACGGCGAGGCGCGCAGTCCTGCAATTCTTTGGGTCGGAGTGAAGAGACTATATGAAAAATCTGATTGTTGGTGCTGCGGCATGCTTTAGCATGCTGCTGGCAGGGTATAGCTTTGCCCTGGCTGGTGATGAATGGGGCGTCAGGGCCAAAACTATCTCGCTTAAAACCGTCGATCGCCAGAGCGGCTATCCCACGCCCGATATCTCCACCAGCATCCCCTATGCTGCGCTGATCAACAAATATGCGGCTGAATACAACGTGCCGGTTGCGCTCGCGCAGGCCGTCGTTCGCGTCGAAAGCAATTTCAATCCGAAGGCTCGCGGCAGCGCCGGCGAGATCGGCTTGATGCAGATCAAACCGGCGACGGCGCGGATGATGGGCTATTCCGGGAGGGCCAAAGGGCTGTTCGATCCGGAGACCAACATCAAATATGGCATGAAGTATCTGGCAGCCGCCCATCAGCTCGGCGGTGGACAGACCTGCAACACCATCCTCAAATACAATGCCGGCCATGGCGCGACGCGCATGAACCCGGTGTCGAAGACCTATTGCGGGAAGGTCCTGGCGATGCTCGACTGAGACGCCAGGCGGATCGGAGGAAAATTTTCCGCTGCCGTTTTTCCGATATGAATTGAGACGCTTGCCATGATATCCCACCTCGAAACGGGGTGGGCCACCTCGAGATGAGGTGAAATATGGCAGTTGATTTCAGGTTCATCATCATCGGACGCGGCATGATGGGGGCGGCTGCCGCACGGCATCTCTCCTTGATGGCCGACGGCATCGCACTGATCGGCCCGCCGGAGCCAGGGGAGCGCAAGACCCACCACGGCGTCTTCGCCAGCCACTACGACGAAGCGCGCATAACCCGCACCTTCGACGGCAATCGCGCCTGGGGAAGCTTCGCCGCGCGGGCGCTCGGCCGCTATCGCGCGATCGAGGCGCAGAGCGGCATTTCCTTCTTCTCGGAAGTCGGCTGCCTCTTTGCCGGTCCGCCGCCCAAGGACGAGCAGGACTTTCTTCGCCGGGCGCTGACTGTCAGCCGCACGCTCGGAAGCGATATCGAGATCGTTGCACCGGCAGAGCTCGCTCGCCGTTTTTCCTATCTTAAAGTCAGTCCCGATTTCAGCGGATATTTCGAGCGCAATCGCGCCGGGCACATCAACCCGCGGGCGCTGGTGCGCGCGCAGGCCAGGCTTGCCGAACAGGGCGGCGTCTCTCTGATCGAGGCGACCGCTACATCGGTGCGCGACGCGGGGTCTCATGTCGAGGTGACGGCCGGCGATAGAAGCTACAACGCCGAGCGCGTGCTGGTCGCGGCCGGCGCCTTCAGCAATTTCCATGCCCTGCTGCCGCGGCCCGTCGAACTCAGGGTCATGGCGCGCACAGTTGCCTTCTATGAAATCGGCGAGCGCGAGATGGCTGTTTTCGGCGACATGCCTTCGACGATCGTGCTTGGCGACCGGGACAAGGATCACATCTATATCCTGCCGCCGGTGCGTTATCCCGACGGAAAGACCTATCTGAAGCTCGGCGGCGATACAGAGACGGTTTCCTTCAACCGTCTGGAGGATGCCGGCGCATGGTTCCGTTCCGACGGGAGTGCGGCCGAGCGCGATCATCTCTCGCGCATCGCCCTGCAACTGATGCCGGAGCTTGCCGGCTGCCCGGTCACTTCGGCACCTTGTCTCGCCAATTTTACGCCAACCGGTTATCCCTATGTCGGATTCACGCAGTTGCCGCGCGTCGCGGTGCTGACCGGCGGCAATTTCGTGGCGGCCAAATCCTCCGACGAACTTGGGCGCCTGGGCGCCGTGCTTCTCAAGGACGGGCAGCTCGGGGACGAGGACTTCGGCCGCGAACTGACGCCGGTCTTCGTTTAAGAGGGATAGGATGACGGTCGATTTCAAATATATCATTGTAGGCCGAGGTCTGATGGGGGCGGCCGCGGCGCGGCATCTGGCGCGGCGGGCGGATGGTGTGGCGGTGATCGGACCGGACGAGCCGGTCGACTGCAAGGCGCATACGGGTGTCTTCGCCAGTCATTACGATGAGGGACGGATTACCCGCACCATCGATCCTGATTGCAACTGGGCGCTGCTCGCAAACCGCTCGATCGGCCGCTACGGCCAGATCGCGAGCGAGAGCGGCATCGACTTCTATCGCGAAGTCGGCTGCGTCGTCGTCGCTCCTGATGGAAGCGATTATCTTGAGAAAACCCGCCATGCCGCCGTTTCGCTCGGAGTCGAGACCAGCCTTCCCGACGAGGCCGGGTTGAAGGCGGCCTTTCCATTCTTTGCCTTTCCCGCCGGAAGCGCGGGTGTCTTCGAGGCGACGGGGGCGGGACATATCAGTCCGCGCAAGCTGGTCAAGGCGCAATCTCTGCTGGCGGAAAGGGCAGGCGCTACGGTGATCCGAGACCATGTCGTCTCGATCCGTGAGGAGGGCGGGCTTACGACCGTCGAAACCTCGGGGGGCCCAACCTATCGCGGCGAGAAAGTGCTGCTGGCGGCGGGCGGATTTTCCATTGCGGAGAATCTGTTGCCGCGGCCGGTTGCCATGACGGTTTATGGCAGGACCGTGACCCTTTTCGAGGTGAGCGAGGCCGATGCGTTTCGCCTTGCAGCAATGCCGTCGCTCATACTCGATGTTCCGGATATGCATATCTATCTATTGCCGCCGATCCGTTATCCCGACGGCAAATTCTACCTGAAGATCGGCGGCGATCCCGATGACCTGGTGTTGCGCGACGACGCGGAGATGCGGGCCTGGTTCAGGACCGAGGGGCGCGAGACCGTGCGCGCGCATCTGAAGCGCATCGTCGCCAAAATCGTGCCCGATCTGGCGCCGCTTTCGATTTCGACGGCCGCCTGCGTCGTCTCCAATACGGAAAGCGGCTATCCGATGATCGGCTATGGTTCTTCGCCTGGGATTGCGGTGCTGACGGGCTGTGCAGGCACCTCAGCCAAGAGTTCAGATGAAATCGGCAGGCTCGGAGCAGAGCTGCTTTTATCAGGCAGAATCAGCGAACAGGGCTACTCCACGGATTTCACACCTTATTTCCGTTAAGACTGTTACCTATATTTCGGTAGCAATTACGGGCTCTCTCAGTTAAGGGAGCCCTGCCAGTTGGCCGGGCAGCCGCGCTTTACCAACGCCGAAAGGCGGTAGAGTGAGGAAAGTCCGGGCTCCACGGAAACACGGTGCCGGATAACGTCCGGCGAGGGCGACCTCAGGGAAAGTGCCACAGAAAGCAAACCGCCTGTCATGACAGGTAAGGGTGAAAGGGTGGGGTAAGAGCCCACCGCATCTCCGGCAACGGATATGGCACGGTAAACCCCACCGGGAGCAAGACCGAATAGGGATGACGCGGTGGGCCGAAAGGCCCTCCGGCCGGTTTCCAGGCCAGTCATCCGGGTGGGTTGCGCGAGGCAGCGTGCGAACGCTGTCCCAGAGGAATGGCTGCCACGTTCCGGTTCGCGCCGGAGCCATACAGAACCCGGCTTACAGGCCAACTGGCGATTAACATTCGTGCTGCGGCATGGCACGATTCCCCTAAGTTGCTGACACAGTGCGTTTTCAAGTGAGAGCTAATGCGTCTATAGGATGCGTTTTTGTGTTAAGCCACCTTTGCATGTGTCCGTAAAATCGTGCCGCTAACCCTTTGTTAAACTTAACAGCTTATAAATGTTTGATCATGCGTCCGTTGCAAAATGGGCGTATCCCATTGACGCCCATATGGTCCCATGCTATCCCAAATGCGCACTGCATCGGGGCAATCATTTGCCCATTCATCGCAAAGCAAAGGCGCCTTCCTCTCTGGAAGCGTCGGGTGGGAATTAGCTCATCCGGCTTGCGAAGCTGTGCCTGATATTGGGGGTTTCGGGCATTTGAATGATGTCCGGATCCCTACGGAAACGGATGTTTCGTGTCATGAGCCGCTTCCTTTCGAATGCGACCAACAGGATCGACGCCAAAGGCAGGGTTTCCGTGCCTTCGGGTTTCCGTTCCGTGCTGGCGCAGCGCAACGTCCAGGAGCTCTACTGCTTCCAGGACTTTGTGTTTCCGGCGATCAGTGTCGGCGGCCCGGATCTTCTCGAAAGGTTCGAGCGGCAGATTGCTGCGGAGGATCCGTTTTCGCCGGATGCGAACGAGATGTCGCTTCTCATTCACGGAGGCGGGGTCTTCATGAAGCTCGATGCCGAGGGGCGGCTGATGGTCACGGACTTCATCCGCGACTTCACCGGCATCTCGGACGAAGTGACCTTCGTCGGTCGAGCGGATCATTTTCAGCTCTGGCAGCCGCAGACATTTTCAGCGGCGCAGGCGCAGGCACGAGGGGAGCGCAAGCTGGCGGGCAAGCGTTCCTGAAAGAACGAGGGAACGGAATGGTGGCGAATCCTGGCGGAGGTTCAACTGATGCCGGTGGCGGACCGGTTCGTCACATTCCTGTTCTTCTCGGTGAAGTCCTCGCCGCGCTGGCGCCTGCACCCGGCAAGCTCATCCTTGATGGTACATTCGGTGCGGGCGGTTATAGCTCGGCCATCCTTGCGGCCGGCGCTGAAGTGATCGCGCTTGATCGCGATCCCAGCGCGATTGCCGCCGGCCAGGCGATGGTTGCCGCCCATGCTGGTCGCCTCCGGCTCATTCATTCGCAATTCTCGAACCTTGCCGATCATGCGCCGCAGGGCGGGCTCGACGGCATCGTCCTCGATATCGGCGTCTCCTCCATGCAGATCGACGAGCCCGAGCGCGGCTTCTCCTTCCAAAAAAGCGGGCCGCTCGACATGCGCATGTCGGCGACCGGCGTTTCCGCCGCCGACGTCGTCAACCGCGCCAAGGTCGCGGACCTGATCCGCATCTTCCATTTTCTCGGCGAGGAGAACCAGGCGCCGCGAATCGCGCATGCGATCGAGAAGCGGCGCGAGGAAAAGCCCTTCGAAACGACGCGCGATCTTGCTGGTCTCATCGAGCTGGTCACTCCGCGCAAGATGAAAGACAAGATCCATCCCGCGACGCGGGTTTTTCAAGCCCTGCGCATTTTCGTCAATGACGAGCTCGGGGAATTGGCGCAGGCATTGTTTGCGGCGGAACGAGCGCTGAAGCCGGGCGGGCGGCTCGTCGTCGTCACCTTTCATTCGCTCGAAGACCGCATCGTCAAGAAATTCTTCTCCGATCGCGCCGGCAAGGCGACGGGCTCGCGGCACCTGCCGGCCGCGCATCAGCGGGCGGCGACGTTCACTGTGATCGGCAAGCCGATGGTTTCGGCAAGCGAGGCGGAGGCTGAAGCCAATCCGCGCGCCCGCTCCGCCAAGCTGCGCGCCGGTCTGCGGACGGACGCCGCCGCCGAGGCCGCGGATATGTCGCTCTTCGGGTTTCCCAATCTTGCCACTCTCGGAAAGCTTGGAGGTTGACATGCTGAAAACGTTCGATCTCGTGCTCATCGGCGTGATGACGGCAGCTGCCGCCGTCACCTACACGATCAAGCATCGCGCCGAATTGAAGCTCGAGGAGGTTCATCGCCTCGAAGCCGAGATCAAACTCGAGAAAGATACGATAGACCTTCTCAAGGCTGACTGGGCACTGCAATCGCAGCCGAACCGGCTGGAGCGGCTGGTCAATGCCTATAATGCGGAGTTGCAGTTGCAGCCGACGGATTCGACGGCCCTCGTGCACGCTAGGGAATTGCCGATGCTGAAATCCGAGGTTCCCGTCCCCGACGTGACAGAGGCCAAAGCCGGTGCGAAGGGCGCGACCGTCACGGCCAAAGCGCAGCCCGTGCCGACGCCCGCGCCACGCGGCTCAGGACAGCAGCGCGGCTTGGTGCAGGATGAAGCAGACGAGATCGAAACGGGGTCGGTGGAATAATGTCGTTTCTTTCCCGCATCATGGTCTTGAAGAGCCAGGCGCATTTCTCCGCCGGCGTCTATAATCGCTTCGGCGGTCCTTCCGCCGGCGTAGCCATCGAGGGGTCCCGCAAGAGGAAGTCGGGGCAGGCAAAAAGCCGGGTAGGGCTGCTGATCCTTGGCTTCATGGGTGTCTATGTCGTCATCGGCGGCCGTCTCGTCGAATATGCCATGAAGGATCAGGAGGTGGTCTCCAGCATCCTGCCCCCCGACCGCTTGATGGCCTCGCGTCCCGATATTCTCGATCGCAACGGCGAGGTGCTGGCAACCGACATCCGGACGGTCTCGCTGTTTGCCGAGCCGAACAAGATCGTGGACGTCGACGAGGCCGTGGAGAAGCTTGCAACTGTTCTGCCGGAGCTCGATGTCAGAGACACCTATAAGAAGCTCTCTGTCAAGACCTCGCATTTTGCCTGGCTGCGCCGGCAGCTGACGCCGAAGCAGCAAAGTCAGATCCTGGCGCTCGGCATTCCGGGCATCGGCTTTCGGCCGGAGAAGCGTCGCTTCTATCCGGGCGGGCCGACCGCCGCGCATATTCTCGGCTACGTCAACATCGACAACCGCGGTGTAGCCGGCATGGAGAAATTTATCGACGACCAGGGGCTTGCCGATCTCGCCTCGGTCGGCATGACAAGCGACCAGCCGCTGGAGCCGGTGCGTCTGTCGATCGATCTGCGTGTGCAGAACATCGTTCGCGATGCGGTCGTCAATGCCGTCAACAACTTCCAGTCCAAGGGCGCGGGCGCGGCTGTTATCGACGTGCACACCGGGGAGGTGCTCGGCATGGCATCGGCACCCGATTTCGATCCGAACAATCCACAGGAGGGCGCCAAGGAAGGCTGGCTCAACCGGATGACCAACGGTACCTTCGAAATGGGATCGACCTTCAAGACCTTCTCGCTGGCCATGGCGCTCGACAGCGGCAAGGTGAAGATGTCGGACACATTCGACGCCAGCAAGCCGATCTATATCGGCGGCTTCACCATCCACGACTTTCACGGGCAGCGCCGCTGGCTGACAGTTCCCGAAATCTTCCAGTATTCCTCGAACATCGGCACGGCGCGCGTCATCGATCTCGTCGGCATCGACTCGCAGAAGGACTATCTGACCAAGCTCGGCCTCTTGACGAAGATGCAGACCGAGTTGCCGGAAGTGAAGATGCCGAGCCAACCGCGCGTCTGGAAGAAAATCAATTCGATCACGATTTCCTTCGGCCACGGCGTTTCGACGACCGCGCTGCAGACCGGGATGGCGGCGGCTGCCCTCGTCAACGGCGGCAAGCTGATCGAACCGACATTCCTGCCGCGCACGCGCGAACAGGCCGACCAGATCGCCAAGCAGGTCCTCAAGAAGTCGACCAGCGACGAAGTCCGCTACCTCCTCGATTTCAACGGTTACAAGGGGTCCGGCCGCGTCGCCCGCGTGCCGGGCTTTGGCGTCGGCAGCAAGACCGGTACGGCGGACAAGGTGGTAAACGGGCGTTATTCCTCGACGCTGAACTTCAATTCCTTCATCGCCGCCTTCCCGATCGATAATCCCAGATATGCCGTTATCACCTTCTGCGACGAGCCGAAAACAGGCGAAAAGCAATATGGCGGAACACTCTCCGCCGGTACGGCCGGTCCGATTGCCCGTGATATCATCCGCCGCGCTGCCCCCATTCTCGGCATCGAGCCGAAATTTGGTGAGGGCGGATCGGCCTTGCTGGTGTCTTATTGAGCGTGAATGAATATCGGCGCCGATTCGCGAGGGGTGAACCGGCTTCAACAGAGAAAAGTGCGTTCGATGAAATTGCGAGACCTGGCCGGAGATCAGTTTCCGGAACTTGAAGCACAACTCGAAGGCCCGGCAGGCTTGCTTGATATCTCAGGCCTGTCTTCGGACAGCCGCAAGGTGGAATGGGGCAATGCCTTCGTGGCGGTCGCCGGCACCAAAGCGGACGGCGCCGGCTTCATCGCGGATGCCGTCGGCCGTGGGGCCGCCGTCGCGATCGCCTCCCAGGCTGTCGATGCTCCCATCCCGGTGCTTGCGGTCAAGGAGCCGCGGCGCTTCCTTTCCATCGCTGCCTCACGTTTTTACGGCAGGCAGCCCGAGACCATGGTCGCCGTCACCGGGACGGCCGGCAAGACTTCCGTCGCCTCTTTTACCCGCCAGATCTGGGCGCACGCCGGTCATGCGGCCGCGATGATCGGCACAACAGGTGTCGTTTCGCCGACGCGCAACGAATATGGCGCGCTGACGACGCCGGATCCGGTGTCGCTGCACAAACTGCTGGCGGAGCTTGCCGACGAGGGTGTTACGCATGCCTCGATGGAGGCTTCCAGCCACGGCCTGGACCAGTGCCGTCTCGACGGTGTCAGGCTCGCCGCCGCGGCCTTCACCAATCTCGGCCGCGACCACATGGATTACCATCCGACCGTCGAGGCCTATATGGCCGCAAAGATGCGGCTTTTCGATACGCTGCTGCCGAAGGGCTCACCGGCGGTCGTCTTCGCGGACGATCCGTGGTCGGCGCAGGCCATCAAGGCGGCGGCCGATGCCGGTCATGACGTCCGCACCGTTGGACGCAAGGGCCAGTACCTCTCGCTGAAACGCGTTGAGCATTTCCGCCACAAGCAGACAGCGGAGATCCATATCGGCGACGAGATCTTCGAGGTGGACATTCCGCTGGCCGGCGATTTTCAGGTTGCCAACGCGCTGGTGGCGGCAGGATTGGCCATGTCCACAGGAGTCGAGCCGAAGGCCGTGATGGCGGCGCTCGAGACACTGGTCGGCGCATCCGGCCGCCTCGAACTGGTCGGCCATACCAAAGACGGCGCACTCGCCTATGTCGATTATGCCCATAAGCCGGATGCGCTGGAAAATGTGCTGAATTCGGTGAGGCCCTTCACCACCGGCCGCGTCGTCGTCGTCTTCGGCTGCGGTGGCGACCGCGACCGCGGCAAGCGGCCGATCATGGGCGAAATCGCCTGCCGTCTTGCCGATGTCGTCATCGTCACCGACGACAATCCGCGTTCGGAGGAGCCGGCTGCAATCCGGGCGGAGATTATGGCAGCAGCAAGCTGCGCCTCCGAGATCGGCGATCGCGCCACGGCAATCCGCGACGCGGTCGGTATGCTGAAATCCGGCGACACGTTGATCGTTGCCGGCAAGGGGCACGAGGAGGGGCAGACGGTCGGTGCCGTCACGCTGCCGTTCTCCGATCACGCGGAGGTGCGCAAGGCCTTGGAGGAACTGAAATCTTGAGCTGGCTCTGGACGACCGAAGACATGATCGCAGCGATGGCGGGGCGCCCTTTCGGCACGCCGCCCGAAGGCATCACCGGCATTTCCATCGACAGCCGTTCGATCGGTGCCGGCGAGGCCTTTTTTGCAATCAAAGGCGACCGTGTCGACGGTCACGACTATGCGTCGATGGCGATGGCGAACGGCGCCTCTCTGCTCGTCGTCAGCGAAGCGAGGCTTCCCGCTCTCGGCCGCCTGACGGTACCGATGATCGTCGTCGAGGACGTGCTGGCGGCGCTCGGCCGTCTGGGGCAGGCTTCGCGTGAGCGCTCGCGGGCAAAAATCATTGCCGTCACCGGTTCTGTCGGCAAGACGACGACCAAGGAAATGCTGCGGCATGTGCTGTCGCCCTCCGGCAAGGTGCATGCCTCCGTCGCTTCCTTCAACAATCATTGGGGCGTTCCGCTGACGCTGGCGCGCATGCCTGATGATGCGGATTACGGCGTCTTCGAAGTTGGGATGAATCATCCCGGCGAGATCCGGCCGCTGGTGGCGATGATCCGTCCCCATGTCGCCGTCATTACGACGATTGCGCCGGCGCATCTCGGCAATTTTAAGAACATCAAGGAGATCGCTGCCGCCAAGGCGGAGATCTTCGAGGGGCTCGAGCCCGGCGGCCATGTCGTGCTCAACCGCGACAACGACCAGTTCAATTTCCTCGATCGAACTGCGCAGTCGCTCGGCATCGAACATATTCATTCCTTCGGCCAGCATGCCAAGGCGGAATTCCGGCTCGCGGAGTTCAACGGCGCGGACGAGAATTCGACACTGTGGCTGACGATTGGCGGCGAGACGCTGGAAGTCGC
Source organism: Rhizobium bangladeshense (assembly GCF_017357245.1). Classification (NCBI taxonomy): domain Bacteria; kingdom Pseudomonadati; phylum Pseudomonadota; class Alphaproteobacteria; order Hyphomicrobiales; family Rhizobiaceae; genus Rhizobium; species Rhizobium bangladeshense. The sequence continues at coordinate 2,948,683 of NZ_CP071612.1, read as the reverse complement.
TATCGGTGCCCCGGGCCGCCATATCGCTGAAAACGCGCTCGCGGCCCTCGGTGTCGTCACGATCGTCGGCGCCGACCTCCAAAAGGCGATCGCGGCGCTTGCGACGCTGAAGCCTGAAAAGGGCAGGGGCAAACGCCACCGGCTCTCGATCGGCGGCGGTAACGGCAGCTTCACCCTGATCGACGAGAGCTACAATGCCAATCCCGCCTCGATGCGAGCGGCGATCGCACTGCTCGCGGCTGCTGAGCCGAGCGGCCGCGGACGCCGTATCGCTGTGCTCGGAGACATGCTCGAGATGGGCGAGTATGCTGAGAAGGTCCATGCCGATCTAGCCGGGCCGTTGCTTGCCGCAGGCATCGAACATGTGTGGCTCGCAGGCGCCGATATGGCCGCACTCAGGGAATCACTGCCGGAAAGCGTTCATGTCGAATACCGCGAGAAGACCGGCGAATTGACGGACTATGTATTGGACTCGGTCCTCCCGGGCGACGTGGTGATGGTGAAATCGTCTCTGGGCCTCGGTTTCGGCAAGATCGTCGCCGCGCTTCTTGACAAGTTCCCGGCATTTTCCGACACGCAACGCGAACTTTGACCGGGTAACAAGGGGCCCTGAATGCTGATCTGGCTTGTCGAACTGTCGGAATATTTCAAGTTTCTGAACCTGTTCAGATATATTACCTTCCGCACGGGCGCCGCTCTCTTCACCTCCGCATTGATCGTGTTCCTGTTCGGGCCGACGATCATCAATTCGCTGCGCATCCGCCAAGGCAAGGGCCAGCCGATCCGCGCCGACGGGCCGCAGACGCATTTCAAGAAGGCCGGTACGCCGACCATGGGCGGACTGATGATTCTTGCCGGCATCGTCGGCGCATCGCTGCTTTGGGCCGATCTTTCCAACGTTTATGTCGTCGCCACGCTGCTGGTGACGCTGGGCTTCGGCGCGATCGGCTTTTACGACGATTATCTCAAGGTGACCAAGCAGAGCCATAAGGGCTTTTCCGGCAAGGCTCGCCTCGGCATCGAGTTCATCATCGCCGGCATCGCCGTCTACTTCATGATGCGTACCGCCCTTGCCTCGGGGACTGCCGGCTCGACCTTCGGTTCCTCGATCGCCTTTCCCTTCTTCAAGGACTTCCTGATCAATCTCGGCATCATGTTCGTCGTCTTCGGCGGCTTCGTCATCGTCGGCGCCGGCAATGCCGTCAACCTCACAGACGGCCTCGACGGCCTCGCCATCGTGCCTGTCATGATCGCCGCCGCCTCCTTCGGCGTCATCGCCTATCTTGCCGGTAACGTAGTCTTTGCAAACTACCTGCAGATCAATTTCGTGCCCGGCACCGGTGAGCTTGCCGTCGTGCTCGGCGCCGTCATCGGCGCCGGCCTCGGCTTCCTCTGGTTCAATGCGCCGCCGGCCGCTATTTTCATGGGAGATACGGGCTCGCTTGCGCTTGGCGGTACCATCGGTACCGTCGCCGTCGCCACCAAGCACGAGATCGTCATGGCGATCATCGGCGGGCTCTTCGTCATGGAGACGCTTTCTGTCATTATCCAGGTCGGCTTCTTCAAGATGACCGGCCGGCGCGTCTTCCTGATGGCGCCGATCCATCATCACTTCGAGAAGAAGGGCTGGACCGAGAGCCAGGTGGTGATCCGTTTCTGGATTATCGCGGTGGGTCTTGCCCTGCTCGGCCTTTCGACGCTGAAGCTCAGGTGAGGCGGCGATGATCCCGGTCACGACGCTCAAGGATAAGAAGGTCGCGCTCTTCGGGCTCGGCGGCTCGGGTTTTGCCACAGCCCGCGCGCTGATATCAGGCGGCGCCGAGGTAACCGCCTGGGACGACAATCCCGACAGCGTCGCCAAGGCTTCGGCGGAAGGCATCAGGACTGAGGATCTGCACAGCATCGACTGGAGCCAGCAGGCGCTGTTCGTCCTGTCGCCGGGTGTGCCGCTCACCCATCCGAAGCCGCACTGGACGGTGGACCTGGCGCGCGCGGCCGGTGTCGATATTGTCGGCGACGTCGAGCTCTTCGTGCGCGAGCGCCGCGCCCATGCGCCGGATTGCCCGTTCATCGCCATAACGGGCACCAACGGCAAATCGACGACGACGGCGCTGATCGCCCACATCCTGAATTCGGCTGGCTACGACACGCAACTCGGCGGCAATATCGGCACTGCGGTGCTGACGCTCGATCCGCCGAAGGCGGGGCGTTATTTCGTAGTCGAATGCTCTTCCTATCAAATCGATCTGGCGCCGACGCTCAACCCGTCGGCCGGCATCATTCTCAACCTGACGCCCGATCATCTCGACCGTCACGGCACGATGCAGCATTATGCCGATGTCAAGGAAAGACTGGTTGCGGGCAGCGATGTCGCTGTCGTCGGCATCGATGACAGCCATTCGGCTCTGATTGCCGACCGCGTCGAGCGGGCCGGCGTCAAGGTGGTCCGCATCTCGCGTCGGAGTGTAGTGGCCGAGGGTATCTATGCCGAGGGCGCGAAGCTGATACAGGCCGCCGGCGGCGCCATGCTGCCCTTCGCGGATCTCGACGGCATTCAGACGCTGCGCGGCAGCCACAACGCTCAGAACGCCGCTGCAGCCGTTGCTGCCTGCCTTGCCGTCGGGGTCTCCGCTGACGACATCCGCGCCGGCCTGGCCTCGTTCCCCGGCCTGAAACACCGCATGCAACCTGTCGGCAAACGAGGTCGAGTCGTCTTCGTCAACGATTCCAAGGCGACGAATGCCGACGCGGCGGCACCGGCGCTTTCGAGCTACGATCGCATCTACTGGATTGCCGGCGGTCTGCCGAAATCCGGCGGCATCACGACGCTCGCTCCTTATTTTCCGCGCATCGCCAAGGCCTATCTGATCGGCGAGGCAGCCGCCGAGTTCGCAGCCACTCTCGGCGAAGCAGTGCCTTACGAGATTTCGGGGACGTTGGAGCGCGCGGTCGCGCATGCGGCGGCCGATGCGGAGCGCGACGAGAGCGGTTCCTCGGCCGTGATGTTATCCCCGGCTTGCGCAAGCTTCGACCAGTATAAGAACTTCGAAGTCAGGGGCGATGCCTTCGTCAGCCACGTGGCGGCACTTGATGGAATGACGATGCTGATCGGTCCTGCAACAGGAGAGAAATGACATGGTAAGCCGCGCGGAACGTGGGCCTTTGGCCGATTGGTTCTGGACCATCGACCGCTTCTTCCTGGCGATGTTCATCTTCCTGATGGGCATCGGCTTCATGCTGTCGTTTGCGGCATCTCCAGCTGTTGCCGAGCGCATCGGCCTCGAAACCTTCCACTTCGTCAAGCGCCATGCAGCCTTCATGATCCCCTCGATCGCCGTCATGCTCGGACTGTCCTTCCTGACGCCGCGCCAGGTGAGGCGGACCGCAATCCTGCTTTTGATCATCTCGCTCGCGATGATGGTGCTGGTGTTGTTCGTCGGACAGGAGGTCAAAGGCGGAAGACGCTGGATATGGATCGCCGGACTTTCCATTCAGCCTTCGGAATTCATGAAGCCCGCCTTCGTCGTCGTCTGCGCCTGGCTGTTTGCCGAACATGCGCGCCAGCCTGAGATCCCCGGCAATCTCTTCGCCATCATCCTGTTCGGCATTGTCGCCGCGCTTCTCGTCGCGCAGCCCGACCTCGGCCAGACCATCCTGACGACAGCCGTCTGGGGAGGCATGTTCTTCATGGCCGGCATGCCGTGGATATGGATCGTGCTGCTCGGTATTGGCGGTGCAGGCGGCCTGCTCAGCGCCTATTACGTCTTTCCACACGTTGCCGGCCGAATAGACAAGTTCATGACCGGTGAGGGCGACACTTTCCAGATCGACACGGCGCGCGAGGCGATCATCCGCGGCAGCTGGTTCGGTCAGGGACCGGGCGAAGGCATCGTCAAGCGCATCATCCCGGATGCGCATACCGACTTCATCTTTTCGGTCGCTGCCGAGGAGTTCGGCATCGTCTTCTGCATGGCGCTCGTCGCGCTGTTTTCCGCGTTGGTGCTGCGCGGTCTCTCGCATGCCTATCGCGAGCGCAATGATTTCAACCGTTTTGCCGTTGCGGGTCTTGTGCTGCAGATGGGCATCCAGTCGATCATCAATATAGGCGTCAATCTTGAGTTGCTGCCGGCAAAGGGGATGACGCTGCCGCTGATTTCCTACGGCGGTTCTTCCATGGTGGCGATCTGCGTTACCGCCGGCTTTATTCTGGCGCTGACGCGCCATCGCCCGGAAAAACGCGCGCAGGACCGGAGCCTCTTCCGCGTCCCGCACGGCATGCCCGCGGAGTAAGAGGTCATGAACAAAGGCATCGTGCTGCTTGCCGCCGGGGGACCGGAGGCCACGTGTTCCCGGCGGAGGCGCTTGCCTTCAAGCTGAAGGAGCGTGGCTACTCGGTGCATCTTGTCACTGACAGCCGGGCGGAGCGTTATGCCGGCAAGTTCCCGGCCGAGGAAATCCATGTCGTGCCGTCGGCGACGATCGGCTCGAAGAACCCGGTCGCAGTCGCCCGCTCGCTGTGGACGCTGTGGAGTGGCATGCGGGCGGCCAAGAGGCTGATCCAGCGGCTGAAACCGGTGATCGTCGTCGGCTTCGGCGGATATCCCACCGTGCCGCCGCTGCTGGCCGCCACCCGGCTCGGTGTCGCCTCGATGCTGCATGAGCAGAACGCCGTCATGGGGCGGGCCAATAAGGCCTTGGCTCCGCGCGTCAAGGCGATCGCCGGCGGCTTCCTGCCGGAAAGCGGCGATGCCTTTTCCGACAAGACGGTTGCAACCGGCAATCCGGTGCGTCCGGCGATCCTTGCCGCAGCCGAGCAGCCTTACGTTCCGTCGCATCCGGGCGAGCCATTCAATCTCGTCATCTTCGGCGGCAGCCAGGGAGCGCAGTATTTTTCCAAGGCTATGCCGACGGCGATCAGCCTGCTCGACGATGGCTTGCGTGCAAGGCTCAGGGTGACGCAGCAGGTGCGCCCTGAGGATATGGAGATGGTCAGCGGCTGCGTCGCCAAGCTGGAGATGGGAGCCGATATCGCACCATTTTTCAACGATATGGCGGAACGTCTTGCCCAGGCACATCTGGTGATCTGCCGCTCCGGCGCCTCCACGGTCTCGGAAATTTCCGTCATCGGACGTCCGGCCATTCTGGTGCCCTATCCGCATGCGCTCGACCATGATCAGGCGGCAAACGCCGCCGCACTGGCTGCGACAGGCGGAGCGAAGGTGATCCCTCAGTCCGAGCTTTCGCCTGAACGGATCGCCTCTATACTGAGCCATGTGATGAACGATCCGGACAAGCTTTCGCACATGGCGGCGGCGGCGAAGCTCGCCGGAAAACCGGATGCGGCGAACTTGCTTGCCGACATGGTTGAGGCTATTGCCGCCGGCAAGACAGTCTCAGAATTCAAGAGGACACGCGCATGAAACTGCCGAAGGCGATCGGTCTCGTCCATTTCATCGGCATTGGCGGCATCGGCATGAGCGGCATTGCCGAAGTGCTGCACAATCTCGGCCATAAGGTGCAGGGATCGGACCAGTCAGACAGCGCCAATGTGCAGCGCCTCCGCGACAAGGGCATCGAAGTCTATGTCGGCCACCGGGCTGAAAACCTGGGTGAGGCTGAGGTCGTCGTCGTTTCTACGGCAATCAAGAAGAGCAATCCGGAACTCATCGCAGCGCGCGAAAAGCTGCTGCCGGTGGTGCGCCGCGCCGAAATGCTCGCCGAGCTGATGCGCTTCCGCAATGCGATCGCCATCGGCGGGACGCATGGCAAGACGACGACCACATCGCTGGTCGCGACCCTGCTCGAAGCCGGCGGGCTCGATCCGACCGTGATCAATGGTGGCATCATCAACGCCTACGGCACCAACGCCCGCATGGGCGAGGGCGAGTGGATGGTGGTCGAGGCCGACGAATCCGACGGCACCTTCCTCAAGCTGCCGGCCGATGTTGCCGTCATCACCAATATCGACCCGGAGCATCTCGACCATTACGGCAGTTTCGACGCCGTTCGCGCCGCCTTCCGGCAATTCGTCGAGAACGTACCGTTCTACGGCTTCGGCGTCATGTGCCTCGACCATCCCGAGGTGCAGTCGCTGGTCGGCCGCATCGAGGACCGCAAGATCATCACCTACGGCGAGAACCCGCAGGCCGACGTGCGTTTCAAGAATGTCCGCATCGACGGCACGCGCTCGATCTTCGACGTCGAGATTCGCCGCCGCCGCACCGGCCAGAGGACCGAGCTTAAGGGGCTGGTCATGCCGATGCCCGGGCGTCACAATATATCAAACGCCACGGCGGCGATCGCGGTCGCCAACCGGCTTGGTATATCGAGCGAAGATATCGCCAAGGGGCTTTCCTCCTTCGGCGGCGTCAAGCGCCGCTTCACGCTGACGGGCGAATGGAACGGGGTGCAAATCTTCGACGATTATGGCCACCATCCCGTGGAGATCAAGGCGGTGCTGAAGGCGGCCCGTGAAGCCTGCAAGGGGCGCATCATCGCCGTCCATCAGCCGCACCGTTACACGCGTCTGGCAAGCCTGTTCGAGGAATTCGCGGCCTGCTTCAACGATGCCGACAGCATCCTCCTTGCGCCCGTTTATGCGGCAGGCGAGGATGCGATCGAAGGTATCGACTCCATATCGCTCGTCTCGCGCATCAAATCAGGCGGCCATCGCGATGCCCGCTTCCTCGCTTCGGCGGAGCTTCTGCCGCAAATGGTTGCGGAGGTTGCAAAGCCAGGGGATTTCGTGGTTCTGTTGGGGGCTGGGAGCATCACATCATGGGCAGCAGCACTGCCCAAGCAACTGGAAGGCCTATCGGGAAAGTCCGCATGAAACAGGTGAATGGGGAAAAGCTTCTCGCGTCTCTCGGAGACGGTGTAAAGGATATCCGCGGCCGTATCACGCCGGATGCCCCCATGGACCGTGTCACCTGGTTCAGGGCCGGCGGCCTGGCCGAACTGATGTTCCAGCCGCATGACGTCGATGATCTGATTGCCTTCCTGAAGATATTGCCGGAAGAGGTGCCGCTGACAGTGGTCGGCGTCGGTTCCAACATCCTGGTGCGCGACGGCGGTATTCCAGGCGTGGTGCTGCGTCTGTCGGCCAAGGGTTTCGGCTTCGTCGAGCTTGCCGGCGAAAACCGCATCCTCGCCGGCGCCATCTGCCCTGACAAACATGTCGCGGCGATGGCCATGGACAATGGCATCGGCGGCTTCCATTTCTTCTATGGCATCCCGGGCGGCATCGGCGGCGCGGCGCGAATGAATGCCGGCGCTAACGGCGTGGAGACGCGTGAGCGGCTGGTCGAGGTCAACGCCGTCGACCGCAAGGGCAACAAGCATGTGCTTTCCAATGCAGAAATGGGTTATTCCTACCGGCATTCAAAGGCACCCGCCGATCTGATCTTCACCGCGGTGCTGTTCGAGGGTTATCCGGAAGATCGCGCCCAGATCCGCGCCGAGATGGACGCTGTGCGCAATCACCGCGAGACGGTGCAGCCGGTTCGCGAAAAGACCGGCGGCTCGACCTTCAAGAACCCGCCGGGCCATTCGGCCTGGAAGCTGATTGACGAGGCAGGCTGCCGTGGCCTCGTCATCGGCGGAGCGCAGATGTCGTCGCTTCACTGCAATTTCATGATCAACATGGGGCAGGCGACCGGCTACGATCTCGAATATCTCGGCGAGCAGGTGCGCCGCGAGGTCTTCGAGAAAGAGGGCATCAAGCTCGAATGGGAAATCAAGCGCCTCGGCGTCTTCATGCCCGGTCGCGAAGTGCGCCCGTTCCAGGGCGTGACGAGCGAATAGCGGCTATTTCACTGCCAGTTTCAGCCCCTCGCGCGGGGCGACTACCGGTGACCAGCCGAGAATGTCGCGCGCCCGGGATGTGTCGACCTGCAGCGAACCGCAAAGGCGCTGATAGACGGCGTCCTTCCCGACCGCCTTCGCCGCCATGTGTAGCAGCGCAGGCGGGAAGGGGAGCAGTATCGGCTTGACGCCGAGGCCTGCGGCAATTCCCCTGATGAGCTCCGGCGTCGAGAGGTCTTCACCATCCCCGGCGAGGAAAGTCTCGCCCGCGGCGGCTGGATGAGTCGCGCAGGCGAGGATCAAATCCACGAGATTTTGCACTGCGACCAATGTGCGACGGTTCTTCAGCGAAGCGAAGGGAAGCGGCAGTTTCTTGCGGACAAGATTGACGAGCAGGGCGAAGTTGCCGCGCGCGCCGGGGCCATAGACCAGCGGCGGGCGGATGATGACAACTTCCATGCCGGTGCGCGCTGCGATTTCGCGCAGGCCAATTTCGCATTCCAGCTTCGAAATGCCGTAGGGATCGATCGGTTTCGGCGTGTCGTCGTGCCGGAATGGCCGATCGTTCTTTTCCCCGTTGACCTTGATGGTGCTAACGAAAACGAATCTCTTCACACCTGCGCGGGCGGCCTGTTCGGCGAGATTCAGCGTGGCGGCGGTGTTCGTTCGGCGGAATTCCGCAAGCGGATCGGCCGCGCGGTCGTTCATGATGTGAACGCGGGCGGCGAGATGGATGATGACATCGACGCCTTCAAGCGCTGCCACCCAGTCGGTGCCGTCGGTTATTTCAATCGGAAAATGCTCGACATCCGGCGGAAAGGCCGAGGTCTGGGATCTCGTGCTGGCCACAAGATCGCAATTTCTTTCTGCGTGCATCCGTTTGACGAGCGGTCTACCGACGAAGCCGGCAGCGCCGGTGACGAGGTATCGCATGATCTTCTCCCTGCTCAACCATAAGCCTTCGCTAACCGGAAGTGATATCGGCATCAATAAAAAAGCGGTAACGGCCGAGCGCCGCGGTTCTCTGCATTAATCAAGTCGAGGCGCGGGCCGCCGCCTCACTGTTGCCGGTATCTCACCGAGAGATGCCGTGCGACTCCCTCGTTTGATTCAATCGCGAATGAGCTCGATTCCATATGTCATTGAGCGCATTGGCTTTTTCGATTCCGCCCAGGGTCATTCACGGGCGGGAAGGGCACAATGGGCAAAAGGTAAAAGTTCGCGAAGCTCGCGGCTAAGAATTAACGAAAGTAAACACTTCATTAACCATAATGATGCTCTAATGCATGTGAGGCCTGACAAAGGCGCGAAACGGCGCAGACAGCTTCGCACAAGCGTCGATTTCAAAAGTGGAAGTTATTTTTGGGGGTGTTGATGAGTCGCAAGCATGTCGCGGTCCTGATGGGCGGGTTTTCCTCGGAAAGGCCTGTCAGCCTTTCCTCGGGAAAGGCTTGCGCAGAGGCCCTCGAAGCTGAAGGCTTCAGGGTGACGTGCATCGACGTCGCCCGCGACGTTTCAGAAAGGCTTGCCGAGCTGAAGCCCGACGTTGTCTTCAATGCGCTTCACGGACCGTTCGGCGAAGATGGCACCATCCAGGGCATTCTCGAATATCTCGAGATCCCCTATACGCATTCGGGGGTGCTTGCGTCGGCGCTGGCAATGGACAAGGCCAAGGCGAAGCGCGTTGCCGCCGCCGCCGGCATTCCCGTTGCCGAATCACAGGTGATCAACCGCTTCGCCTTTCCCTCGGCGCATCCGATGAAGCCTCCCTATGTAGTGAAGCCTGTCCGCGAGGGGTCCAGCTTCGGCGTCGTCATCGTCACTGAAGATCAGGCGCATCCGCCGCAGGTCGTCAGCTCGCCCGAGTGGCGCTATGGCGAGGAGGTGCTCGTGGAGCGCTATGTCTACGGTCGTGAGCTCACTTGCGGCGTCATGGGTGAGACTGCGCTCGGCGTCACTGAGGTGGTGCCGCAGGGACACAATTTTTATGATTACGATTCCAAGTATGCGGCGGGCGGTTCAAAACACGTCATCCCTGCGAAAATTTCACCGAATATTTACCAAAAAATACAAACACTGGCACTAAGGGCGCATCAGGCAATCGGTTGCCGCGGCGTCAGTCGGTCCGACTTTCGTTACGACGATCGTTTCTCCGAAGACGGCGAAATCATCTGGCTGGAGGTCAATACCCAGCCCGGCATGACTCCAACCTCGCTCGTGCCCGAAATGGCCGGTCATGCCGGCTATTCCTTTGGTCAGTTTCTCCGGTGGATGGTGGAGGACGCGTCTTGTTTGCGTTGAGGGTCAAGAGAATTGGGCGCCCCAGCCATCACGCCGTGCTTCCGGTCTTGGAAGCCGAAGAGCGATTCGTGCTGCCGCGTCCGCTGCGCCGCGTCACGCGTTTCCTGATCAGTCTCGGCAGTGGCCGCATCTATATCCCTGCTCATACGGGCACGGTGTCGGCGCTTGCCTTCCTGGCTGCGACCGGCCTCTACGGGATGTCGCTCGGCGGTCACACTGAAGCCGTCGCGCAGGCGACGACGACGGCCGCGGGCTTTGCGATCGAGGACGTAAAGGTTTCCGGCAATTCGGAAACATCGGAAATCGAAATCCTGCAACTGATCGGTCTCGACGGCACGACCTCGCTGGTCGCGCTCGACGTCGATGCGGCCCGCCGGAAGATTGCGCATCTTCCCTGGGTCGAGAATGTCGAGGTCCGCAAGATTTATCCGAAGACGATCGAGGTGAAGCTCAAGGAGCGCCAGGCCTATGCGATCTGGCAACACGGGCAGGAGCTTTCCCTGATCGAGAAGAACGGCAGCGTCATTGCGCCGCTGCGCGACAACAAGTTTTCGGCGCTGCCGCTCGTCGTCGGCCGCGACGCCGAGACCGCGGCGGCTTCGCTCGATGACGCCTTCTCGAAGTGGCCCGACGTGAAGGCCCGCGTCAAGGCTTATGTCTGGATATCGGGCCGTCGTTGGGATCTGCACATGGATAACGGCGTCATCGTCAAGCTGCCGGAAGACGGCATCGACCAGGCGCTGGCGACGCTTTCGAAGTTCGACAAGGAGCACCAGCTCCTGGAGCGGGATATCGCCGCGGTCGATCTGAGATTGCCGGACCGAACCGCAATCCAGCTGACGCCGGAAGCGGCGGTCCGCCGGCAGGCGGCGGTCACGGAGCGTACGAAGGAATTGAAGAAGTCGGGGCAGAATATATGAGCTTGTTTGGTTCATCCCATTTCGGACTGCCGCGCCTGAAACCGCTCTCGTCGAAGCGGTCGCATATCGTTTCGGTGCTCGATATCGGCTCGACCAAGGTCGTCTGCATGATCGGCCGGCTGACGCCGCGCGAGGAAAGCCAGATCCTGCCGGGCCGCACGCACAATATCGAGATCATCGGTATCGGCCATCAGCGCTCCCGCGGTATCAAGACCGGCGTCATAGCCGATCTCGACGCGCTGGAAGGCGTCATCCGCCTTGCCGTCGACGCGGCGGAACGCATGGCCGGGCTGACGGTCGAGAGCCTGATCGTCAATCTCACGGCTGGCCGCCTCGGCAGCGACATCTATACCGCGACGATCGATCTCGGCGGTCAGGAAGTCGAGCTCAACGATCTGAAGAAAGTGCTGTCGGCTGCCTGCCAGCAGTCGCTGCGACAGGACCGCTCGGTGCTGCATTCGCTGGCGACCGGCTTCTCGCTCGATGGCGAGCGCGGTATCCGCGATCCGCTCGCGATGTATGGCGACGCGCTCGGCGTCGACATGCACGTCGTGACGGCAGAGCGCTCGGCGCTCAAGAACCTCGAGCTCAGCGTCAATCGAGCACATCTGTCGGTCGAAGGCATTGTCGCGACGCCCTACGCATCGGGTCTTGCTGCTCTCGTCGACGACGAGGTCGAACTCGGTTGCGCGGCGATAGACATGGGCGGCGGCACGACGACGATCTCAGTGTTTGCCGAGGGCAAGCTCGTTCATACCGATGCCGTCGGTCTCGGCGGTCATCATGTCACCACCGACCTCGCGCGCGGCCTTTCGACCCGTATCGAAGATGCGGAGCGGCTGAAGGTCGTGCATGCCTCCGCGCTTTCGAATTCCTCCGATGAGCGCGAGCTGATTTCGATCCCGCCGATCGGTGAGGATGATCGCGATCAGCCGTCGCAGGTGCCGCGGGCGCTGGTTTCACGTATCGTCTCGGCGCGGATCGAGGAGACGATGGAGCTCATTCGCGACCGTATCCAGCGCTCCGGCTTCAGCCCGATCGTCGGAAAACGCGTCGTGCTGACCGGCGGAGCGAGCCAGCTGACCGGGCTTGCCGAGGTAGCGCGGCGCATTCTTGCCCGCAACGTCCGCATCGGCCGGCCGATGGGCGTTTCGGGGCTGCCGACGGCGGCCAAGGGCCCGGCTTTTTCGACGGCCGTCGGCCTGATGATCTATCCGCAGGTCGCGGACATGGAGACACATGCGTCACAGAGCGGTCTGCTCATGTCGCTTGGGGGAAATAACAGTCGCATAGCCCGGATGGGCCAGTGGCTGAAGGAAAGCTTCTGAAATTGAGTAATTGGCCGGCGTGGCGATGCGGCCAGAGAGAGAAGGAACAGGTACCATGACCATCAAGCTGCAAAAGCCTGACATCACAGAGCTGAAGCCGCGCATCACCGTGTTTGGCGTCGGTGGCGGTGGCGGCAACGCCGTCAACAACATGATCACCGCCGGCCTCCAGGGCGTCGACTTCGTCGTTGCCAACACGGATGCCCAGGCGCTGACGATGACGAAGGCCGAACGCATCATCCAGCTCGGCGTCAATGTCACCGAAGGCCTCGGCGCCGGTTCGCAGCCGGAAGTCGGCCGCGCCGCCGCTGAAGAATGCATCGACGAGATCGTCGATCATCTGAACGGCACGCATATGTGCTTCGTCACCGCCGGCATGGGCGGCGGCACCGGCACGGGCGCTGCTCCGGTCGTCGCGCAGGCGGCCCGCAACAAGGGCATCCTGACGGTCGGCGTCGTCACCAAGCCGTTCCATTTCGAAGGCGGCCGCCGCATGCGCCTGGCCGAGATGGGCATCCAGGAACTGCAGAAGTCGGTCGACACGCTGATCGTCATTCCGAATCAGAATCTCTTCCGCATTGCCAACGACAAGACGACCTTCGCCGACGCTTTCGCAATGGCCGACCAGGTTCTCTATTCGGGCGTCGCCTGCATCACCGATCTGATGGTGAAGGAAGGCCTCATCAATCTCGACTTCGCCGACGTCCGCTCGGTGATGCGTGAGATGGGCCGCGCGATGATGGGCACCGGCGAAGCCTCCGGCTCCGGCCGCGCGCTGCAGGCTGCCGAGGCTGCCATCGCCAACCCGCTGCTCGACGAAACCTCGATGAAGGGTGCCCAGGGCCTGCTGATCTCCATCACCGGCGGTCGCGACCTTACGCTCTTCGAAGTCGACGAGGCTGCGACCCGTATCCGCGAGGAGGTCGATCCCGACGCCAACATCATCCTCGGCGCCACCTTCGACGAATCGCTTGAAGGCATCATCCGCGTTTCGGTCGTCGCGACAGGCATTGACCGGGCGATCAGCGAAGCCGCAGAACGCAACTTCCAGCCTGCCGCCAAACCCGCTATCCGTCCCTCCGCGGCTGCTGCTCCGGCAGCGGCCGCAGTTCAGCCTGCCCCGGTGATGCAGGCGCCGAAGGCCCTCGATCCGATCGCGCAGACCATTCGCGAAGCCGAGATGGAACGTGAGCTCGAAATTCCGACCCCGCGTGCCGCCGCACCGCTCCAGCAGCCTGCTGCGCAGCAGGAAGTATTCCGTCCGCAGAGCAAGATCTTCGCGGCTGCACCGGAAGCTCCGGCCATGCGTCCTCAGGTGCAGCAGCAGGCTCCGGCGCCGGTGATGAGCCAGCCCGCGCTGAGCCAGCCCGTCCAGCCGCAGCCCATTCAGCAGCCGGTCCGGCAGGAGCCGATCATCCGTCAGGCGGCTGAGCCGGTGCGCATGCCGAAAGTCGAGGATTTCCCGCCTGTCGTCCAGGCGGAACTCGACCATCGCGCCCAGCCGGCCTCCGCGCATGGCCAGGAAGAGCGCGGCCCGATGGGCCTGCTCAAGCGAATCACCAATTCGCTCGGCCGCCGTGACGACGACGCCGTTGCCGCCGACATGACCGCCGCACCGCCAGCCGCGTCGCAGCAGCGCCGTCCGCTGTCGCCGGAGGCAAGCCTCTATGCGCCGCGCCGCGGCAACCTCGACGACCAGGGCCGTGCGGTTCCGCAGGCTCGCATGATGCAAGAAGACGATCAGCTGGAAATTCCGGCATTCCTGCGTCGCCAGTCGAACTGAAATCGGGGCTTTTGGCACCGTTCATGCCCGGGATCCAGGTCCCGGGCATTGCTGTTTTTCGGCCGGGAATTCTTGAGCGATATCAATCGTGTGACTTCGTAACAAAACGAAAGAAACAGTGATTTGGATTGGAGCGCCGGCGCACGTAAGTATGATGCAAGAAAACTGCGTTAGGAGTCGTCTGGACGAGGTTCCTTCTGCAGAAAGAATGACAACCGCGCCGTGGGACAAACCGCTGGAGCGGAAAAATAAAGGCAGATTTTATGGCAATTGGCTTGCTGGGTTTTCAAACGACGGTTTCGCGTCCCGCTACGCTCTCGGGCATCGGCGTTCATTCGGGCGCGAATGTTTCGATCACGCTGAACCCGGCCGAAGCGGACACCGGCGTCGTTTTCCAGCGCCTGCATGATAATGGTGACATCACCGAACTGAAGGCCGTCTCCTCGCAGGTCGGCAATACAGACCTCTGCACCGTACTCGGCTTCTCTCCCACACATTCGGTTGCGACGATCGAACATGTCATGGCCGCCGTCTATGCACTCGGCCTCGACAATGTCGTGATCGAGGTGCAGGGCGCCGAAATGCCGATCATGGACGGCAGCTCGTTGCCTTTCGTCGAAGCGATCGAGCAGGCCGGCCTCGTCTCACTCGGCGTCAAGCGCCGCTATATTCGCATCACCAAGCCGGTGCGAATCGAGCATGGCGGCTCCTGGAGCGAATTCCGTCCCTATGACGGCATGCGATTCGAAGTCGAGATCGATTTCGACTGCCCGCTGATCGGCCGGCAGAAGTGGGCCGGCGACATGAACGCCGCCGTCTTCAAGTCCGAGCTCTCCCGCGCCCGCACCTTCGGCTTCATGCGCGATGTCGAGCGTCTCTGGGCATCGGGCCATGCGCTCGGTTCGTCGCTCGAAAATTCCGTCGTCATCTCGGACGACAATACCGTCATTAATGTCGAAGGCCTGCGTTACGCCAAGGACGAGTTCGTCCGCCACAAGACGCTTGATGCCGTCGGTGATCTGTCGCTCGCCGGCGTCCAGTTCATCGGCTGCTACCGGTCCTATCGTGGCGGCCACAAGATGAACGCCAATGCTTTGAAGGCGCTGCTCGCCGATCCCTCTGCCTATGAGGTGGTGGAGACATCGACGCCGCGTCAGCGCGTCGCCGCTCGTGAACTGATCGCCGTCAGCGCTTCGGAATTCACTCCCTGGTCGGCATGACCTCCAGCATATTCTCAAGACCAGGCCGCCTCTTTCCCGGAGGCGGTTTTTTTTATGGCCGCTCGCATCGGCGCGACATGATTTCTCGCAGATGCGCTGCTGCAACAGGTCGGCAAGAAGATGAAAAGCCGGCCAATCCGGCGGCGGCTGCCACAAAAATGCGTTAATGCCTTATCATTGCGTTGCTCTTGATGCACATTTGTGGCTAGAAACGCCAGCGAGGCGTGGCTGCCGTGGAGCGAGCGGCGGCAGTGGGGTTCTTTCGAATGGGTTATGCAGGATCTGAAGGTATGATGAAGACAGCGCGCGCTTTGTTCGCATCGCTTCTGGTGCTTAGCGCAGGCGCCTCGATCTCCGGCTGCCAGTCGGATCCCGATATCGATATCACAAAGCTCGGCCTCGAAACCGATCCGCCCGACGTGCTCTACACCCAGGGCCTCGCCAATATGAAGGCCGGCAACATGGCGGAAGCGGCGCGCAAGTTCGACGCAATCGATCGGGAGAACCCGTTCTCCGAATGGGCGCGCAAGGCGCTTGTGATGAGCACCTTTGTCAAATACCGCCAGGGCAAGCTCGATGATGCGCTTGCCTCGGGCAACCGTTACATGTCGCAATATCCGAAGTCCCAGGATGCCGCTTATGTGCAGTATCTCATCGGTCTCACCTATTCCAAACAGATCGTCGACGTGACCCAGGACCAGCGCGCCTCCGCCAAGACTATCGAGGCGATGCAGGCGGTGATCGACAACTATCCGAACTCCGAATATGTCGACGACGCGCAGGCGAAAATCCGCTACGCACGTGACCAGCTCGCCGGCAAAGAAATGCAGATCGGCCGCTACTATATGGAGCGGAAGGAATATCTGGCCGCAATCTCGCGCTTCCGCATCGTCGTCGAGAAATATCCGAACACGAACCAGATCGAAGAGGCGCTGGCCCGTCTCGTCGAAGCCTATTATGCCATGGGTATCGTCGACGAGGCTCAGACCGCGGCAGCCGTTCTTGGTCACAACTATCCGGACAGCCAGTGGTACGCCGATTCCTACAAGCTGCTGCAGACGGGTGGCGCCGAGCCGCGTGAAAACAAGGGCTCGTGGATCGCTGCGGCAGGCAAGAAACTTCTGCTCGGTTCCTAAGCCCAATGCTGATCCAGCTTTCGATCCGCGATATCGTCCTGATCGAGCGGCTGGATCTTGCCTTCGAGACCGGTCTTTCCGTGCTGACGGGCGAGACCGGAGCGGGCAAATCCATCCTGCTCGACAGTCTGTCGTTGGCGCTCGGCGGGCGAGGCGACGGCGGTCTGGTGCGCCATGGTGAAGACAGGGGCCAGGTGACGGCGGTGTTCGACGTCGGCATGGACCACGGGGCCCGTTTGCTCCTGCGTGAAAACGGCATCGACGACGAGGGCGACCTGATCTTCCGCCGTCAGCAATCAGCTGACGGGCGTACCAAGGCCTATGTCAACGACCAGCCGGTCAGCGTGCAGCTGATGCGCCAGGCGGGTCAGATGCTGGTCGAGATTCACGGCCAGCACGATGATCGCGCTCTTGTCGACACCAATGCTCACCGCACCCTGCTCGATGCCTTCGCCGGCCTTGCCGATGAAGTTGCGGAGGTTTCCCGCCTGTATCGAATCTGGCGCGACAGCGAACGGACGCTGAAAAAGCACCGCGAGAAGGTGGAAAGTGCGGCGCGCGAGGCCGACTATCTGCGTTCCTCCGTGGAAGAGCTCGAGAAACTCTCACCACAGGACGGCGAGGAGGTCGAACTCGCCGAAAGCAGGCAGAGGATGATGAAGGCGGAGCGGATCGCCGGCGATATTGCCGAAGCCTCCGAATTCCTGAACGGCAATGCCTCGCCGGTGCCGCATATCGCCTCGCTGGTGCGCCGACTGGAGCGCAAGAGCCATGAAGCGCCCGGGCTGCTCGAAGAGACGGTGACGCTGCTCGACGCCGCACTCGACCAGCTTTCCAATGCGCAAATGGAAGTCGAAGCGGCGCTGCGCAAGACCGAATACGATCCTCGGGAGCTGGAGCGGGTAGAGGAGCGGCTTTTCGCGCTCAGAGCCGCGTCGCGCAAATATTCAGTGCCCGTCACCGAGCTGCCGGCGCTCGCGGTGCGCATGATCGCCGACCTTGCCGACCTCGATGAGGGCGAGGAGCGGCTTGCGCGGCTCGAAGCGGAGGTCGGTCTGGCGCGGGAGAATTACGATCGGGCGGCGCGATCGCTTTCCGACAAGCGCCGTCAAGCCGGCACCGCGCTGGCTGCCGCCGTGATGGCCGAGCTGCCGGCGCTGAAGCTCGAACGCGCTCGCTTCATGGTCGAGATCACCACGGATGCGCATGAGGCGCTTCCCGAAGGCATCGACGTCGTCGAGTTCCATGTCCAGACCAATCCCGGTACACGCCCCGGCTCGATTATGAAGGTCGCCTCAGGCGGAGAACTGTCGCGTTTCCTGCTGGCGCTCAAGGTGGCGCTCGCCGATCGCGGGTCGGCCCCGACGCTCGTCTTCGACGAAATCGATACCGGGGTCGGCGGCGCGGTGGCCGATGCGATCGGCCAGCGGCTGAAGCGGCTGTCCGAGCGGGTCCAGGTGCTGTCGGTTACTCATGCGCCACAGGTCGCCGCACGGGCGGCAACTCATCTTCTGATCTCCAAAGGGCCGGCGGCCGAGGGTTCTGAAAAGATCGCCACCCGCGTGGCGACGATGGCGCAGAAGGATCGCACCGAAGAGATCGCTCGCATGCTGGCCGGCGCTTCGGTGACAGAAGAGGCGAGGGCGGCTGCCAAGCGGCTGCTGGCCGGTAACGGCTGATTGCCGCGGCCGAAGGAGATGGCGGCTGCTCGCCCAGACCGTCTGCAACACTGGCAACGGTGACAAACATTGCGCTTCGCGTTATGCGCATCATTCCGATCAGCGGCGATCCGTTCCCATGCGCCTTTTCCATTTCAGCGATGATCCCGTCATTGCGGCGTTCGAGCCGCGTCCGGTTCGCATTCCCTCGATCCGACCGGCGGGCTGCGAATGGCTGAACGGTCCGCTCGTCTGGGCGATCGATGACGATCATGACTTCATGTATCTCTTTCCGCGGGATTGCCCGCGGATCCTGATCTGGGCCACATCCGAGACGCCGGAAGCCGAGAGGCGGCATTGGCTTGCAGGTTGCCGGGCAGCAGCCTATGTCGAGCGTCATTGGCTGGAACGGCTCTCGACGGTGACGATTTATCGCTACGCGCTGCCGGCCGAAGGTTTCGAGGACCTCGGCGATGCGGGCATGTGGGTGGCTCGCCGGCGTATTGTTCCGATCGAATGCACCGCCATTTCGCGGCTCGACCGGGAATTCATGCCGCGCGGAGTGGAATTGCGGGTGGTCGACAGTTTACGGCCGCTGAAAGGCCTCAGGGACAGCGGGCTGCACGTCAGCGGCCTCCGGCTGCGCAATGCCTTGGATTGGGAGTAGGCTGATAGGCAGTCCTCACCGGACAGGGTAAGCAACTGCTCTTTTCATCCGGCATTTTTGCTCTAAAAACAAAGCAGTTTTCCGGCCAGATTCTCTGGAGAGATGTTCCATGTCCACCGAAGGTTCCGCCGTCGACACGTTGACGATCGAAGAGGCCGCCGCCGAGCTCGAGCGGCTCGCAAGGGAGATCGCGCATCACGATGCGCTATACCACGGCAAGGACCAGCCGGAGATCTCGGACGCGGATTACGACGCGCTGAAGCGCCGCAACGATGCGCTGGAAGCGCGGTTTCCCGAGCTGATCCGTGAGGACAGCCCGTCGCGGCGGGTCGGTGCTGCGCCGTCGGTTACCTTCTCGCCCGTCGTTCACGCGCGGCCGATGCTGTCGCTCGACAATACGTTTTCGCAGGAGGACGTGCAGGATTTCGTCGCCAGCGTCTATCGCTTCCTCGGCCGCCTGCCAGATCAGTCGATCGCCTTTACCGCCGAACCGAAGATCGACGGGCTGTCGATGTCGATCCGATATGAGAACGGGCGGCTGACGACGGCTGCCACGCGCGGCGACGGCACAACCGGGGAGAATGTCACCGCCAACATCCGCACCATCGCGGAAATTCCCCAGGAATTGCCGAAGGGCGTTCCCGCGGTCGTGGAGATCCGCGGCGAGGTCTATATGGCGAAGAGCGATTTCCTGGCGCTGAACCGGCAGATGGAAGCGGAAGGCAAGCAGACCTATGTCAATCCGCGCAATACGGCCGCCGGATCGTTGCGTCAACTCGACGCCAAGGTGACGGCGAGCCGCAAGCTGAAATTCTTCGCCTATGCCTGGGGCGAGATGTCGGAGATGCCTGAAGAAACGCAGTTCGGCATGGTGCAGACCTTCAAGGAGTGGGGTTTTCCCGTAAACCCGCTGATGAAGCGGCTGAATGCGGTCGCCGACATCCTATCGCATTATGACGAGATCGGCCTGAAGCGACCTGATCTCGACTACGATATCGACGGCGTCGTCTATAAGGTCGACAGTCTGGAACTGCAGCAGCGCCTTGGCTTCCGCTCCCGTTCGCCCCGCTGGGCGACGGCGCACAAGTTCCCTGCCGAGCAGGCCTTTACTGAGGTCGAGAAGATCGAGATTCAGGTCGGCCGCACGGGGGCGCTGACGCCGGTGGCGCGGCTGAAGCCGATCACGGTCGGCGGCGTCGTCGTCACCAATGCGACGCTTCATAATGAGGATTACATCAAGGGCATCGGCAATAGCGGTGAGCGCATACGGCCGGAGGAGCACGATATCCGGGAGGGCGACACCGTCATCGTCCAGCGCGCCGGCGATGTCATTCCGCAGATCCTGGACGTGGTGTTGGAGAAGCGTGCGGCCAATGCCAAGGCATATGAATTCCCGAGGACGTGCCCCGTCTGCGGTTCGCACGCGGTGCGCGAGGTCAACGAGAAGACCGGAAAGATGGATTCCGTTCGCCGCTGCACCGGCGGCTTCATCTGCCGGGCGCAGGCGACGGAGCATCTGAAACACTTCGTCTCGCGCAACGCCTTCGATATCGAAGGGCTTGGTTCGAAGCAGGTTGACTTCTTTTTCGAAAACGAGGATCCGTCCCTGCAGATCCGGACGGCGCCCGATATCTTCACCTTGGAGAAGCGCCAGGCGCATTCTCTGACCAAGCTGGAAAATATCGACGGCTTCGGCAAAGTCAGCGTCGGCAAGCTCTATGCGGCGATCAACGAGCGGCGCAGCATTGCGCTGCATCGCTTCATCTATGCGCTCGGCATCCGCCATGTCGGCGAGACCACGGCAAAGCTGCTGGCGCGCTCCTACGGCACCTATGAGGCCTTTGCGACCGCAATGCAGGAGGCAACACCGCTTTCCGGCGATGCGTGGAACGATCTCAACGCTATCGAAGGAATCGGCGAGGTCGTGGCGCGCGCCATGGTCGAATTTTACAAGGAGCCGCGCAACATCGAGGTGATCGGCCGTCTGCTCGAAGAAGTGACGCCTGCCGAGGCCGAACAGCCGACCACGTCCGGAAGCCCGGTCGCCGGCAAGACCGTGGTCTTTACCGGCTCGCTCGAAAAATTCACCCGCGATGAGGCGAAGGCGAGGGCCGAAAGCCTCGGCGCCAAGGTGGCGGGCTCGGTGTCGAAGAAAACCGACTTCGTCGTTGCCGGCCCCGGCGCCGGCTCTAAACTCGATAAGGCGCGTGAGCTCGGTGTCCAGACGATGGACGAGGATGAGTGGTTGGCGCTGATTGGCGGGTAGAGAGACCGGTGTGGAGGCTTTAAGGGCTCCTCCGCGTGTCGAGGACCTCCTGTATTCGATCGTTGCAGATGCTCGGGACAAGCCCGAGCATGACGAAGGAGCGTTTGGCAGGCCTTTCCTGCCTTTTAGGTCGGTGTCTGTCGGCCTTTATTTCAAGTCCTCAGCCGCGCCATCGTATAGGCGTCGACATAGCGGCCGGCGCGGTAGGCGAATGAGCGCAGAAGCCCTTCCTTTTCGAAACCGAATTTCTCATAGAGTGCGATCGCGGCCTCATTGTCGGTATATACGGTCAGTTCGAGCCGCTTGATGTCGAGCCAGTCGTCGGCGGCATCGACCATCGCGCCAAACAGGATACGGCCGAAACCGCGACCGGTGAAATCGTCATGCACGCCCATGCCGAGGCTGGCGGCGTGCTGGCGACGGCCGCTAAGGCGGTTGAGGCCGCCATTGCCGACGATCCTGCCGTTCAGGGTGACGACGAGGTTGAGCGCGCCGGGCGACGGATTTTCCATATTCTTGCGAACATCCTCGATCCGCTGGTAGGGCGGCCGCAGCGTGCCGGCCCGGTAGCCCGGCAAATTTATGAGATCGATGATTTCCTCGGCATCCGAAATACGTACAGCGCGCACGACGACTCCGTCCGGCAGGCGCGCTCGGTCGCCGAATTCATTCTCTTCGTTATTGGCCATAGGATAGCTCTCCTCAGTTTTTGGAGGAGAGCCGGTTTGTCGAAAACCCTGCTCGCCTCGGCAGGGTTTTCGGGATGATCGGACGACTAGTGACGCACCATCGCTCCCGCGTACCCTGGAAGGGTCGTGGCGATATGATGCATGGTAAGCGTCACAGAGTTGATCATGCGCGGAAGTTTCCCCATCCGCGTGCAGATGTCAACAGGCGGAGATTTGCCTTCGCGTGCCGCTATGATTATTCCGGTAGGCCTAGACGATTCGGATTTTTGTCCTTGAAGACCATTGCCATCGATTTCGAAACAGCCAACGAGCAGCGCGGCAGCGCCTGTTCAGTCGGACTTGCCTGGATCGAGGAGGGCAGGGTGACCCGTGTCGAGGAGCGGCTGATCCGCCCGCGCGACATGCGCTTTTCGGGGATGAATATCGCCATCCACGGTATCCGGCCGGAGCATGTCGAGGATGCGCCGGAGTTTCCCGAGGTGATGGACGAGTTTTACGATGATATCAGCGGCGCGACGATGATCGCGCACAACGCGGCTTTCGATTTCAGCGTCTGGCGGGCGAGCCTCGATCTCTATCGGCAGTCCTATCCGGAGCTCACCTATCTCTGCAGCCTGAAAATGGCGCAGCGGATCTGGCCGCATTTCCTCTCGCATCGGCTGAACCTGATCGCCGAGCATCTCGGCCTGCGTTTCATACACCACAACGCCGCCGAGGACGCCGCGGTCTGCGCGGCAGCGGCGATCGAGATGGCGAAGGCGGTCAAGGCGAAAGCCGTGGAAGCGATCCCGGCGCTGATCGGGATGACGCCGGGGCGGCTGACAGCGCGCGGCTATGAGCCCTGCACCTGCCGGAAGGGCTGAGCGGTTTCTTGCAAAGCATGGGCGCGTACTTATCTACAAAGCGCCAATAAAGCGATAGAGCGCCTTAGGCGCGTCCCGTCGGACGCGCTGCGCTCCAGGGAGCCGCTATGTCCAAGCCGCGTAATCTTTTCCTTGCTGCCCTTTCTTTTCTCGCGCTTTCAGCGGGCGCAGCCCCGGCCGAGGTCGTCGGCAAGGTCGGGGTCGACTGGATCGGCAACGATATCATTGTCGAGGCGGTGTCCGATCCGGAGGTCAGGGGCGTCACCTGCCATGTCACTTATTTCGATCGCAGCCTGATCGACCGGCTCAAGAACGGCAACTGGTTCGAGGATCCATCCAACAATTCGATCGCCTGCCGGCAGACCGGGCCGGTCGAGATCGGTAATATCGATCTCTCAAAGGACGGCAGCGAGGTGTTCCGCCAGGGCATGTCGCTGATCTGGAAGACGCTCGTTGTCAACCGCATTTACGACAAGACCAACGACACGCTGATCTATCTCGCCCATTCGCGGGAACTCACTGATGGTTCGGCGAAGATGTCGATCTCGACCATTCCACTCTATGGGCAGAACGTGATCTGGAGGAATGGGAAGCCGCAGTAGGGTTGCGGATTTTAGGAAGGGTGCGAGTGTCTCCCCAAATCCCTCATCCCTGTGCTCGTCACAGGAATCCGGCGCGCCAAAGTCCTTGGGCGCAGGAGACTCTCTGCGCGAGCAGAAGGTCATTCACCGCGCAGACGCGCGGTGGCTGGATCGCTGTGACAAGCACAGAGATGAGGGAGGAGAGGGGGCATCTGGTTCAATAGGTCAGATCAGTCGCGTCTTCCAAAGCGAAAGGCCCGGACGAGCCGGGCCTCCGCGATCTTATTTTCCCGGCAAAATATCAAGCAGCCTGATTCAGTTCGTCCGCAATGACGGTATCGAGGTTCAGGAAGCAGACCATGGTCTTCTCAAGTGCGACGATGCCGCGGCAGAAGGCGCGCTGAGCTTCCGGAATGATCTCCGGCGGCGGCTGAAGGTCTTCGCTCTTGATCGTCATCATGTCGGAAACCTGCTCGACCAGCAGACCGACCAGCTTGCCGGCGATATCGGTGACGATGATCGCCGAACGCTCGGAGGGCTCCGTCATCTTCATGCCAAGGCGGCAGGCCATGTCGATGACCGGGATCACTGCACCGCGCAGGTTGATGAGGCCCAGCACGTAGGGCGGAGTATGCGGCATCGGCGTCACCGGCGCCCAGCCGCGGATTTCGCGGATGGCCATGATGTCGATGCAGAATTCCTGGTCGCCCAGATGGAACGAGACGATTTCGAGGTAGGCGCCTGACTGCTTGATGGCGTTGTTGTTCATGATCAGAATTCTTCCCAGTTGTCCCCGGCGGGGGGAGCGATAGCCTTGGCGGCGGAACCGCCGTTGAATGCGCCCGCGACTTTGCCGATCAGGTTGCGCGCGGGAGATGGTCTTGAATGCGAGGCGGCGGTTGCCTCTCGCGGCGGTTGCCGGGCGGTCATGCCCTCGCCGGTTTTGAACTGCTTGACCAGCTGCGTCAGGTTTTCCGCGTCGATGGCGAGCGTATGACTTGCGGCATTCGTCTCTTCCACCATGGCCGCGTTCTTCTGCGTGACCTGATCCATCTGGCTGATTGAAGTGTTGATTTCGTTCAGTCCGACCGATTGTTCGCGCGCAGAGGTTACGATTGACTTAACATGTTCGTCGATGCGCAGAACATCCTCGCCGATCTGGCGAAGCGCTTCACCTGCGGCCGTCACCAGTTCGCCGCCGACCTTCACTTCCTCGCCGGATTTGCCGATCAAGGCCTTGATGTCCTTGGCAGCACCCGCGGCACGGCCGGCGAGTTCGCGCACTTCCTGGGCGACAACAGCGAAACCCTTGCCAGCCTCGCCGGCGCGCGCTGCCTCGACACCGGCATTAAGCGCCAAGAGGTTCGTCTGGAACGCAATCTCGTCGATGACGTTGATGATCTTGCCGATCTCGCGGGAGGCACCCTCGATTCGCTCCATCGCGGCCATCGCATTACCGACGACGATGTCCGATTTCGCTGTATTCTCGCGAGTATGCGAGACCATGTGGCCCACTTCCTCGGCGCGGCTGGTGGCGTTGCGGACGGTGGCGGTGATCTGGTCGAGGGCGGCCGACGTTTCTTCCAGCGAGGCGGCCTGTTGCTCGGTCCGCTTGGCGAGATCGTCGGCGGCGGCGCGCATCTGGCGGCTGTTCGCCTCGATCGAGCTACTATTGATGGCGATGTCGCTCATCGCTTTGCGCAGCGTTGCGGTCGTCTGGTTGAAGTCGAGGCGCAAGCGCTCCAGCTCGTCGCGGAAAGGTTGTTCGATAGTTACGGTCACGTCCCCGCCCGACAAGCGGGTGAGGCCGGCGCCGAGAGCGGTGACAGCGGCGTTCAGGGCTTCGGCTTCGGCTAGCTTGGCGGCTTCGCGGGCACGTTGCTCGGCATCGCTGCGTTGCCTGTCCGTCTGGGTCTGGGCTTCAAGGTCGCGCTTTTCAATGGCGGCGAGTCGAAAGCTGTCGGCGGCGCGCGCCATTTCGCCGATTTCGTCGCCGCGGTTCTTTTCCGGAACGTCGCTGGCTAGATCGCCGTTCATGATGTGCTGCATGCTTTGGCGCACGGCGCCGATACCGCGCCGGATCGAACCGCCGTGGACATATTGCAGGATGCCCATAGTGAGGATAGCCAAGACGCCGAGGCCGATCTGCAGGATGAGGGCCTCCCGCGATACGGCGTTGGCGAGCTCGACATGCTGCTTGGCGAAGACGGTGCCGTCAGCGGCGAGCTTGTCGAGCGTTGCAGTTAGCTCCTCGCCGGCGCCGTCGATCGTGTCGTCAATCTTGTCGAATTCCGCATCGGGTGCTCCCTGTTGGACCAGCGCGATCAGATCGACCTGTATTGCCTTGCCGATTGCGGCGACATCAGCGTCATAACTCTTCAACAGCGCCTCGTCGTGCATTTCCCCGGCAAGAAGGCGCATTTCCCTTGAGCCACTGGAAAGAGCAGTCAGCGAATCGCCGATCAGTTTGATGCGCGCAGGCTCGACGACCTTTCTATCCTTGTCGACAATAATATCCATGGCAGCCAAGACCATTGTCAGATTCGCAAGCCGCATATCGCCGAGATGATTGACGCTTGCCTGGATCTCGGTGGCGCGGTGCAGGGCCGCGTCGACCCGCATGTTCTCGTACCAGCCGACGCCGAGCATCGTGCCGAAACCGACGAAGGCCGCGCCACCGAGCGTCCAGAGCCTCTGGCTGACCGATAGGCTCTTGCGCACTGATGAATTCGCCATGAAAAGACCCCTCCACAAACCGCTCGGGTTTATGTTTTTCCTACCCTCATGCGGACGTCCGGGGTTTTCGCCACTCGGCAGACTTCATGTCAGAACGGCTCGATCAGGCCGCACGCACTGCTAAATATAGAGATGACGATTTAAGCCTTTCCTAACGATGTTCTCTTGGGACGATCTGTTTGTCTTGAAGGTAAAGGGTTCAAAACACGCTGCGTTTGATCGGCGCCACTTCCGGTTTGACGGTTTTTCCGCCTTGGACAGATTCTGCCCGTGAGACAATTAATCACGGGTCAGAAAACGCACTCTTGAATTGCGCGCGGCCGGCCGAGACTATAATCACGCCGGCGGGGACATGGCCGTCTCGGATCGAGGATCACGTCAATGAAGACATTTCGCATCGCCGTCTGGGTTGGTGTTCTGATACTTGCCGGGGTTCTCGGCGTGGTTAGCTATTCGATGAAGTCGCGGGACGTCGTGGCGGAACCACCCTTTGGCGTGCCCTTCACGCTCGTTTCCCAGAGCGGCCAGCCGATCACCGAGGAGGCGCTGCGCGGCAAGCCGACGGCCCTGTTCTTCGGCTTTACCCATTGCCCGGAAGTTTGCCCGACGACGCTGTTCGAGCTGAACGGCTGGATGGAGAAGGTCGATCCCAAGGGTGACAAATTGCAGGCCTATTTCATTACCGTCGATCCGGAGCGCGATACGCCGGAGATCGTGGACCAATATGTCTCCAACGTTTCCAAACGCATTACCGGCATTTCGGGCCCGCCGGACAAGATTGCCGAAGTCATCAAAGGTTTCCGCGTTTATGCCAAGAAGGTGCCGGTCGATGAGAAGGACCCGAATGGCGACTATACGATGGACCATACGGCTTCGGTTTTCCTGCTTGATTCGGCCGGGCGGTTTTCCGGAACGATCGCCTATGGCGAAAATCCGGACACGGCGGTAAAGAAGCTGGAGAATCTCGTCAACAAGGGATGACGGCTCCAGCGTGATAGGGCGTTGGCTCGACCGGCGGCGGGCAACGGAAACCGGAAAGATCGCCTATCGTGAGTGAAATCCGCCTTTACGTATCGACGACCGAAAGCCAGGCAGAAGCGATCCTCGACCTCCTGACCGAAGTCTTCGGCGAAGAAGACTTTGCCATTGGCACCACCGAAATCGATGAGAAGAAGGATATCTGGGAGGCCTCGGTCTACATGATGGCCGAGGATGAGACGGATGTGCGCTCTCGCATCGAAGCGGCGCTGAAGGACGCTTTTCCCCATGCTCAGCTGTCGCGAGAAGTCATCCCCAACGTCGATTGGGTGGCGAAATCGCTGGAAGGGCTGAAGCCCGTCAGGGCAGGGCGCTTCCTGGTGCATGGATCGCATGACCGCGATAAGGTCCGTCCTGGTGACATCGCCATCGAGATCGATGCCGGCCAGGCCTTCGGCACCGGCCATCACGGCACAACGGCCGGCTGCCTTGAGGTGATCGATGCCGTGGTGCGTTCGCGCCCGGTCTCCAACGCACTCGACCTCGGCACCGGCAGCGGCGTTCTGGCGATCGCCGTGCGCAAGCTTAAGAACATACCGGTGCTTGCGACCGATATCGATCCGGTGGCGACGCGGGTCGCGGCCGAGAACGTGCGACGCAACGGCATCGCGTCGGGTATTGTCACGAGGACCGCGCCGGGTTTTCATTCAACGGCCTTCTCGGCGCATGGTCCCTTCGATCTGATCATCGCCAATATTCTCGCCCGGCCACTGATCCGAATGGCGCCAAAGCTCGCCACGCATCTTGCGCCCGGCGGATCGGTGATCCTTTCGGGCATTCTAGCGGCGCAGCGGTGGAAGGTGATTGCCGCCTATAGCGGCGCCAGACTTCGTCATGTCAGGACGATCTGGCGGAACGGCTGGGTGACCATCCATTTCGACCGGCCGTAAGTTTTTGGGCTGGGTCTGCAGCGGGTTTGTCTGAGGCGCGGCGTCTCTCCCTCATCCCTGTGCTCGTCAAGGGATGTTGCATCTCACCAAAGCCAAATCGTTCTTGCACTGCTCCGAAGATATTAAAACTCGCCCATAACAAAAAAAGGCGGTGCCGATGGCACCGCCTTGGACCGGTTTTCCGGTCAATGCCCGCGAGCTCGAAGGAGGAGGAGCGCTCGAGCGGGCTCTACTGCATTCCAATAAGGCCTGTCCGGGAGGGAGGAGACGGACGGGCTTTCAAGCTCAGAACGCGTAGCTGGGGGCGCCCTGGTGGCGCGTGACCCGCTGGCCGGCACCGAGCAGCTTGA